>JBEBVW010000090.1:0-9585 GCA_040392565.1 Aeromicrobium sp. | reverse complement strand
CCGCCGGTGGCTCAGCCAACTTCTCCGCGAATCGTGCGATTGGATTGCGTCCAGCGCACGGTCGTCGTGGCTGGCGACGGTGCTGGTCAGCAGGCTGTCGGCGTCGCTGAGGCTGCTGGTTGGCCCGTGCTCGCTGAGCCGACTTCGGGTGCACGAACCGGACCGAATGCACTCGCTTCCTATCGCCTGCTCTTGCAGCACGCGCCAGTTGCCGGCGAGATCCAGCGAGTCGTTTCCTTTGGGCACTGCACATTGTCGCGACCAGTCACCGCGCTACTGAGTCGTACCGACATCGACATCGTGCACATCGGCGACCAGACCACCTTCCCCGTTCCGGCCAACGAGAATGTGCGGTTCACGGACGTTGTTGAGACCGACGGCATTGCGATGCCCGAATGGCTCACTAAATGGCGCCGCGCTGACGCTCTTGCGAGCGCCGCGATCAACAACTCGCTCGACGGCAGCACGCCGTTGAATGTTGCTGCCGCTGTCGATACCGCAGTGGGCCACAGCGGATTGCTGGTCATCGGGTCGTCGAGTCCGGTTCGCGACCTTGATCTGATTGCAACCGCTGGCACCGCAGATCGCGAAGTGATGGGCAATCGCGGTCTGGCCGGAATCGACGGCGTGCTTTCCACGGCAATTGGTGCAGCTTTGGCGCGGCCAGGACGAGCGATTGCGCACGTCGGCGATTTGACGTTCCTGCACGGCAGCAATGGCTTGTTGATTGGGCCGCATGAACCACGACCGGATCTGACCATCGTGGTGAGTAACGACGACGGTGGCAGCATTTTCAGCACGTTAGAGCAGGGTGCGGCTGACTTTGCCGAGGCATTTGAGCGTGTCTATGCGACGCCGACCGGAGCAGGCTTGGCCGCGCTGTGCGAGGGGTACGGCGTCAGCCATCGCCGGGTAGCAGTCAGCGAGCTGTCCGATGCGCTGACCAGCACGCCGCAGGGGATCGAGGTCATCGAGGTCGAAGTTGACCGTGCCGGTCGGCGCGACCTCATGGCTCGGATCTCAGCCGCTGTTGCTGCTGCGCTCAATTCACGATGACAGCAGTTGTGTCACGGTCATACTCGCAGTAGGTTGTGAGGCACGTCACCAGCGTCGAGAGGCCGGCATGGCACACACCTCTGGGGTTGCATCAAGCGACACCTTTGATCACATCGTCATCGGTTCAGGCAGTGCTGGTGGTGTTATCGCCGCCCGATTAGCCGAAGATCCACAACGGCGCGTGTTGCTTCTGGAAGCCGGGCCTTCTGACGACGACGAGATGATCAAGTTGCCGGCCGGGTTCTCAACGATGTTCCGCACCAAACTCGACTGGAACTACCGCACCACTCCGCAGAAGCACCTGGAAAGTCGTCGTAAGACGTGGCCGCGCATGAAGGCTCTCGGCGGCTGCTCGTCACTGAACGCGATGATCTACATCCGCGGTGCGCGCGCCGACTTCGATGAGTGGCGTGACGCCTATGGGGCCGCTGGCTGGGGCTACGACGACGTCCTGCCGTACTTCAAGAAGTCCGAAGGTAACCGCCGGCTAGCTGACGGCTTTCACAACACTCAAGGCCCGCTGAACGTCGAGGACCGTGTCTACACCCACGAGCTGAGCGAGGCCTGGGTTGAGGCAGCCGTCGCCGACGGCTTCAAGCGCAACGATGACTTCAACGGCGAGAGCCAGTTCGGTGTTGGTCAGTACCAAGTCACCTGTAAGAACGGCCGTCGCTGGTCGGTGGCCGATGCGTTCATTCGGCCAGCCATGGAACGGTCGAACTTCACAGTCCGCACCGGGGCGTTCGTGACTCGGATCTTGACCGATGGTGGTCGCGCCACCGGAGTCGTCTATCAGTCAAACGGCGAAGAGCACACGGTGCGCGCCGAGGGTGACATCGTGCTCTCTGGCGGGGCTATCAACAGTCCGCAACTGCTGATGCTGTCCGGAATCGGACCGGGTGCCCACCTGCGTGAACATGGCATCGACGTGGTGGTGGATTCACCTGGCGTTGGCCAGAATCTGCAGGACCATCCCGTCGGCGGACTGATGTATTACACCCAGCGCACCACCGATCTGGCTGGCCAGTTGAGTCTGAAGAACTTGATGCGCTGGAAGGCCACCGGCAAGGGGCCGCTCGCATCAAACATCGGCGAAGCGGGTGGTTACTTCACCAGCAGCGACGATCTGGACGATCCGGACATCCAAGTGTTCGTTGTCCCCACGGGTTTCTACGACAACGGTGAGCACGAACCCACCCGCAACTCCGCGACCGTCGGCGCCTGTCTAGTGCGCGTTGAGAGCAAGGGGCACATCAAGCTGCGATCTGCGGACCCCACGTGGCATCCGGAGATCGACCCGGCCTACTTCGACGACCGCACTGATCTGGAGGCCATGGTGCGGGGCACTCGTCGCCTGGTTGAGGTCAGCCGTCAGAAGGCGTTCCGCGATTACGTCGGTGCGCCGTGGGTTCCCGAGACGCTGGACCCCACCGATGACCAGATTGAGGCTGGCGTGCGACGGATGTCGCAAACGCTTTACCACCCCGTCGGCACGTGCGCGATGGGCACGATTGAGGGCAGTGTTGTCGGCCCGGATTTGAAAGTTCATGGCATCGAGGGACTGCGCGTCGCCGATGCCTCAGTGATGCCACGGGTTCCGCGCGGCAACACCAATGCCCCCACCATCATGATTGGCGAGAAGGCTGCCGATCTCATCAAGCAGGAGCGCTAAGACATGACCGCAGTTGTGAACCCGTCGATGGACGAGGCACTGAACAGCAATGACACATTCGATTCGCTCAACCCCGCCAATGGTGATGTGGTCGGTACGTACCCCATCCACACCAAGGAGGACGTCGACGTCGCGGTCGCCCGCGCCCGCGAAGCCGCCCAGTGGTGGGGCGCACTGAGCTTTAAGGAACGTGCTGAGTACCTGCTCACCTGGCGCAGTGTCATCACCCGCCGCATCGCACAGTTGGCTGAGGTGTCGCATCGCGAGACCGGCAAGCCGCACAGCGATGCTCAATTGGAGATCGTCTTGGCCATCGACCACATCGCCTGGGCGGCCAAGAACGCCAAGAAGATTCTGGGTCAGCAGAAGGTCAAGTCGGGCCTGCTCATGGCCAATCAGGCGGCGTACGTCGAATACAAGCCGTTGGGTGTGGTTGGCGTCATTGGTCCCTGGAACTACCCGGTCTTCACGCCGTGCGGGTCCATCGCCTATGCGCTGGCGGCCGGAAACGCCGTGGTCTTCAAACCGAGCGAGTACACGCCGGGCGTGGGTCAGTGGCTGGCGCACACATTCAACGAAGTGGTGGGTGGACGCCCGGTATTCCAAGTCGTCACCGGCCTGGGTGCCACCGGCAACGCGCTGTGCACCGCAGACATCGACAAGCTGGCATTCACGGGTTCAGGCCCCACTGGCAAGAAGGTCATGGCCGCCTGTGCCGAGAACCTGACACCGGTCATCATCGAGGCCGGCGGCAAGGATTCGCTGATCGTCGACGAAGACGCTGATCTGGGTAAGGCCGCCGAAGCTGCGCTGTGGGCTGGCATGGCCAACGCGGGCCAGACATGCATCGGCACCGAGCGGGTCTACGTGCACGAGAAAGTCTTTGACTCCTTTATGACCGAGATCCTCGATCAGGCCAAGGGGCTGCGCGCTGGCGCCGACGATGGAGCCAAGATCGGCCCCATCACCATGCCCTCGCAGATCAACGTGATCCGCAGCCATGTGCAGGATGCCGTCGCCAAGGGCGCCACAGTGGCGCTCGGTGGACCCGATGCCATCGGCGAGCGGTTCGTGCAGCCCACGATTCTGACGCACGTTCCGGAGAACTCCACGGAAATGACCGAGGAGACATTTGGGCCGACGTTGGCCATTAACCCCGTCAAAAGCATGGACGAAGCCGTCGAGCTCACCAACGCCACCAACTACGGCCTCGCAGGCGCAGTGTTCTCGAAGAAGAACGGCATGGAAATCGCTCGTCAGATCCGCTCGGGCATGACGTCCATCAACGCCGTGACAGCTTTCGCGGGCGTCCCGTCGCTGCCCTTCGGTGGCGTGGGCGAGTCCGGTTTCGGTCGCATCCATGGCCCTGACGGACTCAAGGAGTTCACCTACGCCAAGTCGATCACCCGGCAAAAGTTCAAGCCGGTCATGATGCTCACCGCGTTCAGCCGCGATGAGAAAACCGACGCCAAGGCGATGAAACTGGTCACGATGCTCCACGGTGGTAAACAAACGCTGAAGTAGCGGGCATCAGCGCTGCACTTTTGACTGCGGGACTGATGTCCGATCGCTAGACTCGCCATTCGGGGCGAACGGAGGAGTGACCAGCGTGGGCGGCGAGGCGCGTTGGGATCGGCTTGTTCTGGAACTTCGCAAGCGGCGCGACGATGTCGGTCAACCGTCGTTCGCAGAGTTGGCCAACCGCATCGTCGCAGCTAGGCGCGATCGAGGCCTTGACCACCATGCAGCGCACGTTGGCCGGTCGACGGTCTACGACGTTTTCCAGCTGGGCCGCTCACGATTGAACTTTGATCTGGTGCGTGAGGTCGGAGCCGCCCTTGATGTCGACACAGAGACGGTCGATGAGTGGATTGCTGCCTGCTCATCGCCCGCCAGCTCTGATGAGGACGTCATCGAATCAGCCGAGTGGACACTGGGCTTCATCGCCGCAGTGCTGTTCGGGTCGTTGGTGCTCAATCTGCTGGGTCGGGAGTTCGTCGACTTGCTTCATCTACCGATCTACCTGGACATGGTTGGCACCGCAATTGCTGCGATCGCGCTGGGTCCTTGGTACGGCGCGCTCGTCGGAGTGGCGACGAACTCCGTGGGCGCTATCGGCAGCGGCATGGAATCGTTCCCCTTCGCCGCGGTGAACGTGGCCGGAGCGCTGCTGTGGGGGTATGGAGTGCGTCGCTTCGGATGGGGCCGAACCCTGCCGCGTTTCTTCGTGCTGAACGTTGCAGTTGCGCTCGCTTGCTCGATTATTGCCGTTCCCATTCTGGTCTTGGTATTCGGCGGATCGGTCGGCCAAGGGCAGGACACGATCACCGACACGTTCTTAGAGCTGGGTACGGGTCTTGCTACGGCCGTGGGCGCCTCGAACCTCATGACGTCGACAGCCGACAAACTGCTGAGCGGCTTCGTCGCCCTGGTCGTTATCACGGCACTTCCATATCGCCGCCGTCGCGGACTGCCTCTGACACTGGCCGACCAGCGTCCGGATTTGTCCGGAATCGACTGAATCCGCCACATCGCTGCTCGGGGCTGGCACCTTATTTGCATGACCGCACTCCCACCTACTCGCGCGCGTTGATGTGCTCGCTATTGCCGGGAAGCGGGATTGCAGGTCAACTCATACGTCAATGTCACTGCCTAGCACGCTCTTGCGAGGCACGCATCGGCTTGCCATGTGCGGCAGTGCCGGCGCGCTGATCGGCTGTATGTAGTTGCTGCCCTCGCGTTACTGGTCTACCGACTGAAGGTGACCAGTGCGGGTGCTTGGATCGCCAGGCGCACCCGCTAACCGCGCTGCCATCTCGGGGGAGTACGAAGGTCGCGCTGAGCGTGGCCTTCGTACTACGCAGCCTTCGTCGAAATGTCTGAGGTAGCGAACTAGGCATTCGCCCGATGTGGGGCGCTACCTCAGACGGCGACGATCGATTTATGTTCCTCATCGATCCACTTCAATTTGTCAACGACGACCACCGTGCTCGGCTCCAAGTATCCGCCGCACATCGTCCGGCAGCACCCGCTGCACGCACCGTCCATCGTCACCGCTGGGCAGTTCGTTTGCACCTTCCGCACCGTTCTGTCTGACCAGGTTGGCGCCCACACCCGTGCGCGGCGTTGACCGGTCAGACATGATGGAACGCATGGCCGACGAACGTGCATTACCGCCGCTGGTCGGTCGCGTGTTCGAGCTCCAAACGCTGCTGCAGGCGGCAGGTGTCGTCGACGGCCAAGGGTCCGGGCCGGTCATCGTCGGCGGCGACGCCGGAATCGGCAAGACGCGTCTGTTGCGCGAGGCCGGGATCCTTGCCAAGGCGTCGGGGCAGTGGGTGATGGTCGGCCACTGTCTCGACTTGGGCGACAGCGCCCTGCCGTTGCAGCCATTCGTCGAGGCCTTCGCGTCACTTCCGGAATCGCAGCGCACAATCCTTGCCCAGGAACTACCGGCCCTGCAGCCGCTGCTGTGGCGCGACGTCGCTGAACTGGCCGACCGCGCCGAACTCTTTGCCGCTGTTGCGGCCGGCCTCGATCTGCTCGCCGCAGACCGCCCAGTGCTGTTGATCGTTGAGGACGCGCATTGGGCCGATCCGTCGACGCGGCGGCTGCTGCGGTTCGTACTCGGCTACGTATTCACTCACGACGTGCACATCGTGGTCAGTTACCGTGCCGACGATTTGCATCGCCGACACCCACTTCGCGAAGCCCTCGCTGAATGGGTGCGGCTGTCCGATGTGCGCCGTATCGAACTTGAGCCGTTGGGCGACGTCGATTTGGCCGATCTTGTGAATGGTCGAGCTGGCCGCCAACTGGATGTCAAAGCGCTGCGCGCCATCGTTGGTCGAGCGGCTGGCAATGCGTTCTTTGCTGAAGAACTGCTTGATGCTGGTTTGGCCGATATGGGCGCGCGGCTTCCCGACACGCTCGCCGACTTGCTGCTCGTCCGGCTGGATCAGCTCGATGCCACCGCGCGTTCGGTCGTCAAAGTGATTGCGTGTGCGGCGGGTCCGGTGGGCCACCGCACGCTTGAAACCGTGGCTGATTTGTCAGCCGACGAGGTCGCCGACGGAGTGCGAGCCGCGCTGGACCACCGGGTCCTCGCGCTCCGCGGCGAGCGCTACACCTTCCGGCACGCGCTGCTCGCCGAAGCCGTTCACGATGATTTGTTGCCAGCCGAACGGCGCCGACTTCACGCTGCCTACCTGGAAGCGATAGGCGACGGGCGGTTGGAACCACGTGCCGCGGCGTTGGTCGCACACCATGCCTTGGGCGCAGGTGACCTCACTCAAGCATTTCGGTCGTCGGTTGATGCAGGGCATGAAGCCGTGCGGTTGGCCGGGCACGAGGAGGCGGCACGCCATTTCGAGCAGGCGTTGGCGCTGGTCGATCACGCCCCCGACGATGCCGATCTCGTGACGCTGGTGATCGCGGCGGCCGATGCAACCATGGCGTCGGGTCACCCGGTGCGGGCGACAGCCTTGTTGCGAGATCAGCTTGTTGCCGGACACGATCTGGCGGTTGATGACCGAGTGCGACTGCTGGTGGCGGTTTCCGAAACGGCTTACTTGGGCAACGACGATGCCTTTGCTGACGAAGTGAGTACCCAAGCCGTGGAGTTGGTGGGGCCTGATGAGCGCCCGCTTCGCGCGCAGGCGTTGGCGAAAAGGTCGCTGGTACTGCTGTCGATTGGCCGCGACGAAGAGGCCGTGACGGTGGGCGAGCAGGCGTTGGCAATCGCTGAACGGCTGGACATGCCCGACGTCACCGCGGACGTCAACACCACATTGATGCGTGCCGCCGCGCGAACTGGAACAGCCGATCTGGACAAGGCGCGTCGACGCTACCTAGAACTGATCGAGCGCTCCCGAGCAGCCGGCGATGTGGTCGGTGAACTCCGTGGGCATCACAACCTCGGCTTCGTGTTGATGTCGGCGGGATTGCTCACTGATGCGGAGGATTCCTTTACCGCGGCCATGAATACCGCCGCGCGGAACGGTCGGGCATGGGCGCCGTATGGCTTCGACGGACGAGTGTTTGCGGCGTTTGCTGCCGTGTTGCGCGGCGCTTGGTCCAACGCCGAGGTGTTGTTGCATCACGGACCGGAGGCCCCACGGCTGGCGTCGGCGATGCTCGATGCGACCCAGTCGCTGATTCGTGCGGCCCGAGGCGATCTGACAGCGTTGGATGATGCTGCCCGCATGCAGGCGTTTTGGGAACGCGACATGGCGCAGTTGTCCCATTCGACCGCTTCGCAGATTGAGCTTTATGGAATCGCGGGCGACCACGTGGCTGCCGAAGACGTGCACGACCGATCGGCGATTGTTCTTGATGAACATTGGAAGTCGCCACTCAGCATGATGCGGATCCGGCACACGGCGCTGCTTCTCGACGCGTGGACCCGCTGCGTCGAGTCAATGGATCGCGGTGAAACGGCCAGAGTCGTTGCGCGTGCGGGCGAGGTTGAAGCTGCCCTCGATGACGTGATCGGTCATTGGGGGAATGTTGGCCCCGAGGCGCGCGCCTGGCGCTTGCGCGCAGCCGCTGAGCTGTTGAGATTGCGTGCCGCAGCTGCGATCGACGCGCCCTCCCGAGAAGACGCGGTGGCTGCGTGGCGTGCCGACGTGGAGGCATTCACGGGTTTGGCGCAGCCTTATGAACTCGCCCGTAGCCGAGCCCGTCTCGCCGCGGCTCTGGGTGCTGGGCCCGAAGCTGCCGCACTGCTTGCTCAGGCGCAACAGACAGCCGAACGCCTCGGCGCTCAACCGCTGATTGACGAGATCGGCAGCCAGAACCAGACCCGCGCCACGACACCCGCCAGCGGGCTCACCTCCCGCGAACTCGAAGTGTTGGCCCAGGTGGCGTTAGGCCGCAGTAACGGCGAGATCGCCAAGACGCTGTTCATCAGCACGAAGACCGTCTCGGTTCACGTCTCCAACATCCTGGCCAAACTCCAGGCCTCCAGCCGCACCGAAGCCGCCGCTATCGCCCACCGCGACGGCCTCCTCACCTGAACTACGGTCCCGAGATTTGCGCACTTTTGCACCGAATTTGATCGCAAAAGGGTGCAAAAGTGCGCAAATCTTGGGCTTAGGTGAGTCGGGCTAGCCTAGGGCGGTGACTTTTCGTCGTTTCGTCGCATTGGGCGACTCATTCACCGAGGGCGTGGGCGACCACGATGCCGCGTTGCCTAATGGGGTTCGTGGCTGGGCGGATCGCGTTGCCGCAGTTCTGGCGGACCGGGAGCCGGGATTTGAGTACGCGAATCTGGCTATTCGCGGGCGCAAGTTGCGGCCAATCTTGGCCGAGCAGCTGGAACCGGCATTGGCGATGAAGCCCGATCTGGTGACGCTGTACGCCGGTGCCAATGACGTGCTGCGTCCGCGTGTCGACATCGATGCGTTGCTGGCCGATTACGACGAAGCGGTCGGTGCCTTGGCTGCCAGCGGGGCGCGGGTCGTGTTGTTCACGGCCTACGATCCGGGCAGTCACCCGGTGTTCGGCGCGTTGCGTGGGCGGTTCGCCATTTACAACGAACTAGTGCGCGAAGTGGCTGAACGGCATTGCGCCTCATTGGTCGACTTCTGGCGCCTGCGCGAATACCGCGACGACCGTATGTGGGACCTCGATCGCATGCACATGTCGAGCAACGGCCACCAGCGGATGGCCATGGCGGTGCTAGAGGCACTGGAGGTTGAACACGAGCTGACCCCGTTACCGCTCGGCGTTCACACGCCGTTGTCGAATGTCGCGTGGATGAAAATCCATGCTGGCCCTTGGGTCAAGCGGCGGCTAACGGGTACGTCGTCTGGCGATTCCCTCGATCCCCGCTGGCCGCTACCGTCACCGGTCAA
>JBEBVW010000089.1:0-9793 GCA_040392565.1 Aeromicrobium sp. | reverse complement strand
CCCTCGGGGCGGATGCCGAGTTTGTCCGCGTAGAACTCGCGCACCAGATTCATGTCGGCGACGACGTCGTCGGTCGGATGAAACGTCGGACCAAAGCCCATCGTCTTTGTGGGCGGGTCGTAGAACGCCAATGAAACCGGCAGGCCGGTGTCGATCGCGATGCGGCGGAAGCCTGACTTCCAGTATTCGCC
Organism: Aeromicrobium sp.; assembly: GCA_040392565.1. GTDB lineage: Bacteria > Actinomycetota > Actinomycetes > Propionibacteriales > Nocardioidaceae > Aeromicrobium. The sequence continues at coordinate 9,602 of JBEBVW010000089.1, read as the reverse complement.
CTTGCTGCGGGTGCCTTCAGCGGCGATGACCAGGCGGAATGGCTTGCCAGCTTTCGCTTCGGCGACCAGCCGATCGACGAGCTCGCGCGGGTTTTTGCGATCTAGCGGGATTCCGCCCATCGACTTCAGCAACCAGCCGAGCGGTCCGCGAAACAGTTCCTTCTTAACCAGTACTCGCGGATGTTCGCCCTCGTGCCACATCACCATCAGCATCGAGATGAAGTCCCAGTTCGAGGTGTGAGGTGCACCGACCAAGATCCCGGTGGGCGGCACTTCGCCGACCATCCGGTACCCCTTGAGCCGGGTGATTCCTCGCGCGATTCGCTGACGCAGCATGCGCTCACCCTATGGTGACTACGATGCAATCGTGAGCCCGGTCCTGCGCGTCTTGTCCCTGTCGATCGCCGCTGCCGCATTGGCGGCTTGCGGCAACGTTCACCCCGGTGCCGCGGTGGTCGTTGGCGACCGAACGATCTCGATGTCGTCACTCGACGATCGTGCTGCCGCACTGTGTTTGGTGCAGTTGGCGTCCCAACAGCAGGTGCAGGCCATCGACAACGGTGTCGTTCGCCAAAATGCCGCGGCGATGTTGGCTGTTCAGGAGATTGCCGCAGCAGAGGTGAGCAAGCAGCACCTGGCCGTGGACGACAAACTTGCCGCCCTTCCAGCCGGCACCGACGCACAGGTCGACCAAGTCTTCGGCGACGACGCACCTGGTGTGAAGGCGCTACTGGTCGATCAGCAACGGCTGTATGCGCAGTTCATCGCACTGGGGTCGGAATCCACTGGGCAGTTGCCGAACTCGGACATTCTCGACCAGCTTGCTGAAACCGGTCAGAGCCTCGTGCGCAAGGCCTTCGCCCGATACGACGTCGAGTTCGCTCCGCGGCTGGGCCTTGAGGGCGACGGAAATCCGGTCGCCGGATATGGATCGAAGTCCGTAGCCGCGCCGAAGGCCGACGAGATGACGACCCCGGCTCCCGGCGGCTGCAGCCAGTGACGTGAGCGATTCATTCGACCGTCTCGTTGAGGTCATGGACCGGTTGCGCCGCGAATGCGCGTGGACCGGTCAGCAAACGCACGCCAGTTTGGCCCGCTATTTGCTGGAGGAAGCACACGAAACGCTTGAGGCGTTGGACGCTGCCGATAGCGACCTGTTGCGGGATGAACTGGGAGACCTGCTGATGCAGGTCGTATTTCATGCGCGCATCGCCGCTGAGGGTGAAGGTTGGGACATCGACGATGTCGTGGCTGGCATCACCGACAAGTTGATGCGGCGCAATCCGCACGTATTCGCAGATGGCACGGCTCGGACGCCTGAGGAGATCGATGCGGCCTGGCAGGCAGTCAAAGCTCAGGAGAAGCCGCGGCGGACATCGGTGCACGACGAGATCCCGGCGTCATTGCCGGCACTGATCTACGCAGACAAGGTGCTCAGGCGGCTGGGCGATCCTGATGTGACTGGTGATGACCTCGGCAGCCGCCTGCTTGCACTCGTCGCAGAAGCTCGCGCGACCGGGGTCGATCCGGAAGCGACTCTTCGCCAAGCCGTCCGCGATCTTCGGCAGTAGGACCGTTAGGCTGAGCCCCGTCGATTCATCGAAAAGTTGAGGAACACCAGTGGCACGCATTGAAGCGGTCGGAGCACGCGAGATTCTCGATTCCCGGGGTAATCCCACGGTCGAAGTCGAGGTTGCATTGGAAGACGGCACGATCGGTCGTGCCGCAGTTCCCTCGGGAGCCTCGACGGGACAATTCGAGGCAGTCGAATTGCGTGACGGTGGCAAGCGCTACCTCGGCAAGGGCGTCCAGAAGGCTGTGGGCGCTGTCAACGACAAGATCGCTTCGGCGATTGTCGGACTCGACGCCGACGAGCAGCGGCTCGTCGATGCCACGATGCTCGATCTCGATGGCACCCACAACAAGACCAAGTTGGGTGCCAACGCCATCTTGGGCGCGTCCTTGGCAGTAGCGAAGGCGGCAGCGGAGTCCGCTCGTCTGCCGTTGTTCCGCTACGTCGGTGGACCGAATGCCCACCTGCTGCCGGTGCCGATGATGAACATCCTCAACGGTGGCGCCCACGCCGACTCCAATGTCGACATCCAGGAGTTCATGATTGCGCCGATCGGTGCATCATCATTTGCCGAGGCGCTGCGACAGGGCACCGAGGTGTACCACGCGCTGAAGTCGGTGTTGAAGGACAAAGGTCTGTCCACCGGCCTTGGCGATGAGGGTGGTTTCGCACCAAATCTGGAGTCCAACCGCGCTGCGCTTGATCTGATCGCCGAGGCCATCGGTAAGGCGGGTCTGACGCTCGGCTCCGATGTTGCGCTCGCGCTCGACGTCGCTGCCAGCGAGTTCGAGAAGGACGGCGTTTACACCTTCGAAGGCAAGTCGCGCACTGCTGCTGAGATGTCGGCGTACTACGCCGATCTGGTTGCCAACTACCCGATCGTCTCGATTGAGGATCCGCTGAACGAAGAGGATTGGGAAGGCTGGGTCACCATCACCGAAGACCTCGGCGACCAGGTTCAGCTCGTCGGCGACGACCTCTTCGTCACCAACGTTGAACGGTTGACCCGCGGTATCAACGAAGGCGCTGCCAACTCGATGCTGGTCAAGGTGAACCAGATCGGTTCGCTGACCGAGACTCTCGACGCCGTTGAGCTGGCTCACCGTCACGGCTTCTCGAACATGATGAGCCACCGTTCGGGTGAAACCGAAGACACCACGATCGCTGATCTCGCTGTCGCCACCAACTGCGGCCAGATCAAGACCGGCGCGCCAGCGCGGTCTGACCGGGTGGCCAAGTACAACCAACTGCTCCGTATTGAGGAACTGCTCGGCCCGGCCGCTTTGTACGCCGGCGCTGACGCATTCCCGCGCTTGGCGCTCTAGGAACCATGGCGTCCCGCAGCCCCGGCTCTCGCTCCCCGCGAGGCCGCGACACCGATCGGACCCGGCGTCCGAGCGGTGGGCGGGGGACGCGTCCGTCGGCGAAAAAGAAGTCGCCAGGCAGTGGCCCGCAGGTCACCACACGCGCCATCGTGTTGCTCTCGGTGATTCTGCTGCTGTTCGCTTCGTACACCGCGTCATTTCGTGCTTGGTGGGGCGCGCGCCAGGAAATCCAGGCCACTAAGGCCGAGCGGGCAACCCTTAACGCGGAAATCAAGCAGTTAGAGGAAAACAAGGAACGCTTCGACGATCCGGCGTACATCAAGCAACAGGCGCGCGAACGGTTTGGCTGGGTCATGCCAGGCGAGGTCGGATACCGAGTGATCGGCGCCGACGGATCGGTGCGCGGTCAGGTTCCTGTTCTGGACGAACCGCCAGAAGTGCGCCAGCCGCAGTGGTACGACAAGTTATGGGGAACCGTTGAGACGGCTGGCAGCGATAAGGGCAACACAGCTCCCAAGCAGGATGAACCGACCAAACCCTTGGAGGGTGAGCAGTAGTGACCGTCTCTGACGAAGACTTGGCGGCGCTGCGTGAGCAACTCGGCCGGCCGGCCCGTGGCGTTATCGAGGTCGCTTCGCGGTGTCCGTCGGGCCACCCTAATGTGGTCAAGACCGAGCCGCGGCTGCCAGATGGCACACCGTTCCCCACGTTGTACTACCTGACGTGTCCACGGTTGGCGTCGGAAATTGGCACGCTTGAGGCGTCGGGGCTAATGGCTGAAATGAGTGAACGACTCCTCCAGGATGAAGCTCTTGCTGCGGCATACCGTGCTGCACACGAGCAGTACCTGGCCGAACGCGAAGCTGTCGGCCACGTTCCCGAAGTCGACGGCATCACGGCCGGCGGAATGCCAACTCGGGTTAAGTGTTTGCACGTTCTTGTGGGACATTCGCTGGCCAAGGGCCCGGGAGTGAACCCGCTGGGCGATGAAGCGCTCAGCCTGCTGGGTCAGTGGTGGGTCGGCAACTCGTGCGCCAGTGTCGATGACTGAGCCGATCCGGGTCGCGGCCATCGACTGCGGCACGAACTCGATCCGGCTGTTGATCACGGATCTGTCTGCCTCCGGTCAGGCCGACGTGCTGCGCGAAATGCGCATCGTTCGGCTTGGTCAGGACGTCGATCGAACCCGGCGCCTCGATGCCGCTGCCATCGACCGCACAGCAGCGGCCGCTGCTGAATTCGCCGACCTGATCGTTCAGTTGGGCGCCACCAAAGTCCGCTTCTGCGCCACGTCTGCTGCTCGCGATGCTGAGAATGGTGACGAATTCGCCGACCGCATCGAGTCGGTTCTCGGAGTCCGTCCCGAAGTGTTGGCTGGCGAGCAAGAAGCCGCTGCATCTTTTCTGGGCGCCACTCGCGCGCTGGGGGCTGGTCGAACGGCAGTGACCGACATCGGTGGCGGGTCGACCGAGATCGTGGTGGGTGACGGTTCATCCCTCGCAACGAAAGGCCTAGAGTCCGCCGTTTCGCTTGACATCGGTTCGGTACGACTCACCGAGCGGTTCCTGGCTTCCGATCCGCCTAACGTCAGCGAGATCACCGACTGCATGTCCTATCTCGACGCCGCGCTGGCGCCTGTGGTCGACATCGACGCAGTGCCGCGCTTCGTCGGCGTCGCGGGCACCGTGACGACGGTCGCCGCGCACGTTTTGCAGCTGCCTTCCTACGACTCGGCAGCCATCCACGGTGCTCGTCTCCCACTCGATGACGTCCGCACCGCGTGCCTGTCGCTGGTACACATGTCTGTCGCCGACCGCCGCGCTTTACCGTTCATGCACCCCGGCCGCGCCGACGTTATAGCCGCAGGTGCACTGATCCTGGATCGCCTGATCGAGCGACTCCCACTAGCCACCGACGAACTGCTCGTCAGTGAAAGCGACATACTCGATGGCATCGCCTGGGGTATGGCCTGACTAGGCTAAGTTCCAAGCTCCCGTAGCCCAATCGGCAGAGGCGGTCGACTTAAAATCGATACAGTGTGGGTTCGAGTCCCACCGGGAGCACCAGGTCACTCACCCCGGTGATTGAGGTGCGAGCTTGCGAGCCTCGAAACCCTTGCTATTTGGATGATTCGATAGATCGCGTGGGCGAGGATGCCGACGATCAATGATGCGAGGACAGCTAGCGCGGGGTGGCCGGCTGCTTCGATTGCGGGATAGACCTGCCAGTGGGTCAGGTATATCCACATGGATGCGCCGGCGAGGTACCTCACCATGGTTGCGACGACTGCCGGCACCGGAATCGCACACGGCATCAACAGAATCAAGAGACCCGTAGTGAGAACGGCCTGTCGTTGGAGGTCGTCACCGAAGAAATTCCAAGCACCAGTAACGGCCAGCACAGCAACCAGCACGCGTTGAGCCCGAGTTCGGGCCTGGGCCGCGGCGAGTCCGATCGCGACACACCACATGGCTGCGCCAATGGTGTACTCCTGCACGTCGTCAGCTGTCACGCCAACTGTGACGTAGCGGATGGCGAGGCCGGCGATGACCAGCGCGATGGCCGTGGCAAACGGTTTTCGGCGGTAGGTAGTGCTGATGGCCGGGATAGCGAGGAGCGCAGCGAGCAGCAGATTGGTCCACACGATCACCTCGAAGAACCAGAACTGCCAGTTCAGATCCCACACATTCGAACCCAGAGCGCCGTTGAGGAACACTGCAGTCGCAGGTGAGTAGTCGCCGGTGGCGGCGCCGACGACGGCGATCCAGAGTGCGGCCGGAACCGCGACGGCGGCAGTGGCGGCGACGATGCGCCGAACGCGCGACCAGCGTTCGGGCACCGCAAGTGAGAACCGGCCAAGATTGAAACCGCCGACTGCGAGCAGCGCATGGGCGCTGCCCATCACAACGAAGAGATCTGCGTGCGACAACACAATCAGCACGATCGCGACGGCGCGCAGCATGATGGCGGGCTCGATCAGCACCAAGCGACGGTGCTTGCCGGTTCGCTTCGGGACCGCCGCGAGTTCATCGGCGCTGAGGTACTGCCAGCCCTGAGGGAGTTGGCCGAGCAGGCGTCCGATGTGGATCGAGGCCTCGACGAATGACAGGGAGTCGCCGCCCAAATCAACGAAGGAATCGGCTGTCGTGGCATCGACACGGTCGAGGCAGGCTGCGTAAACGTCGCGGATGGTGGCGGCATCAACCCGATCTGTGCGCGGCGGCGACGGCAGCGATCGGGTCAGCTCGGCGTGTCGCTGCAGTGCTGCGTAGTCGACTTTCCCGCGTGGCGTCACAGGGAGCTCGTCGAGGTGGTGCACGCGGATGGTTGGCGCAGGCAATGCGCTGATGTCGACGATGCGGTCTCGCACGGCGCGTGGGTCGACCTCAGTTGCGACGAACACGTCTAGGCCGTCCTCGGTCGCAACAATCGTTGCCGGCACGTCGAGCCGTGACTCGAGGCGCGGAAGATCGACCCGCAGGCCGAACACCTTGACGGCTCGGTCCAGGCGTCCGGCGATCTCCCACAGTCCATCGTCGGTCTGCCGCGCAAGGTCGCCGGTGTGAAGCTCGGTCAGGTCATGGCCGCGTGCCAGGTCAGCTGGTCCGTGCGCATAACCCATCATGACGTTGTCGCCGGTGTAAACGAGTTCGCCAATCTCGGGTTCACCAGGGATGGCTTCGTCGAGGGCGCGCAGGGCAAACTCGCCGCCCGGTATCGGAATCCCGATCGTTTCTGGGCGGGTGGCGGCCAGATGCGGCGGCAAATAGGCCATGCGGGCGGTGGCTTCGGTCTGTCCATACATCACAAACAGATCGAAGTCGGCCTGCTCGCCGTGTTCGGCCCAGCGGCGAATCGCTTCGGGGCGCATGCGCCCGCCAGCCTGGGTGACATATCGCAGTGACGGGAGGGTGGCGGCATCGAATGCGACGGTGTCGAGCAGATCGAAGGTGTGAGGGACGCCAGCGAAACTGGTGACCTGGTGGTCGCGAGCAAGGTCCCAGAAGCACGCATCGGCGACGGACAGATCGGTCAGCACGATTGATGCGCCGACGAGCAAGTGACTGGTCAGTACCGACAGGCCATAGCAGTAGTACGGCGGCAGTGACGTAATTGCCCGATCGTCGCTGCTTAGGTTTAGATACTCGGCGATGCTCTGGGCGTTCGACCGCAAGTTTTCATATGACAGCCGTACGAGTTTGGGCGACCCGGTCGAGCCGGAGGTAGATAGCAGCACTGCGAGGTCGGGATGAAGGTCAGTGGCGCCTTCATATTGGCGACGGATCTCGTCATGTCTGCGGTCATCGCCGTCAAGCATGATGACCGGATGCTGCGCGACGATTGCGCCGAACAGTTGAACGATTGACTCGATGTCGTTGCGCATTCCGATGATGTGAAGCCGCCGGTCGGGGCCGAGTGAGGCCGCATGATCGGCGACTCGGGCAGTGAACTCTCGATGGCTGAGAGCTACGTCGCCGTAGATCAGAGCGGGATAATCAGACTGCGCTGCCGGCAGCGGTGAGGACCGTGGGTCCAGGAATACGGTCATGACGGTGTGCTTTGTGCATGGAAGGCCACGACCGCGTCGGCCACCGCCAGACCGACGCGCTCCCCGGTCGCTGGAATGCTGCCGCTGGGCATGCGGGCGCTCACCACGGTTCCGTCGTCGAGGCGGAGCCGGATCGTGGCATCGTGTCCGAAGAAACTGGCGTCGACAACAACGCCAGACAGGTCGACATCCAGTCCACCGATGTGGATCTGTTCGGCTCGGATGGCCAGAATCACCGGTCCGGCAGCGGCCGCGTTGCGCAGCTCAACTGTTCCGAGCGCGCAGGTGGCGCGGCCGGCTCCATCGGCTTGGCCGGGGATCATCGCAGCATGACCCAGGAAGGTGGCAACTCCGACATCGGCCGGTTCGAGGTACACCACGTCGGGGGAGGCCACTTGGCGGAATCGTCCAGACTCCATCACCGCGACCTGATCGGCCAACGAGAGCGCTTCGCCCTGATCGTGGGTCACTAGGAGGGCGGCGGCGCCGGCATCGCGGACAGCCCGAACGACGGACCGGCCGGTTTCCTCGCGAAGGCCAGCGTCCAATGAACTGAAAGGCTCATCGAGCAGTACGAGTGCTGGGCGCGGAGCGAGTGCTCGGGCCAACGCAACTCGCTGTTGCTGCCCACCGGACAGTTCGTGTGGATAGCGGTCGGCCAGTACGGACGGTAGCTCGACGAGGTCGAGCATTTCCAGAACTCGCGTGGACCGCTTCGAACGATCGCGTCTTGGTAGCCCGAAGGCGATATTGGCTACGACGTCCAGATGTGGGAAGAGCGCGCCTTCCTGAGGCACGTACCCCACGCCGCGACGACGTGACGGGATCGCGACGCCGGGACCAACCACGACGCGGTCGGCGACTTCAATCGCGCCTGACGCGGGATTCAGGAATCCCGCGATACACCGCAGCAGCGTGGTCTTGCCGCATCCCGATGCGCCGAGCACGGCTGTCACTCCCTCGTCGACGGTCAGGTCAACGTCGCTCAGCACCGGAACATCGCCGGGGTAGCCGAAGCTCAGCGAACGGACAGATAGCGCGGTCATCGGCGATCTCCAACAGCCAGGCGGCTGAGGAGCCACGTCGAGGGGAGGGACAGTGCGATAAGCGCCACCGAGAATGGGGCCGCAGCGCCGTATTCGACCGCCGATGCGTAGGTCCAGAAACGGGTCGCCAGAGTTTCGGTGCCCAACGGCGACAGCAGTAACGTGGCCGTTAGTTCGGTCGCTACAGCCAAGGCAACTAGGGCGGCAGAAGCCGCTAAACCAGGTGTCAGCAGGGGCAAGGTGACTCGGCGGGCCGTCTGCAGGCCGCTGGTGCCCAGCGTCCTGGCAGCATCCTCAAACACTGCAGGAACCTGTTCGAAGGTCGCCCGCACGCTGACGACGGCTCTAGGCAAGAAGACGACCGTATAAGCCACCACCAGCAGCAGCCAGGTTTGGTAAAGCGCTGGCACCAGATTGATCGCGATAACCACGAACGCCAGCGCTACCACGATTCCGGGCATCGCGCTTGCTGTATACGTGCTGCGTTCGATAGCCGTGGTCAGTCGGCTGCGGTGGCGCACCGCCAGCCACACGACCGGGACGGCAGCGATGGTCGTTAATGCGCCGCTGGCAAGGGCGAGCCCGAACGTGCTGCTGAACGCTGTGGAGAGTTCGCTCCAGTCCACCCCCGCAGATGTGCCGCGCATGAGCCACCGCGTGACGCTGGCCATCGGGACGCCGATCGAGGCGATGCACAGGACGATCAGCCCGGCGATCGCTAACGGTGCGCGGCGGCCCAGTCGATGCCGCGTGTGTTGTCGCACTGCGCCTTTTCCGACGCGAGCCACGCGGCGGCGGCCGCGCAGCAGCATTTCGATCAACAAGAGAGTCAGGCAGAGCGTCACCAGAAGTGACGCCAGCAGGGTGGCGGCCGAGCCGTTGAAGCTGGTGCCGTACTGCTGCAGGATCGCGGTGGTCAGAGTGGGGTAGTTCAGCAACTGCAGCGCGCCGTATTCGGCCAGCAGGTGCAGCCCCACGAGCAGCGCGCCGCCCAGGACAGCGGGAAGGATAGCGGGCAGGGTGACCCGCCGGAACACCGTCCATGGAGTTCTGCCGAGGCTGGCGCCGACCTCCTCTAGCGACGGGTCGAGGCCGCGCAGCGCCGCGAC
>JBEBVW010000088.1:0-9834 GCA_040392565.1 Aeromicrobium sp. | reverse complement strand
CGGCTGGCTGGGGATCACCGCAGCCAGAACAATCAGGCTGACCCCCAGCAGAGCGGTCCAGCCAATGTCGAAGGCGCGCCCACGTACGCGCAACATGCCGGTGTGATCATCAGGGACGACCACACGAGCCAATGCGCCCACCACAAAAGTGGCGCCAACGACGGTGATGCCTATGCGCCATGGGCCGAAAACGGTGACAGCCAAACCGACAGCGACTCCAACAAGTTGCAGCAGGTAGAGCTGCGAGCCGCGGCTCCGCGGAGTAATCACGGGTTAAGCAGTTCGGCGGTGTCGACGACGTTGGCCAGCAGCATCGCGCGGGTCATCGGGCCGACGCCACCGGGATTGGGAGCGACCCATCCGGCGACCTCGCGCACTGACGGGTGCAGATCGCCGAGGATCTTGCCGTCGTCATCGCGGCTAACTCCGACGTCCAGCAGTGCAGCACCCGGCTTGACCATGTCGCCGGTAATGATTCCGGGAACTCCGGCCGCGGCAACCACGATGTCGGCGCGACGCACTTCGGCGGCCAAATCCTTGGTTCCGGTGTGGCAGAGCGTGACAGTCGCATTCTCCGAGCGGCGCGTCAGCAACAACCCGAGCGGGCGGCCGACGGTGATTCCACGTCCGACGACGGCAACGTGTGCGCCATTGATCTCAACGTCGTGACGGCGCAACAGTTCGATAATTCCGCGCGGGGTGCACGGCAGCGGCGCATCGTGGCCCAGCACCAGCCAGCCAAGATTCTTCGGGTGCAGACCATCGGCATCCTTAGCCGGGTCGATGCGCCCGATGACGGCGTTCTCGTCAAGTCCACGCGGAAGCGGCAACTGGACGATGTAGGTCGTACACGCAGGATCGGCGTTCAGCTGATCGACCGCAGCCTCCACATCGGCCTGGGATGCGGTCGCCGGTAGGTCAATGCGGATCGAATTGATGCCAACCTCGGCACAGTCCTTGTGCTTGGCGCCCACGTACCAGTGGCTGCCCGGATCATCGCCCACCAGGATCGTCCCCAACCCCGGCACAATCCCCCGCTCACGCAGAGCAGCAACCCGCTCTGTCAGCTCGGACTTGATCTGCTGAGAAACAGCCTTGCCATCCAAAATCTGCGCAGTCACTCGCCGATTCTTTCATGCCCCCGCCCTATCCCGAGATTTGCGCACCTTTGCACCTTTTTTGAGCAAATTTCGGTGCAGAAGTGCGCAAATCTCGGGGACGGGTCCTCAGTGGAAGAAGTGGCGGGTGTTGGTGAAGTACATCGTGATGCCGGCGGCTTCGGCGGCCTCAATAGTTTCGTCGTCGCGAACTGAGCCGCCGGGCTGGACGATGGCGCGGACGCCGGCGTCGATCAGGATCTGCGGGCCGTCGGCGAACGGGAAGAAAGCGTCGGATGCGGCGACCGAACCGGTGGCACGCTCGGCGCCGGCCCGTTCGACGGCAAGACGGCACGAATCGACGCGGTTGACCTGGCCCATGCCGATACCGACCGAGGCGCCGTCCTTGGCCAGCAAGATCGCGTTGGACTTCACTGCGCGGCAGGCAGTCCAGGCGAAGGCCAGATCGGCCAGCGTTGCTGGGTCGGCCGCTTCACCCGTTGCCAAGGTCCAGGTCGACGGGTCATCGCCGCCTCCGTCTTCGAGCGCAGCGTCGACCGCGTCGCGGTCCTGCAGCAGCACACCGCCACTGATAGGACGCATTTCCACCGGCGAGCCCGCACCAGCGTCAAGGCGCAGGATTCGGATGTTCTTCTTGCCCTGCAGCACCTCAACCGCACCGTCTTCGTAGCCGGGCGCGACGATGACCTCGGTGAAAACCTCGGCCACCTGCTGGGCCATGGCCACCGTAACCGGGCGGTTAGCTGCAATGACGCCGCCGAAGGCCGAAACGGGATCGCAGGCGTGAGCACGTGCGTGTGCCTGTGCGATGTCGCTGCCTACGGCGATGCCACACGGATTGGCGTGCTTGATGATGGCGACGGCCGGCTCATCCTGATCGTTGGCCGCGCGCCAAGCAGCGTCGGTGTCAACGTAGTTGTTGTAGCTCATTTCCTTGCCGTGCAACTGCTCTGCCGAGGCCAGACCGCCCCCACCCGGCGCCACGTACAGCGCAGCACCCTGGTGCGGATTCTCGCCGTACCGCAGCACCGACGAGCGATCCCAGGTCGCTCCCAAAAACTCCGGCCAGCGCTCGTTGGCGTCCGGATCGACGGCGTACGACGATGCAAACCACGAGGCAACAGCGACGTCGTAAGCCGCGGTGTGCGCGAAAGCCTCGGCAGCAAGACGCTTGCGCTGGGCCAACGTGAAACCACCAGCGGCCAGGGCCGCACGCACATCGTCATATGCGCTGGGCGACACGACGACCGAAACAGTCGGGTGGTTCTTGGCTGCGGCGCGCACCATCGACGGACCGCCGATATCGATCTGCTCAACGCATTCATCGGGTGTGGCACCCGACGCGACCGTCTCGCGGAACGGGTACAGGTTCACGATCACCAGATCGAAGGGCTCAACACCCAGCTCCGCCAACTGCGCGACGTGCGATTCCAGCCGCGAATCGGCCAGGATGCCCGCGTGCACCCGGGGGTGGAGCGTCTTGACGCGGCCGTCGAGGCATTCGGGGAATCCGGTGAGTTCTTCAACTGGCGTGACCGGAACGCCCGCAGCTTCGATGGTCTTGGCGGTTGATCCCGTCGACACGATGGAGACACCGGCGGCGTGCAGATCGCGCGCCAACTCCTCCAGTCCGGTCTTGTCGTACACCGAGACGAGGGCGCGCTTGAGTGCCCGGGCAGTGGTGGCTGATGTCGTCATGCAGAGTCTCCGAAATCGATGGTGCGATCAACGAGGGTGAAAGTGTCGCGAGACATGCGGCCGACCCACTCGACCACCATCTCTCGCTCACTGGTCTTAATGCGTTCGTGCAGGGCAGCCTCATCGTCGCCGGGCAGCACTGGGACTGCCACCTGAGCCACGATGGGGCCGGTGTCGACACCGGCATCAACGACAAACAACGTCGCTCCGGTGATCTTGACGCCATAGGCGAGTGCGTCACGCGGGGCGTGCATTCCAGGAAAGGCTGGCGACAGCGCCGGGTGGGAGTTGACCGTGCGTCCAGCGAACTTCGCCAAGAAGGCCGGGCCGGTCAGCTTCATGAATCCAGCAAGCACCACCAGATCGGGTTCATATTCGGCGACGGCATCGGCCAACGCCTGATCCCACGCAGCCCGATCGGGGTGGTCTCCCAGCTCGACGACAAATGAGGCGATGCCGTGGCGGTCAGCCCGTTCTAGGCCTTCGATCGACGGGCGATCGGCGCCGACAGCGACGACCTGTGCGCCGTAGGACGGCTCAGCCGCTGCGTCAATCAAGGCCTGAAGAATCGTTCCGCCACCCGAAACGAGCACGACCAGACGGGCTGGTTTACGGCTCGGATCGCTGTTCGGCACGCGCTTCACGATAGTGCGCCATTGCGCCGCCCATCGCACCGCCCAGCCCCATCACGAGGCAGCCGACGAGAAGAGGTGTCAATGCCGGCGGACCGACATCGGCCATTCGCCCCGGGCCGACGCTGCCTCCCGAAGCACCCACCATGACACCCAGCAGGAAGCCCGCCATCGCTCCAGTTGCTGCGCCCGCCACGACATTGGGCACAAGCCCGCGTTTGCCAGCTGTGTCGGCGCGGAATCCGGCCACCGCGCCTGCGATCAGCGGCGTCAGGCCAAGCGCCCAGACCCAACCGCTGAATTCTCCCGGCGACGGCAGCGCTGCGAGCAGGGGGAATCCGGGCACTGCGCCTAGGTGCGAGCCGGTCAAATCAACCGATGTGTCAGCACCAAACGCAAATCCGGGTCCGATCAGCACTGCTGCGGTCCACAGCACGGCCGTCGGCACAGCGAGGATGCACGCGAGCCCGAGGATCAGTCCACCGCCGAGGCCCGGATCCAGCAGTGCCCACAGGTCTGCTGCCCGGTCGCGGTGCCGAAGAAGCATCGCGACAACCACCAGCGTCGACACGGCGAGCACGCAGGCGACCGCCACGAGCGAGTCTTTGAAGGCACGCCGCAGATCTTCACTCACGGTGAACCACAGCGCTGAACCGCCGCCGTGCTTGGTGACTGCTCCGATGGCCGATCCCGCCGCACCCACGATGAATCCGGCAACGGCAGCGCGGATGACGCCGATATCGGCTGAGTCCGCCAGTGCGATCATCCCCGCGGCCAAGCCGACGACGCCACCAGTAGCGGCAACGAACGCCGCCATCTCCTCGACTGGGTCAGGCAGCGCCCAACGCACGGCCGCAACGATGATGGCGATGGCGATAAGCCACGTTCCGACCGGCACCACTGTGACGTGGGTGTCGCCGTCGGAAAAGCCCGAGCCGATGGCTATCAGCCACGTCCTGGCAGCGGTTCGCAGAACTTCTGACGTTGAACCCGCGCCGCCGGTCCCTGCGATGAAAACTACGACGGCTGCGGTCGCGACTGATGCCATCGCCGCGACCAGCCCCGCCACGAATGCCGGGCGCAGATAGGTCGAATGGTCCGTGTCAGCCACCCGTTCATCCTCCCCTGTATCGTGACGGTGCCCCAGGCAGGCACGCCGACGGCACCGGTGAGTCATCGAACTCACAGCGAGGATCACAGCAGCGAAGGAGGCCGCGATGAGTCGCGTCGACGAGTTCGACAGCTTCTTCCGCGCCGGTTTCCAGGGCGTACTGCAGGTAACCTACGCCGTTTGCGGCGATCGCCAAGTAGCCCTTGATGCCACCACCGACGCATTCCGACGAGCGTGGCGCGACTGGTCCAAGATTCGCGACCGATCCCCGCTGAGTTACGTCCGCAATGAGGCCTGGAAAGCCACCTCGCTGAGCCGCGGAACCCACCCGCTCCGCCGGCGTCAAGAAGACGATTCCGATGTCGCTCTGCTGGATGCGCTGGGCCAACTGAGTGTCGACCAGCGACGCCTCCTGATCTTGATGACGTTGGGCAATACCGATCTGGAAGCCGCCTCGCGTGAAGTTGATATTCCCGCAGAAGACGGCATCGAGATGGCCACCGACGCGCTGGCTCGACTGGAAAAGACGACCGGCAACTCCATCGCAGAACTCGAACAGCGGCTCCACGGCTTGTCGTCTGCCATTGCCGAATTGCCCATCCCCGAAGCCGCGACCATTCGAGTGGCGGCACGCAGGGGAACCCAACGCAACACCTTTGCATTGGTGGCGTTGGCGCTGATCGCCATGCTCGGTGCTGGATTCGTGGTCACCGACAACGACGCCCTCGCACGTCAGGGGTCGCTCCCCGACCGCGAACGCTTGGGCGCTGAAGGCAGCGACATCGTCCTGGACGCCCGCAAGCTCAGCGATGACGACCTGTTGAGCGCAGCCCAATTGATGCCGTTGGAAACCGGTACTCCGTGGAAGGTCGCCGGCACCGACGACGACCCCGAAAACACCACTCCCTACGCAACGTGCCCCACGCAGCGTTTCGCCGATGACGACCCCCTGCGCGTCTTTGTACGGTCGTTCACCTCCTCGTCCGGCAATGCGCGAGTGGCGCAGTCCATTGAAGTCTCACGCAGCGCGTCGCGAGCCGATGCGAGCGCGGAGAAGCTGATCAGCTGGTTCGCTGACTGTTCCCACCCCCGTGTCCAGTTGATTTCGACCAACCGGGTGCAACGCCCATTCGGCGACTTCACGATCTTGAGCCTGCGGTCGCACCGCAAACCCGAGCGCACCTTCACCGTCGGCTTCGCGCACTCCGGATCTATCACCAGCACCGTCGTCCACGAGATCGATGGCGACCAAGGCCCCTCGGTCGAAGCTTTCGCTGGCGTTCTCAATGACTCGGTGTCGAAGGTATGCCGTGCCAGTGGGGCCCGATGCAGCGACGACTTCACCGTGATTGAGGCCAATCCGCCACGAACTAGTGCAGCACCCTCGTTCCTCGGCGTGGTGGATCTCCCGCCCATCGCCGACGTCGATCGCGTGTGGGCCGCGGTCGAAGCCAAATCCGATCCGAATCCAGCTGCAACCCCGTGCGATAAGGCCGACTTCACTCGCAAAGCAGTCAACAAGGCCTCCTCACGCATCTTTGTCCTGTACCAAGCGACCGATTTGCCGCGCGAGTTCGGTATTACTGAGACCGTAGCCCGGTTTGAGTCAACCAAGGCAGCCAAGGACTTCGTGAGCGATATCGCTGGAACCATTGACGGCTGCCCCGACGAGAACCTGTCGGCGGAAATCGATCAGAACCGCAAGGTGAAGGCCGATGGCGCCTCGGGCCAAGTGTGGCGGGTGCGCGTCGAGGTCACTAACAACAGCATGGCCACCTACCGCGTCGGGCTCATCCGCCGTGGCCGCGACGTAGCTCAAGTGACGTTGGTTCCAGCAGCCAAGAAGTACGACATCTCCCAAAAGACGTTCGCATCGGTCGTGGAGCGAGCCGGAACGCGCCTCGTCTACGCCAAGTAATCACGGGATTCGGTCCGCACACGGAAACGAAAGGAGCCCCAGCCAAGCGGCTGGGGCTCCTTCTGATCTGATTCAGTTGATCAGAGGTTCTGCAGAATCTCGCGCATCAGGGCTGCGGTCTCCGACGGCGTCTTGCCGACCTTGACACCGGCGGCCTCGAGGGCCTCCTTCTTGGCCTGAGCGGTACCAGCGGAGCCGGAAACGATGGCGCCAGCGTGGCCCATGGTCTTGCCCTCAGGTGCCGTGAAGCCAGCCACGTAGCCGACGACCGGCTTGGTGACATTGTCCTTGATGTACGCCGCAGCGCGCTCCTCGGCGTCGCCGCCAATTTCGCCGATCATCACGATCGCCTTGGTCTCCGGATCGTTCTCGAAGGCCTCAAGGGCATCAATATGCGTCGTGCCGATGATCGGGTCGCCGCCGATGCCGATGGCCGTAGTGAAACCGAAGTCACGCAGCTCGTGCATCATCTGGTAGGTCAGCGTGCCCGACTTCGACACCAGGCCGATGGGACCCGAACCTGCGATGGTGTGCGGCGTGATGCCGGCCAGCGACTGCTCGGGGCTGATGATGCCCGGGCAGTTGGGACCGATCATCCGAGTGGACTTGCCGTCCAGGTACGCCCAAACTTCGGCGCTGTCCTGAACCGGAACACCTTCGGTGATCACGACGAGGAGCGGGATCTCGGCGTCAATCGCCTCGATGCACGCATCCTTGGTGAACGCCGGCGGCACGAATGCGACCGACACGTTTGCGCCAGTGGCTGCCATTGCTTCAGCGACGGTGCCGAAGACCGGAAGTTCCTTACCGCCGAGCTCGACCGACGTACCGGCCTTGCGGGCGTTAACGCCGCCGACGATGTTCGCGCCGGACTCGACCATGAGGGTGGTGTGCTTGGCACCCATCCCGCCAGTCATGCCCTGGACGATGATCTTGCTGTCAGAGTTGAGGTAGATCGCCATGTGTATTCAGTCTCCGTATCAGGCGTTCGCCAGCTCAGCGGCCTTGTCGGCCGCACCGTCCATGGTCGCGACCACAGTGACGAGCGGGTGGTTCAGCTCGGTGAGGATTTCGCGGCCCTTGTCGACGTTGTTGCCGTCGAGGCGGACGACCAGCGGCTTGGTGGCCGCGTCGCCGAGGATTTCCAGCGCGCCCTTGATGCCGTTAGCAACTTCGTCACATGCGGTGATGCCACCGAAGACGTTGACGAAGACGCTCTTGACCTGCGGGTCGTTCAAGATCACGTCGAGGCCGTTGGCCATGACCTGGGCGTTGGCGCCTCCGCCGATGTCCAGGAAGTTGGCGGGCTTGACTCCACCGTGGTTCTCGCCGGCGTACGCAACGACGTCGAGCGTCGACATAACCAAGCCAGCACCGTTACCGATGATGCCGATTTCGCCGTCGAGCTTGACGTAGTTCAGGCCGAGGTCCTTGGCCTTAGCCTCCAACGGGTCGGCCTCGTCGCGGATCTCGAACTCTTCGTGCTCGGCGTGGCGAACTTCGGAGGCGTTGTCGTCCAGCGACACCTTGCCGTCGAGTGCTTCAAGCTTGTCGCCCTCAAGGCGAGCCAACGGGTTGACCTCAACCAGCGTGGCGTCTTCTTCGACGAAGACCTGCCACAGCTTCTGGATCATTTCGATCGCCTGATCGCGCAGTTCTGCGGGGAACTTGGCGTCGTCGGCAATGAAAGCAGCCTTCTCAGCCGTCACGCCCTCAAGGGCGTTGATCGGGATCTGACGCACTGCGTCGGGGTTGGTCTTGGCGACCTCTTCGATCTCCACGCCACCTTCGACGCTGGCGATGCAGAGGTACGAGCGGTTCGAGCGGTCCAGCAGGAACGAGAAGTAGTACTCCTCGACCGGCGGGGTAGCGGGGGTAACCAGGACGCGGTTGACCGTCAGATCCTTGATGGTCATGCCCAAGATGTTGGACGCGTGCTCGAAGGCCTCGTCGGCGGTCTTGGCGATCTTGACGCCGCCAGCCTTGCCGCGGCCGCCAGCCTTGACCTGTGCCTTGATGACGGTGACGCCGCCGATCTGCTCGGCAGCAGCTTTCGCCTCTTCGGCGGTCGTGACCACGGTGCCGAGCGTCGTTGCGACGCCATGCTTAGCGAAGAGTTCCTTCGCCTGGTACTCCATCAGATCCACGGTGATTCCGTCCTGCTAGGAAATTTGTGTGCGTGCCGTCCATACATGGGGGAGCAAATGCCCGCCAGCAAGCCGACTCGACTCTACTCCCCGCAGTTCCGCACTCTGACGTCTGGTCGACCCAACGACTCCAGCACAGATCGAAGCTGCTCGATGTCCTGCTCAGGGGCGTCAAACACAACTGACCCGGCGTCTTCAGCAATCGCGCTGTGAGCCACCTGATCAATCGATTGGCTGTCACCGAGGTAGACGACCTCCGATCCGGACATCAGCAGCGCGCGTGCGGCCGTTCTGGCCACGGTGTCATCACCTGCCGCAGCAACGACGACGCGTGCGAGGCGCGCACTGAACTGTTCCGACATGGCACTGATGGTGTCATGCAGCGGTGTGGGGTCATCGTGAATGTCGTCACATCAACTGGCACGTTCCCCGCGAGAATCGGCGAACCGTGACCCCATTTTGGTGGTCTGGTCCCTCTGAACCATTTCACTTGGTCCCAGCTGTCCTATATGGTCGTGCTTGCTGTGTTTTCTCCCCCTGGAGGTCCCCGAGTGTCGTCTGCGCCGAAACGCCGACTCGACACGCGTTCGTCGACCCCTGCTACTCGCTCCGCTGGTGGGCGCCGAGTAGCCACCAAACGCAGCAGCACCAAGCATCTTCGACCGACTCCGGCAATGGCGGGGTCGGTTGTTCTGATTCTGGCTGGCTTGCTGTCGACGGTCGTGGGCAATGCCACCGACAAGGACACGCTTTCGGCTGGTGACTATCAGACTATTTCTGAGTCCTACACCAGCGACGCCGCTACCAGTGGTGGAGTTGTGGACGTGAGTCGCGATTTCGACCGCGCCGCGTTCAACAAGCAGTCCAAGGCTCAGGCCTCCCAGAAAGAGACTGCGGTCGAGCAGCTCGCTGCCAAGGTTGACGCCACCAGCGCCGAGCTCAAGCGCAATCAGTGGGTGCTTCCGGTCACCGGCTACCACCTGACAGGCCGCTTCGGTCAGCGCTCGGGACTGTGGGCCTCGTCCCACACGGGCTTGGACTTTGCCGGACCGTCAGGTTCGACCATCGTTTCGGTTGCGGCCGGCACGGTCGTTTCAACCGGCTACGAAGGCGCCTACGGCAACCGCACCGTCATCCGCCTGCTTGATGGCACCGATATTTGGTACTGCCACCAGAGCCGCATGGTCGTGAAGCCCGGTCAGCGGGTTGG
>JBEBVW010000087.1:0-9870 GCA_040392565.1 Aeromicrobium sp. | reverse complement strand
CCTTCGGTGATGCCCAACTGCAGAGCGCAATTGGCGATCGTGGCGAGCTGGACGAAGCGCGTAGCCGCCGAGCCGTCAGACGATCCGATGACCTGATCTGCGCCGACAGTCACGCCATCGAACTCAACGAGGCCGACAACGTCGGTGTCGCTGAGCGTCTGCTCGTTGATGGTCAGCCCCGGGGCATCGGTGGGGACCAGGAACACTGCCGTGCCCGCGGGTGTCGACGCAGTGACGGCCAGGTGTGAGGCGATGGTTGCTGCCGGCACCAAGTACTTCGTGCCGGACAACGTGAAGCCGTCGCCTGAAGGCGTTGCAGTGGTGGTCGGATTGACCGGAGTGTAATCGTGCTGTTCGGTAATCGCCCAGGTCAGGACGTTGCGCGACGTGCCTTCTCCGGACGGCGCCGCAACGCCATTCTCGCTGAGGAACAAGCGCACAGCGCCGTCCGCGGCAGCGGGAATGGGTGCCACCGTGCGTCCAACTTCGATCAAGAATCGGCACAGTCCGATGACTCCGAGACCGGCGCCGTCAGCGTCTTCAGCCGGCGCCAAATCGAGCAGGCCAGCATCGTTCAGGGCGGCCCAAAGTTGCGCATCGAAGCGCGCGCCAGGCGTCGCTTCAGCGGCAACCAGACGCTCAGGGGTTGTCTGGTCAGACAAGATCGTGGCGGCAAGCTGAGCTGCTTCTTCGACCTCAACAGGCAAAGTGAAATCCATGGGGTGCCTCTCAGCGCTTCGCGGCCGGTAGGCCGAGTCCGACGTAACCGATGATGTCGCGCTGGATTTCGTTGGTGCCGCCACCGAACGTCATCACCAGCGAACTGCGGAAGTACCGCTCAAGGCGACCTGCCAGCACTGCACCGGCTGAGGTCTCAGTGACGCCAGACGCGGGGCCGACGATTTCTTTGAGTGCGCGGTAAACCTCGACGGCCAGTTCCGATCCGTAGACCTTGGTGGCCGAGGCATCCGCCGGCGACAACGTGTCGATCGTGTTGGCGAGGTTGTAGCTCATGAGCGTCAATGCATCGGTGCGCGACTGAGCGCGACCCAGCAAGACCTGAACCCACTCAGAATCGATCACGCGCTGACCCTGGGCGTTCTTGGTGGACTTGGCCCATTCGGTGACCAATTCCAGGGAATAGACCAGGGCTGCCGACGACGTTAGAGCCACCCGCTCGCGGTTCAGCTGGTTGGTGATCAGCGACCACCCTCCGCCACGTTCACCGATGAGATTCTCGGCCGGAACCCGCACGTTGTCGTAGTACGTCGCGCTGGTGCCAACGCCTGCAACGGTGTGCACCGGCGTGTACGAGAAGCCCTCCGCGTTAGCGGGGACCAAGATCATCGACAAGCCCTTGTGGCGTGGCTTGTCAGTTTCGGTGCGAGCAGCGATCCAGAGCCAATCGGCGTACTGGATTAGCGACGTCCACATCTTCTGGCCGTTGATAACCCACTCGCCGGTGGACTCATCGAGTTCGGCTTTGGTGCGCAGCGACGCGAGGTCGGTGCCAGAGCCGGGTTCGGAGTAGCCGATCGAGAAGTGCAGTTCGCCGCGAGCGATGCGCGGAAGGAAGTATTCCTTCTGGGCGTCGGTGCCGTACTGCATGATCGTGGGCCCGATCGTGTTCAGCGTCAGATACGGGATCGGAACACCCGCGACGGCGGCAACGTCGGTGAAGATCAGCTGATCGACCATTGAACGCTCTTGGCCGCCATACTCGGCGGGCCAGCCCATTCCAAGCCAGCCATCCTCGCCGAGTTGGCGGATGACCTCCTTGTATACGGAGACTTCGCCGAACTCGCCAGACGTGGTGGCAAGCGCGGCTTTGCGCTCGGGGGTCACAAGCTCTGAGAAATAGCCGCGGAGCTCGTCCCGAAGGCGCAACTGATCGGCTGTCAATGAGACGTACATATGGTAGAACTATAACGTGTTCTCGTTTTGGTCAACGGGAGATTCCAGGAGGGTGTCATGACTGCGACTCGAATGCTCGATGTCGGCTCGGTTCCAGAGCGCTTTGCGCGCGGCTGGCATTGCCTGGGATTGGAGCGAGATTTCAACGACGGCAAGCCCCACGGAGTCGAAGCTTTCGGCGGCAAACTTGTCGTCTGGGCCGATTCTGAAGGCAAGCTCAATGTTCTCGACGGTTACTGCCGTCATATGGGCGGCGACTTGACTCAGGGCACCGTCAAGGACGACAACATCGCCTGCCCATTCCACGATTGGCGTTGGGGTGGCGACGGCAAATGCAAGGCCATTCCCTACGCCCGCCGCGTCCCGCTTCGCGCACGTACGCACCGCTACGAGAGCGTCGTACGCAACGGTCAATTGATGATCTGGCACGACCCCGAAGGTGGTCCGGCCGATCACGATGCGCTGCCGCCGGAGCTTGAAGGCGTCGGCACCGATCGATACACCGACTGGACCTGGCGCACGATCGAAGTCGATAACGCGCACTGCCGCGAGATCATCGACAACGTCGTCGACATGGCGCACTTCTTCTACGTGCATTTCGCCTTCCCGACGAACTTCCGCAATGTCTTTGAGGGCGATAAGGCCACTCAGTTCATGGAGTCGACCGGCCGCCCCGACAAGAAGGAACAGGGCTATGGCGATGAAGATCTGGTCTTGAAGTCCGAGGCCACCTACTTCGGTCCGTCGTACATGGTCAACTGGCTCGACACTGACTACAAGGGCTTCATGACCAAGGTCATCTTGATCAACTGCCATGTGCCCACTGGCCCGAACTCGTTCAATCTGCAGTTCGGTTTGTGCGTCGAGAAGCCCGAGGGCGTCGACGAAGAAACCGCCGCCTACATCGGCCAGCGCTACAGCGACACCTTCGCCGAAGGCTTCATGCAGGACGTTGCTATTTGGCAGAACAAGGCTCCGGTCCAGAACCCGCTGCTGTGCGAGGAAGACGGTCCGGTCTATCAACTGCGCCGTTGGTACGAGCAGTTCTACGTCGACAAGGCCGATATCGAGCCGGAGATGACCGAACGCTTTGAGTTTGAGGTTGACGTGACCAAGGCCAATGAGAATTGGCGCGCTGAAGTGGCAGAGAATCTGGCACGGAAGGCAGCCGAGGACGCCGCGCAGGGTGCCGGTGTCTGATGGTCTACATCGTCCCGTCGAGCGCTGAAACAGTCGCCGACCAGCTCCTCTATACCCGAGGGATGCTGGTCGACGTCGTCTGTCAGTCGTGCGCCGTGACGGTTCAGGTCCGTAAGAACAGCCCGCACCACACGTCTATTCAGTGGACCAACGAGGCAACTGCCGGATGTGCGGCTTTCGCCGAAATGGAGCAATCGGAGGGTGGTCGAAGCGTGCACGCTGCGTGCCCCAGGCTGGTCGCGTCAATCGATGACGCAGTGGCCAATGGATCCGTCCCGGTGGGTGCCGGCGGCGCAGACGGGGTGAGCGATGACTGAGCAGACCTCTTTCGAGCTGGAGGTCCTCGATGTCATCGAAGAGACCGCTGACGCGCGCTCGATCGTGCTCGATCCCGGCCCCTTCCGCGATCGCTTTGACTTCACCCCAGGGCAGTTTCTGACGGTCGCCGTTCCAAGTGACCAAACCGGACTCGTGGCGCGTAGTTATTCGCTGTCATCGATGCCGGACGCCGATGGGCCGCTGACCATTACCGTCAAGCGCACGGCTGAGGGATATGCCTCGAACTGGATCTGCCAGCACCTGCAGGCGGGCGAGAAGCTGCGTGTGTTGCCGCCGGCCGGCATCTTCACGCCGAAGGACCTCGACGCCGATTTGATGCTGTTCGCCGGTGGCAGCGGCATCACTCCGGTCATGTCAATTTTGCGCACTGTGCTCAACCGTGGCACGGGCAAGATCGTTCTGTTCTACGCCAACCGCGATGAGAACTCGGTCATCTTTGCGCAAGCCCTAGCCACCATGGCTGCGGACAATCCGGGTCGGCTGTTGGTCGTGCACTGGTTGGAGTCGGTGCAGGGCCTTCCCTCGCAGGAACAGTTGAAGGCTTTTGCGGCGCAGTACGCCGATCGCGAGGCTTTCGTCTGTGGCCCCGCTCCATTCATGGCGGCCACCACGGCAGCGCTGAAGGAACTGGACTTTCCGCGTTCGCGTCGCCATCAAGAGAAGTTCGTGTCGTTGGGCGGCAACCCCTTCGGCGATGTCACCCCGGCGGCTACCGATGAAGAACCCTCGATCGACCTCGGTGGCGATCCAGTTCATGTCGAAGCCACGCTCGACGGCGAGACCTACGTCTTTACCGACTGGAAGCCGGGCATGACGTTGCTGGAGCACTTGGAGAGCAAGGGCATCAAGGCGCCGTACTCGTGCCGACTTGGCGAATGCTCGGCGTGTGCCGTGCAGTTGCTGGAGGGCGAGGTCACGATGCGCAATAACGATGTCTTAGAAGACGAAGATCTTGCCGACGGCATCCGGTTGTCCTGCCAGTCCGATCCGGCTTCGGCCAAAGTTCGAGTGAGTTACGACGGATGACCGCCGAGCTGCCCGCAGTCGTCACAATCGACGATGTGTCGACCTGGTCCGATGAGGTCGACGTTTTGGTCATCGGCGCGGGCATGGCCGGTACCAGTGCTGCGATTGAAGCAGCACGCGCGGGCGCGAAGGTTCTCGTCGTCGATCGCGGCGGGCACCTGGGCTGCACCACGGCGATGGCTGGCGGACACTTCTATCTCGGCGGCGGCACTCCAGTCCAAGAGGCTGCTGGTTTCGATGACTCCGTTGACGCGATGATCGCCTTCTTGACGGCGATGTCGCCGGACTGCGATCCGGCCAAGATCGATGCATACAGCCGCGACAGCGTTGACCACTTCCACTGGCTTGAGGGCCTCGGTTTCGAGTTCGAGCGCACCTTCTGGCCGGGCAAGGCTGCAGTTCAGCCTGGCACCGAAGGTCTGATGTACACCGGCAATGAGCAGGTGTGGCCGTGGCGCGAACAGATCCCCGTCGTGCCGCGCGGTCACAAGCCTCCGGTTCAGGGCGATTTTGGTGGCGCAGCATTCGTCTTGGAGCGCGCGCTCGCAGAGTTACAGAAACTTGGTGTCCAGGTCCGTTATGAAACCGGCGTCACGGCCCTCATCGCCGACGGCAACGCAGTGGTTGGTGCCACCTGGAAGTCCTACGACCAGACCGGCGCCATCTCGGCCAAATCAGTGGTGATCGCTGCGGGCGGCTTCGTCATGAACGACGACATGGTCGACGAGCACGCCCCGCTTCTGAAGGTCGCACTTCGCAAGGGCATGCAGCTGGGCAATCCATATGACGACGGCCTGGGCATTCGACTCGGCCTGTCCGTCGGTGGTGTGGCTGAGCACCTCGATGGCATGTTCTTGACCGCACCGTTCTATCCGCCTGGCGATTTGGTCAAGGGCATCTGCGTCAACGCAAACGGCGAGCGCTTCGTGGCCGAGGACTCCTATCACGGTCGCACGACCGCGATGGCGCTCGATCAGCCCGATCATCGCGCGTACTTGATCCTTGATTCAGAGCACATGGCCGAGCCTGCGTACGGACTGCATCCGTTGATCGACGGCTGGGAAACCATCGCCGAGATGGAAGCCGGATTGAATGTCCCGGCTGGTTCGTTGCAGCAGACACTGGACGCCTACAACGCGGCGGCGGTGACGGGCGATGATCCGACGTTCCACAAGTCGCCCAATTACGTCGAACCTTTAGATACCCCGCCATACGGTGCGTACGACTTGACGGCCGGTGAGGTGTTCATCGCAGGGTTCACCTGTGGTGGTTTGAAGGTCGATGTCGACGCTCGAGTTCTGACTGATGCGGGTGAACCTGTGGCTGGCTTGTACGCCGTCGGAGCCTGCGCCTCCAACATCGTGACCGACGGCTATGGATACGCGTCAGGGCTGCAGTTGGGCGAGGCATCGTTCTTCGGCCGTCGTGCTGGAAAGCATGCAGTTTCCCGAGACGTAACTCAGGTCACATCATATCGTTACTCCGACGAGGGACAGGCGCGCAGATGAAACGGCAGGAGTGGCCATGGGTCTGAGTGTCGCCGGGATCGTACGCGGACCAGGCCACATTGCGGCATTGGCGTGGGACGTCTTGAAGTTGACGTTCACGTCAAAGTTCCAGACGCGCGAATTTATTGAGCAGGCGTGGTTCGTCACCAGCGTCACGCTGATGCCCACCATCTTGGTGTCGATCCCGTTCGGCGCTGTTATCGCGTTGCAGGTCGGCAATCTCACCGGCCAATTGGGCGCACAGTCCTTCGCTGGCGCTACTGCCGTTCTGGCCACTGTTCGTGAGGCCGCTCCCATCGCCGCGGCGCTGATCATTGCTGGTGCTGCTGGTTCGGCCATCTGTTCTGATCTCGGTGCTCGAAAGATGCGCGAAGAGATCGACGCCATGGAAGTCCTCGGCATCGATCCCATTGCCCGATTGGTCGTCCCGCGCGCGCTGGCCACCGTCGTCGTCGCCGTCTTGATGAACGGCCTGGTCATCGTCGCCGGTATCGCGGGTGGCTATTACTTCACCGTCATCGTGCAAGGCGGATCGGCCGGCGCCTTCTTGTCATCGTTCACCGCGTTGGCCACGTTGCCCGACTTGTGGGTTTCGCTGATTAAGTCGGCCTGCTTTGGATTCCTGGCCGCCATCATCGGCTCCTACAAGGGGCTGAGCGTGTCAGGCGGACCTAGCGCGGTTGGTCGTGCCGTGAACGAGACCGTCATCTTGGCGTTCATGATGCTGTTCGCACTGAACTCCATCATCACCGCTCTGTACTTCCAGTTCGTCCCCCAGGCAGGTCTGTGATGAGTGTCGCCGGTGAACTGAACACCGCCTTCTGGCGAGCGAGCAAGTTGCGTTTGGAGACGATGGGCGATCAGCTCCTCTTCTACATCAAGGCGCTGGCCTGGACGCCTCGTGTTCTGAAGCAGTACCGCGAAGAAACTGCCAAGACGTTGGCCGAAGTCGTCTTCGGCGTTGGCGCGCTGTCGATGATCGCCGGCACCGTTGGCGTTATCGCCTTCTTGGCGTTCTTCGCTGGCACCGAAGTTGGCCTGCAGGGTTACGCCTCGCTGAGTCAGATTGGCGTCGGCAAGTTCACGGCGTTCATCTCGGCTTACTTCAATACTCGAGAAGTTGCGCCACTTATTTCCGGCATCGCACTGGCCGCCACTGTCGGTTGTGGTTACACCGCACGCTTGGGCACGATGCGCATTTCCGAAGAGATCGACGCATTGGAGTCGATGGGTATCCCGTCGATCCCGTTCCTGGTCACCACACGCATGATCGCCGGATTCGTCGCGATCATCCCGCTGTACACCGTGGCGCTGCTCGCCTCGTACTTGTCACCGCGGTTGATCACCACGGTGATTTACGGTGAATCTGCGGGCACCTACGACCATTACTTCCTGCAGTTCCTGCCACCGGTCGACATCTTGTGGTCGTTCATCAAGGTCATCGTCATTGCGGTGCTGATTATCTTGATTCACTGCTACCACGGCTACTCCGCTTCGGGCGGCCCCGCTGGTGTTGGTATGGCAGTAGGCCGAGCAATCCGGACGTCCATTGTGACGATTGTCGTCGCGAACTTCTTCTTGTCATTCGCGATCTGGGGATCGACCACCACCGTGCGGATTACGGGGTAGCGCGATGTTGGTCAATATCTTCCACGACTCGCCCCGCGAGCATCGCCGCCTCATGGTGGCAGGCGTCGCGTTCATCGCAACAATCGCAGCCCTGATCGCGCTGTCTATCGCGATGTACAACAAAGCGTTCACCACCACCACGACCGTTACCGTCAAAGCTGATCGAGCCGGTCAGCAGTTGGCGAAGTTCGGCGATGTCCGTATGCACGGCGCACTCGTGGGGCACGTTCAGAAGGTCAGCAGCGACGGAGATCAGGCGATCTTGACGCTGTCGCTCAAACCTGAAGCGGCTCGTCAAGTTCCGGACAATGTTGATGTCAGGATCTTGCCCACCACGCTGTTTGGTCAAAAGTTCGTTGAGTTTGTTCCTCCTGCCTCGGGTGCTTCGGCCTCCCCGCTGAAGAACGGGTCGGTGATCCCGGCCAGCCGCGTTACCACCAACGTGGAGTTGCAGTCGGTTCTGGCCGATCTGTTCCCATTGTTGAAGTCCATCAACCCGGCCGATCTGAACGCGACCCTTAACGCGCTGTCGAATGCGCTTGAAGGCAAGGGTGACCAGCTTGGCGAAACCCTCGTCGGATTCGACGACTACCTGAGCCGATTCAACAAGGAATTGCCGACGGTCCAGTCTGATCTGCGTTTGCTGGCCGATGTCGCCAGGACGTATGAACTGGCATCGCCAGATCTCCTCAACGTCATGCTTAGTGCCTATGTCACCTCACGCACCATATCCGAGCGCAAGGTTGTTGTCGCCTAGGTGTTGGCCAGCATCACCGGATTGTCGCGTACCACCCGCGCCATGCTGGTTGAGAACGAAGACATGATCGTCAACCAGGTGCAGGCAGGGCGGCCGTTGTTGGAACTTCTCGACCGCTATTCGCCGCAGTTCAACTGCATGTTGACCGGCTTGCAGCGGCAGATCCCAGACTCGAAGGCTGTGTTCAAAGACGGAATCATCCGTCAGACCATGGAGCTCGGAGCGCCACAACGCAAGCCATACACGGCAGCGGACGCCCCGGTCTATGGCGAAGTTGGCCACGGCCCTTGGTGCCTCGGTCTGCCCGACAACTACGAGAACCCAGCACCGTTCTCGCCACTTAAGGATGGCAGTGACCGCGACGAACCGGACGGTGGTTTGGGATGAGCATGAGCAGACGGGACATGACGTTCTGGCTAGCCGCTGTTCGGTTCGGCGTTTTTGTTGCCGCGTCGCTGTCGGTGACCTACGCCTTGATCATGATCATGGGCGGCTTCAGCGGCGGCGATCGCACCGAGTACAAGGCGCTGTTCACTTCGGCATCCAGCCTGGCCACTGGCGACGACGTTCGGGTTGCCGGCATCGAGTCTGGCCGAGTCTCTAAAGTCGAAATCCACAACAACAATCAAGCGCTGGTCACCTTCACTTTGGATTCGGACGTGAAATTCACGACCAACTCGACATTGAACGTGCGCTTCCTGAACTTGATTGGTGACCGCTATCTCTCGGTATCCGATAGCGCCGATTCGAACGCACCTGCTCAGCCAGCCGAGTCGACGATCGGCACTGATCGCACCACGCCGGCACTGAATCTCACCGAACTGTTCAACGGATTCCAGCCGCTGTTTGCCGCCCTGAATCCCAAGGACGTCAACGAACTGTCGATGAACATTGTGCAGGTCTTGCAGGGTGAAGGCGGCACGATTCAGAGCCTGATGGCGAACACTGCCTCGTTGACCAATTCATTAGCCGATCGCGATGAACTGATCGGCCAAGTCATCACCAACCTCAACGAACTGACCGGCACCCTTGATTCGCGCCACCAAGAGTTGGGCGATCTCATCACCGGACTTGATTCATGGTTCGGAGATCTGGCCAAGGACCGCACCGCAATCGGCGATTCGCTGGAAGGCATTTCTGATCTGTCCGCTTCGCTGGCTGGCTTGTTGACCGAGAGCCGTCC
The DNA here is from genome assembly GCA_040392565.1 of Aeromicrobium sp. GTDB lineage: Bacteria > Actinomycetota > Actinomycetes > Propionibacteriales > Nocardioidaceae > Aeromicrobium. The sequence goes on along the minus strand of JBEBVW010000087.1, from coordinate 314 downwards.
GCTTCTTAAAGCTGACGTGGCAGAGCTGCGCCGGGTTCTTACGATCTTGAACAAGCCAGAGAACAAGACGCTGCTGGACGACACGTTCAAGCGACTGCCAGAAATGCTGTCCAAGCAGACTCGCATCGGTGTCTACGGATCTTGGTACAACTACTACCTCTGTGAATTCCGGGGCGGCATTGTCCTGCCCGACGAGTTCATGGCGTGGGTGCCCGAAGAAGTGAAGCCGATGATGACTGACTTCACGATGTACGCCAAGGCTGAGAGGTGCAAGAAATGACCCGGCGTAGTGACCGCCGGATCCGCGGCATTGG
>JBEBVW010000086.1:0-10050 GCA_040392565.1 Aeromicrobium sp. | reverse complement strand
GTCATGAGCGAACCGAACGGCAGCAGCCAACCGTTCCAGTTGGGCGCGTAGCCGCCGGTCACCGAGAGGGCAACGCCGCCCTTGGCGCGCTCAGCGAAGTAAGCCGCAAGTTCAGGCAGATGCTTGGCTCGATCCTCAAGACCGGTGTGCATCGAGCCCATGATGACGCGGTTGCGCAGCGTCGTGTGGCCAAGATCGAGCGGGCTCAGCAGGTGGGGGTAGGCGGTCATCGGGGGCTCCTAGACTGGGGCAGGTGATCAGCAGATCGATGTCGAAATTCTTGGTTGTCGCCGGTGTGTTCAATGTGGTGATTTGGCCACGGTTCGCCAAGGCGATCGTTGATGACGATCGGGCGTGGGCGGGAGCGCATTGGGACAGTGCGCCCACCTCGTTCTTTTGGGTGCACGCAGTGCTCATCACGGCGGCCATCAGTTTTGGGCTGGGCGTGTTGATCGTGGGCTGGAAAGCTCATCGGTCTGCCTCCAGCGTCTGAAGGATTTCATCGCACCACTCAATTGCCCCGGTCTCGGTGCGCATGCCGCCGCGCAGCACGAGCCAGCCGCCGAGGGCGTCATCGGCGAGTGACGCTGGATCGGGATAGAACCGCGCTGCGCTTTCGGTGTAGTAAGCCAGTTGCGCTTCGTGTTCGGCTCGCACGCGGCGGACATCGGCGATGATCGCATCGCGATCACCGAACGGCAGTGCCCGCAGTTTGACTGCGAAGGTGCTGCGGAGTCGCTCGGTGGGCGTCGGTTCGGTGGTAAAGCGGTGTAGTTCGGCCAACCCGGCAGGCGTCACGGCATACACCTTCTTGTCCGGCCGGCCGTCCTGCTCGACGACTTCGATCGACACCAACCCGGCATCGGCCATCCTGCCGAGGACCTTGTAGATCTGCTGGTGCGTGGCACTCCAGAAATGGCCGATCGAAGCATCGAAGCGGCGGCCCAACTCATAGCCACTGGCCGAGCGTTCGGCGAGCGATACCAAGATCGCGTGCTCAAGGGCCATGGCGTGCAGCGTAAATGGATATGCAACTAGTTGCAACATTGCCCGTAGACAAACGAGCTTCGTAAACAAACTAGAAATCGCGATAACGTGCGCGCGTGAACCGCGAAGAGCAAGCGAAAGCCAAACTGACGGCCGGCGAGTTCGGCTACTTCGCTGGCGGAGCGGGCGATGAACGTGTCCTCCGCGAGAACATCACAGCGTGGGCCGAGCATCGGCTGGCGCCCAAAGTTCTGGTCGATGTCTCGACGATCGACATGACGGTCACCTTGCTCGGACGCGAGCATCGCCATCCGTTCCTGATCGCGCCGATGGCGTACCAGCGCCACGCATCGCGCCTGGGTGAACTCGCTACAGCTCGTGCCGCAGCCAAGACCGGCACCGGCATGGTGTTGTCGACTCAAACGACGACGCATCCGCGTGAAGTGGCTCTTGGGCTCGACGACACTCCGGGCTGGTTCCAGCTCTATGCGATGCGCGATCCGAAGGTGACCGAAGCACTCGCCGCGGGCGCTGCTGAGCACGGATACGAAGCATTAGTGCTGACTGTCGACTTCCCCGTTGGCGGAATCCGGCCCCGAGATATTGCTTCAGGATTCGCCGTCACCGAATCCACGTACGTCGACTTAATCGCTGGGGGTGGTCGGCCACTGACGCCAGCCGAGCGACATATGCAGCACGACCCTGCGCTGACCTGGGACCACGTACAGATCATTGCCGAACACGCTGAACTGCCGGTGATCCTCAAGGGAATCCTGCGGCCTGATGACGCCGCGCGTGCGGTCGAGGCCGGCGCTGCAGGTGTCATCGTGTCGAACCATGGCGGCCGTCAACTCGACGCAGTCCTGCCCACAGCCCGTGCTTTAGAACCCATCGTGGATGAGGTGGCTGGTCGGATCCCGGTGCTGGTCGATGGCGGAATTCGGCGGGGGTCCGATATCGCTGTCGCGCTGGCATTGGGTGCCGACGCTGTGCTCGTGGGGCGACCGGTGCTCTGGGGTTTGGTGACCGGCGGCGATCGCGGAGCGGCCGAAGTGCTGACGCAGTTCCACGATGAGTTGGAGAACACCCTCGCGCTGATTGGATGCCCGCGGCTCGCGGATCTAGACCGAACTTTCCTGGTTCGCTAGGGCGCGACGCACACCCAATGCAGCAGCACGGCCCGCCCGGTTGGCTCCGATCGTGCTGGCCGATGGCCCGTATCCGACGAGTTGGATGCGTGGGTCGGCAACGGCTGTGGTGCCAGCCAATTGGATTCCGCCGCGCGGACTGCGCAGTTTCAGCGGCGCCAACGGTTCAATCGCATAGCGGAACCCGGTGGCCCAGATGATGGCGTCGGCGGCTTCGAACGACCCGTCGGCCCAGCGCACGCCAGCCGGCTCGACGTGACTAAACATGGGGCGTCGATCTGCATAGATGCCCATGCGTTCGGCTTCGCGTTCTTGATCGCGAAGTCGAAGTCCGGTGACGCTCACTACGCTGCGCGGCGGCAGCCCTTGGCGCACTCGCTCCTCGACTTGGGCAACGACCTCGCGGCCGATCTCGGGAGTGAACTCCGCGTTATTCCACACCGGCTCGCGCCGGGTGACCCAGATGACCGAAGCCGCAACGGGAGCGATGGCTCCCACGAATTGGACAGCTGAGGCTCCGCCTCCGACTACCGTCACTCGCTTGCCGCGAAAGTGTTCTGGTCCGGGGTAGTCGACGGTGTGGAACTGTTCGCCCTCGAAGATCTCTTGTCCGGGGTAGCGGGGGACGAAGGGCCGAGTCCAGGTGCCGGTTGCGCTCACCACGGTGCGCGATGTCCACGAGCGATCGCCAGAGGTCGTGACTAGCAGCCCATCGACGTCGCGGACTGAGTCAACCTGAACCGGTCGGATGACGGGTAGGTCGAACAGCTCTTCGTAGCGCGCGAAGTAGGCCGGGACGAACTCATTGGCTCGTTCATGGTCGGGCATCGGTTGCTCGAGGCCAGGCAGATCAGCAACGCGGTGAACGTCGGCCATCGTCAGCGCGTCCCAACGGTGCTGCCACGCGCCGCCGGGGCGGCTGTTGGCATCGAGGAGGAGATGACGGATGCCCAGTCGTTTGAGATGGAATGACGTCGACAAACCGGCCTGGCCGCCGCCAATCACGAGGCTGTCGAGGATGTCCACATCTCCTATAACTCGACAGCGGTCGAAATCCATGTCATATTCAACAGATGTTGAATAACGCGATTGAGATCCGCGGGCTGCGGGTCGTACGCGGCGGCAACATCGTGCTGCCGGGCCTGGATCTACAGATCAACGCCGGCGTCGTTACGGGCCTCCTGGGGCCGAGTGGTTGCGGAAAGACGACGCTGATCCGCTGCTTGGCCGGCGTTCAGGAGATTGAAGCTGGGCAAGTGACGGTGCTGGGCGAGGCTGCAGGAACAGCGCGCAATCGCGGCCGCGTGGCCTATGTGACTCAGTCCAGTTCGGTTTATCCCGATCTGACGGTTCGCCAGAACCTGGACTACTTCGCCGCCCTCCACGGCGCATCACGCGAGGCCATCGAGCAGTCAATTGCCGATGTGGGTCTGCAGGACAAGGCTGACCATCTCACTGGAAATCTGTCGGGCGGCCAGCGTTCACGCGTTTCGTTGGCAGCCGCCTTGCTCGCCGATCCCGAACTGCTGCTGCTGGATGAGCCAACGGTCGGTCTCGATCCGGTGCTTCGCCGTGACTTGTGGAATCTATTCAAGAACTTGGCCGAACAGGGACGGACGTTGATGGTGTCCAGCCACGTGATGGATGAAGCGAGTCGCTGCGATCAAGTCCTACTGATGCGCGACGGGCACATCCTGGTGCAGGCCTCGCCCGATGAGCTCCTCGCGACCACCGGCGCCGACGACATGGAGGGCGCCTTCTTGCGCATTGCCGAAGGCGAGGAAGCCGCATGAACGCCACCTTGGCGACTGCGCGTCGCGTCCTGCAGCAGTTGTCGCACGACCACCGCAGCGTTGCGATCATCGTCGTTCTGCCGTCGATCTTGTTGGTGGTCTTTCGCTACGTCTACAACGACAACGATCAGATCTTCGACCGTGTCGGACCACAGATGCTGGGCATCTTTCCGTTCATCGTGATGTTCCTGGTGACGTCGGTGACCATGGTGCGCGAACGGACCTCTGGCACGTTGGAACGGCTCCTGACGACGCCGCTCAAGCGGGGTGAACTCATCGGCGGATATGCGATCGCCTTTGCTTTGGCGGCCCTGGTCCAGTCGCTGGTGAGCTCGGCCGTCGCCATTTGGGGACTGGATCTCGGCGTCAAGAGCGCCTGGGTTGTGGTGCTGTTCGCCGTGGTCGACGCGCTGCTCGGCACCGCGTTGGGTCTGTTCTTTTCCGCCTTCGCGCGCACTGAATTTCAAGCCGTTCAGTTCATGCCGGCCGTTGTCATCCCGCAGCTGTTGTTGTGCGGACTATTGGCGCCCCGCGACCAGATGGCCGAAGCGTTGCAGTGGGCCGCCTACGCGATGCCGCTGACCTGGGCCACCGAAGCATTCACCGAAGCGCTGACCACTACCGGATTGAACGACATCATGTGGCGGAATCTGGCGATCTTGGTGGCCTTCGTGGTTGTCTCGATCGCCGGCGCCTCGCTGACGCTGCGGCGCAAGACGCCGTGAGGAAACCCGGCCGACCGGCAGGCAGTTCCGCCGGAGACACCCGCACCGCACTCATCGCAGCGGCACGCGAACTGTTCGCTCAACGAGGCTTCGGTGGAACGTCAGTTCGCTCCATCGCGTCTGCCGCGGGTGTCGACGCAAGCCTGATCAACCACCACTTCGGCAACAAGCAGGGTCTACTCGTGGCGACACTTGAGTTGCCGGTCAATCCCATCGAAATCATCACGCAGGTGGTCGCGGAGGGGCGCGATGGATTTGGTGATCGACTGATACGAGCATTCCTCGACACCTGGGATCCGCACCGTGACGTGTTCGCGGCCATGGTGCGCACGGCCATTGCCGATCCCGAGCACGCTCCAGCGATTGAGATCGCACGAACTGTTCTTGTCGGCCAGTTCAGCCAGATCACGGCAGGCGATGAACTGGCGGCTTCGGCGATCGCCAGCCAGATCATCGGTTTGGCGACGATTCGCTATGTCGCCCGGCTGGAGCCGATGGCTTCGGCCTCGGCTGAGGACGTCGTGCGGGTCTACGGGCCCGCTATTCAAGCGGCAGTTTTGTCCGTCGTCTGATCGATCACGCGTACCACCAGGGCGGGGTCGTCGATCATCGGAACGTGACCGCAGCCTGGCAGCGCGACGTGGTTCACCTCAGGCAAACGCTCCTGTGCCAGACCGGCCTGTCCGTACAGCAGGATCTTGTCGCGCGTTCCCCACGCGATCGTGGTGGGGACGTAGATCTTGGACTTGAACGCGTACCTCATCCCGCTCTTGATGACGTCGAAGAACGCCGATCCATTGCGGAGTGCGCGGGCGTCGCCGACGAACTCATCGAAGGTGATGCGGTCGCCGTGTTCATACAGTGACCGGCCCAAGATCTTGCGCATCTTCTTCGAGCGGAGCGCGGGCTTGGTGATGAACTCGGGGAGATACGACGTCACCTTGAGCACGATGAGCAGCGCGAACGCGATCAACCGGTCCAGTCCACGGAAGAAGCCGGCAGGGCTGAGTGCAGTCACCGAACGGGCCAAGCCGCGGGCGCCCAACTCAAGCGCAATCGCGCCGCCGAGTGAATTGCCCACGACGTGGGGGCGCTCGATGCCCCACTCAGTGAAGTTCGCGGCGAGGTTCTCGCAGGCGATCTCCATCGAATACGGCGTGCCCTTGGGATAGGAGGGGGATTCGCCGAAACCTGACAGGTCAATCGCGAACACTTCATAGTGTTCGGCGAGCTGGTCGACGACCGGATTCCAGGCCTGGCGTCGGTGACCGATGCCGTGGATGAGAACGAGTGGTTCACCCTGACCGCGCCGGGTGTACTGGATGGGAGCGTGCAGCATGGGCGCCATCATGCCAGCACCCTCCTATTGAACAGTGACAGTGTTACTGTCACAATCGTCCGGTGACTGGTCCATTGGCAGGTGTCCGCGTTGTCGAGATGGTCGGAATCGGGCCGGGCCCGTTCGCCGCGATGCTTCTCGCCGACCTCGGAGCCGACGTAATTCGTATCGATCGTCCCGGCGGCAACATGATGCGGTTGGCGCCGCCGGAGAAGGAGATCACCGGCCGTGGTCGTCCGTCGGCTGTGCTGAACTTGAAGGATCCGCGCGCCGCTGAGGTGGTGCTGGATCTGGTCGAGAACGCCGACATTTTCATCGAAGGTTTCCGACCGGGAGTGGCCGAACGCTTGGGCATTGGTCCAGATGCAGCGCTGGCTCGCAATCCGAAGCTGGTCTACGGCCGGATGACCGGTTGGGGCCAGGACGGCCCGCTCGCACACACCGCGGGCCACGACATCAACTACATCTCGATCGCCGGCGGCCTCGACCCGATTGGCCGCGCCGGCGGCCCGCCACAGATTCCGTTGAACCTGCTGGGCGACTTCGCTGGCGGCTCGATGTACCTGATCGTCGGTGTGCTGGCTGCACTCACGCACGCGCGCACAACCGGCGAGGGCCAAGTGGTCGATGCTGCGATCACTGACGGCACCGCGCACCTGTTGGCAATGACGTTGACCATGGTGGCCTCCGGAGGGTGGAGTCCGAACCGCGGAACGAACTTGCTCGATTCGGGCGCGCCGTTCTACGACGTCTACGAAACCGCAGATGGCTTGTGGATGTCCGTCGGCGGACTTGAACACCAGTTCTACGCCGCGATGCAGGAAGTGCTCGGCGATGTCGAGTTGCCCAACCGCGACGACTTCACCCAGTGGCCAGCGCTGCGCGAGAAGCTGGCCAGCGTCTTCAAGACCAAGACTCAGGCCGAATGGGCTGCCGCTTTCGACGGCACCGACGCCTGCGTTGCTCCGGTGGTTCCGATGCACGAGGCGCATCTACATCCGCACAACGTGGCACGGGGAACGTATGTCGAGGTCGACGGAGTCGTGCAACCCGCGCCCGCGCCACGATTCTCGGCCACCCCAGCCGAACTCGACCTACCTCCGTCGGCGCCTGGTGCCGACACGATCAGCGCCCTGCAGGCATGGGGCATCGCCAATATTGACCAACTGGTCGCCGACGGTATCGCCGTCCAGGCCGAGAAGTAGGAGTATCTGAATGCAGCGCAATATCTTCGAAGCCGATCACGAGGCGTACCGCGACACCGTCCGCGTGTTCTGCGAGAAGGAAGTTGTCCCGCACCACGATCAGTGGGAAAAGGACTCCATCGTCCCCCGCGAGATCTGGGAGAAGGCCGGCGCGCTCGGCATGCTCGGCTTCAACCTGCCTGAGGAGTACGGCGGAGGTGGCATCGACGACTTCCGCTTCAACGCCGTGCAGAGCGAAGAGATCATCAAGGTCGGCGCCAGTGGCCTGGGCTTCGTGCTGCACACCGATCTGGTGGCTGGCTACCTGCTGTCGTACGCCAATGAGGAGCAGAAGAAGCGCTGGCTCCCGGGCATGGCGACCGGCGAAATCATCACCGCGATCGCGATGACCGAACCTGGCACCGGCTCAGATCTGCAGAGCATCGCCACCACCGCGATCAAGGACGGCGACCACTACGTGGTCAACGGCTCCAAGACATTCATCACCAACGGCATCAATGCCGATCTGGTGATCGTGGTCGCCAAGACTGATCCCAGCCAGGGCGCCATGGGCACCTCGCTCATCGTGCTGGAGCGCGGCATGGAGGGCTTCGAGCGCGGCCGCAATCTGGACAAGATGGGCTTGAAGGCGCAGGACACCGCCGAGTTGTCGTTCGACAACGTGCGCGTCCCGGTCGAGAACCTGCTCGGCGAAGAGGGCAAGGGCTTCATCTACTTGATGGAGAAGCTGCCGCAGGAGCGCCTGACCATTTCGGTCGGCGCCATGGCCGCGACACGTCGCATCATCGACATGACCGTCGACTACGTCAAAGAGCGCAAGGCGTTCGGCAAGCCCATCGGTTCCTTCCAGAACTCACGCTTCGTGCTGGCTTCTCTAGAGACCGAGTATCGGATCGGCCAGGAGTTCGTGGACCGCTCGATCATGGCGCTCAACGACAAGGAACTGACGATCGACGAGGCCGCCATGGGTAAGTGGTGGACCACCGAACTGCAGAACAAGGCCGCGGCCCAGTGTCTGCAACTGCACGGCGGCTACGGCTTCATGAACGAATACCCGATCTCCAAGGCCTACACCGACAGCCGCATCCAGACGATCTACGGCGGCACGACCGAGATCATGAAGGAGATCATCGGACGCGGCATGGGGTTGTGAATCACTGTGACTACCTGACGTAGTTCGCCTGGGTGATTTCCCCGGCGATAGCCGAAATTCAGTCGGTTTGGACTTGAACAGAAACCCTGTCTGCCGGAAGCCTTTCGCTACTCCCAAGTGAAGGACTCTCATGGCAGCAATTCTCTCGGCGTACACACACCTGACCCGACGCGCCCTAGTATTGGCGCTGGCATTCATCCTTAGCATCGGTGCGTTCGCAGTCTTTGTCGCCAGTCCCGCAAATGCAGTCAAATACACGCTTTCGCAGTTCGTGAAAGCCCACGCTGGGGAGCGGACCGGAGACGGCTTCAGCAACTCGTATCGGGGCGAATGTGTGAGCTTAGTGAAGCTGTACTACAAGGAAGTGCAGGGCGGTACTACGGCCTTTTCCATCCCGAGCGGTGTGGCGAGCGGCTTGTATTTGGATTGGAACCATTCAAACCTGGCCCCTCTGCGTGCGAAGTTCACCCGATATGCCAAGAAGGACATCTCCTATATCGAACCGGGCGACATCCTCGTGTGGAACCACAACAAGACGTACACCGCTGGCCATACGGCTGTCGCTACGGCGAGACGAGCAGTGAACTCAAAGACGTACAAAGCGTTCGAGCAGAACCCGATGCCAGCAACTGATCACGAGGTTTCAGCCAATCAATTGGGCGGATTCCTCGGTGTCTTGCGCCCGAAGACCAGTGCAGCTCCGACCTCTCCCTACTACTCGGCACAGTTGTCCCGGTCTACGCCGGCGGGGCATACGCGGGATGCCGACATCACGTTCAAGTTCTCGGTGAAGAATCCGACGAAGAAGGACGTCAAGACCAAGTCGATCCATGTCGTTATCCGTGACGCCGAGGGTAAGAGCCACAACGCTGCGTGGAAGACGAACTACACGTTGAAGGCTGGTAAGACGACCACGGTGTCGGTGAAGAAGCGGTTCCCGTCTACCGGTACCTATCGGGCGTGGCCGACATGGTTGGGCACTGATGGCAAATACCACGACGGCAATGTGGTGACTTTTGACATCTGGCAGCCCACGATCACATCGGGCAAGTGGTACACGATGACGAACCGATCGTCGGGAATGTTGGTCGATGTGGCGGGCGCCAAGACTGCGAACGGAACGCGAGTCCAGCAGGTCAAGGCCAACGGAAACCGTGCGCAGAAGTGGAAGTTCATCGCGACATCCGACGGGTACTACACCGTGATGACTGGTGTCTCGCCGAGCAAGGGCTTGGATGTCAAGAGTCACAGCACGAAGAACCGTGCAGCAATCCAGATCTGGACGGTGGAGAACGCCAACGCTGTGGCAGGGCGGAACCAGCAGTGGAAGCCGGTCTGGACTGCCGGCGGCGGATTCGTGCTGATCCCGCGTCACGCCACGGGGATGCGGCTTGATGTGCCAGACGGCAAGGCAAAGGACGGCCTGAAGTTGCAGCTGTACAAGGCGGCAACGGGCAATCTGAATCAACGGTTCAACATCTGGGAGACGACCTATTAGTCGCCCGACCGCCGCCTGACGATTTCTCGCTTGCCCTCGTCTACGCCTTTTTCATAGGCGGAGACGAGGGCAGCGATCGTTAAGGGCTTGAAGCGCTGGACGAGGGCGCTGATGTCTTCGGGACTGCGACCGGCGGCGCGAAGGTGCGGCCACCACAGGGTGCGAAACACCTCGGTCAGATCGTTGGCCGCCTTGCGGCCGG
>JBEBVW010000085.1:0-10056 GCA_040392565.1 Aeromicrobium sp. | reverse complement strand
CGCAATGTGGCCGTCACCGGCGGCGAGCCGCTGGCCGTGACCGACTGCCTGAACTTCGGTTCGCCGGAGAACCCGGACGTGATGTGGCAGTTCGAGCGAGCCACGCACGGGCTGAAGGACGCCTGCGAAGTGCTCGGTATCCCGGTCACCGGCGGCAATGTGTCGTTCTACAACCAGACCGGCGACACGCCCATCCTGCCGACGCCTGTTGTCGGTGTACTGGGTGTCGTCGATGACGTCCGCAAGCGCATCGCTTCGGGTTTCGTGTCCGAAGGCGCCCACGTGGTGCTGCTCGGCGAGACTGCTGAAGAACTTTCAGGATCCTCGTGGGCGCATGTCGTGCACGATCACCTCGGCGGGCTGCCGCCAGCGGTCGATCTGGAGGCCGAGCGCGCGTTGGCCAAGCTGATGCTTGAGGCAGCCGCGAGTGGTGTCGTCGAGTCGGCTCACGATCTGTCTGATGGCGGACTCGCGATGGCACTGACTGAAGCGGCGTTCGTCAACGGCATCGGCGCAGAGGTCAGCCTGGACGACACGTTCATTTCCCTGTTCTCGGAGTCGGCCGCGCGCGTCCTGGTGTCGGTGCGCCCCGATCGTCACGAAGAACTGGTCGACCTCGCCGAAAGCCACGGCGTACCGCTGGCCTCGATCGGCGTCACAGGCGGCACGGACCTGGTTGTTGACGGCGTCGAGCCCATCAACGTGGCCGACCTCAAGAAGCAGTGGAGCGCCACGATCCCGTCGGCACTGGCCTGAGCTAGGCCCATGGCCAAAGTTCACCGACTCCTCGACGACGAGGAGTTCACTGCGGTTTGTGCACGCATCGACAACGGATCTGCATCCCGTGCTGATCTGAAGGCCGCCACCTGGCATCTCCTGACGTTGCTGGCGCAGAAAGCCCCGGGCGCATCAGTTGAAGTGCGGGTGCCGCCATTTGCGGTGGTGCAGTGCATCGCCGGCGCACGCCACACCCGCGGCACCCCGCCCGCCGTCGTCGAAACTGACGCGGCCACCTGGATTGCCTTAGCTCGCGGCACCCTCTCCTGGTCCGACGCCCGTTCCCGAGTCCGCGCCTCCGGCGAACGCTCCGACCTCTCCCCCCACCTCCCCCTCACCCGCTGAGGAGTCACTTAGTTCCCGCTGAGGAGTCACTCCGTACCCGCTGAGGAGTCACTTAGTTCCTGAGTTGGAGGGCTCGTGCGGGTCGGTTGGTTGTGACGATGGTGGCGCGGGGGTCGTGCAGCCAGCGACGCAGATCGGCATCTTGATCGACAGTCCACACCAGCAATGGCAGGTTCCGTCGCGCCGCCCAGCGGGCCAACCACCACCGCGCCACCAGGTGGTGGGCGACCACGAGATTGGCGCCGCTGCGCCGCATCCGGACCCGCGGGAACCATGAACTGACCCGAGCGATCGCGCTGGACGCACGGTGAGACGTGGGCTTCTTCGACGTTGAGAGTCCGACCAAGAGCCCTGGCGCGTGCGTTCTTGCCCAGGCGAGGATCCGCGGTACGTCGGAGTCGACGGCCGTCGTCACGATCACCCGGTCAGATCCCAAACGTGTGACTGCTTCGGCGACGATGCGTGCGTCGGGGTTGGATTCCTTGAGGTCCAGGTGCAGCGAAGTTCTCGGGCCGAGGCGTGCGATGGCCGCCGCCATTGTCGGGCTCGCATCGTCGACCGAGTCGTGGCCCACCGCGGGAGTTCCGTCTGCTCGCATCCGTACATCGATCTCGATGAGGTCGACACCGAGGGCGACGGCGGCCGAGATCGCGTCCATCAGATCAGGCGTGACCTCGTGATCGTGACCGGCCCGGTGCGCAGAAATCAGTGGTGACGCCATTCGGGTGACCCTTTCCCCGCCTACCCTAGAAGTTCAGCAGCCCCGGTCCCTCCCTGGATGTCCGGGGCTGCTGTCTAGTCGATCAGGTCAGACTTGGCGGTCCGATTCGTTCCAGAATTGCTTGCGCAAGTCGCGTTTGAGGATCTTGCCGGTGGGATTGCGCGGCAGCTCCGAGACGATGTCGGTCGTGCGCGGCGCCTTAAAGCTGGCGAGGCGTTCCTTGGCGAAGGCGATGAGTTCTTCCTCGGTGGCCGACTGCTCGGGCTTGAACGCGACGACTGCCTTGACCGACTCGCCCCACTTCTCGTCAGGAACGCCGATGATGGCGACCTCAGCGATAGCGGGATGCTCGGCGAGGACACGCTCAACCTCGGGGGAGTACACGTTCTCACCGCCGGTGATGATCATGTCCTTGATGCGGTCTTCGATGAATAGGAATCCCCCGTCGTCGACACGTCCGACATCGCCGGTGCGCAGCCAGCCGTCATCGGTGAGCAATTCGGCGGTGGCATCGGGGCGACCCAAGTAGCCGGAAGTGGCTTGGGGCGTGCGGAACCACACCTCGCCGGATTGTCCGGGCGCCACGTCCTGCAGCGTTCCGGGATCGACGATACGCATTTCGGCCTTGTCCACCGGCAGTCCGGCTGAGACCAGACGCTCGGGGTGGTCGGCGTCGCGGTGCGCTGCATCGTTGAGGACTGTGATGACGCCGCCCATTTCGGTCATGCCGTAGACCTGCTGGAACTCGGTATTGGGCCAGGCTTCCATGGCTGCCCGCAGAATGGGCAGCGGCATGGGCGCGGCGCCGTAGCCGAATGCCTTGAGTTTGCTGAACAAAGCCATCGCCTGCGGGCCAGCTGCGATGAGCGCTGCGACCACTGCGGGAACGAGGAAGACGTGGGTGCAGCCAGCCATCATTCCGCCGGCAAGCAGCATCGCGTCGACCTCGGCAATGATGTACGCCGGAACGCCGACGACGGGTCCCAGAAGTGCATACGACGTTCCGCCCACATGGAACATCGGCATCGCCACCAGCATCATGTCTTCACTGCCGTCGTACGTCGCGTCGCCGAGGCCGTTGATGCTGTGCTGCACCATGGCGGCCTGGCTCAGCTGAACGCCCTTGGGCCGTCCGGTGGTGCCCGAGCTGTACATCACGACGGAGATGTCGGAGGGGTCCACGTCGGCTGCCCGATCAGTCGGCGTGCCGGCGGACAACCACGCGTCGAATTCGTCGTTGTCGCCACCGATCACGATGACCTTGCGCACGTGGGTCAACTTGTCGCGCACGCCATCGAACTGCTCCAACAGCTGGTGCCCCACGAACAGCACTTCGGCACCGCAGTCGTTGATGATGTAGTCGAGTTCGTCGCCGGCTAGGCGCCAGTTCACGACCGTGGTGGCCGCGCCCAGCTGGCATCCACCCAGCAGGACCTGCAGGACCGCCGGGTCGTTCTTGGTCAAGATCGCGACGTTGTCGCCGCGGCCGACGCCATCGGCTGCCAAGGCACCCGCGGCCTGACGCACCGATTCCCATGCCTGCCCCCAGGTCCAGGTGCGTTCGCCAAAGATCCAGCAGCGGTTTTCGGGCTGTTCGCCTGCCCGGAATTCCAGGAAGTCAGGCAGATAGGTGGCGGCGGGGACGGTGAAGGGCATGGTGGTCGCTCCTGTGATGGTCGCGCGCGTGACGGGTCGTCTGAGTGATGGGGATCACGTCAGACTAGACCGGTCAGGGCTGACTGGTACAGGGGTGCGGTCCACCTGCCCAACATGTGATCACATATGTGATCAGTGCAACCGTCTCAGCCGAGCATGTAGGCGCAGAAGAAGCCGCAGGCCGTGGCCAGCCCGACCCACCAGCCACCGTCGCGATACGCCTCGGGCATCAGGGTGTCGGCGAGCACAGCGATGGTTGCTCCACCCGCGAAAGCTTGAGTGCTCGCGATACTGGTCGAGCCGACGGGCCCCGACGCCGCATGGGCCAGCACGGTCGTCAGCACAAGGACTGCGGCTGTCACGGTCCACAGCAGCAGACCGCGGCGTGCGCCCAGATGCGGATCCTCTCGCAGTGTGGCTGCGCTTCCGATGGCTTCTGGCATGTTGCCGGCCGCGATCGCGATCAACAGAACGACACCACCGCCGTCTGCCAAGGTGACGCCGAGCGCCGCGTTCTCGGGGATGCCGTCGAGCACTGCGCCGAGGAGCAGGCCCAGGCCGACCGTGCCGCCGGCCGCGCGCAGATCCAGGGCATGCGAGGCGAAGACATAGAGGCCCGCTCCTGCGAGCAGGGCGAGGCCCGCATGCCACGGCGGCAACTCGGCGAAAGCTGGGCCGAACAGCTCCTCCGAAGCTGCGGCGATCATGGTGCCCGCGCCGAACGCCATTAGTGCGGCCAGGACTGCCCGCGGCAGCCGCCATCGCAGTCCGATCGCGGCGCCCACGACGAGTGGCGCGGCTGTGCCGAGACCGTAGAGGAGCGCCGTCACCATGGGGTCACGATAGCGAGACCGGCCCTCTACACTGGATCCGTGCCTCAGCGCGGAGATGGTCGCCTCACCCACGAACTTGATCCCCAGGACGCCGGACCCCAGGACGCCTGTGGTGTCTTCGGCGTCTGGGCTCCAGGTGAGGAAGTCGCGAAGCTGACCTATTTCGGTCTTTACGCGCTGCAGCATCGCGGCCAGGAATCGGCCGGCATCGCGGTCAGCAATGAGCGACAGATTCTTGTCTACAAAGACATGGGCTTGGTGTCCCAGGTGTTCGACGAGACCACCTTGGAGTCCCTCGTTGGTGGGTTGGCCATCGGCCACGCGCGCTACTCCACCACCGGATCAAGCGTGTGGGAGAACGCCCAGCCGACGTTCCGCCCCACCACTCATGGTTCGGTGGCGCTCGCACACAACGGCAATCTGACCAACACTCACGATCTGTCCAGGATCGTCGCTGAGCGCCTTGAAGCCAATGGTGAGAAGGTCAGTCGAAGCGAGACCGCCACCACGGACACCGCCGTCATGGCCACGCTCTTGTCGTCCTACCCCGACCGCTCGGTTGAGGAAGCCGCTCTTGAGGTGCTGCCGATCCTGCGCGGCGCTTTCTCGTTGGTATTCATGGACGAGACAACGCTCTATGGCGCACGTGATCCGCAAGGTATCCGGCCCCTCGTGCTCGGCCGGCTTCACAGCGGCTGGGTCCTCGCCAGCGAAACTGCTGCTCTCGACATCGTCGGTGCTTCGTACATTCGCGAGATCGAGCCTGGCGAATTCGTCGCGATTGACGAGAACGGTCTGCGCAGCGAGAAGTTCGCTGAGCCGGCGCCGAAAGGCTGCCTGTTCGAGTACGTCTACCTCGCGCGCCCCGACACCACGATCAACGATCAACGCGTTTTCAGTGTGCGTGCCGAGATTGGTCGCCGGTTGGCCCGGCAGAGCCCGGTCGAAGCAGACTTGGTCATCCCGGTCCCCGAATCGGGCACGCCAGCGGCCATTGGATACGCCGAAGAAAGCGGAATCCCGTTCGGCCACGGCTTGGTCAAGAACTCCTATGTGGGGCGCACTTTCATCCAGCCATCGCAGACCCTGCGGCAGCTTGGTATCCGGCTCAAACTCAACCCGCTGCGCGACGTTATCGCGGGCAAGCGGCTGGTCGTGGTCGACGATTCGATTGTCCGCGGCAACACCCAGCGGGCGCTGGTCTCGATGCTGCGCGAATTCGGTGCAGCCGAGATCCACGTGCGCATTTCGAGCCCGCCGGTTAAGTGGCCGTGCTTCTACGGCATCGATTTCGCTTCCCGCGCAGAGCTGATCGCTAATGGATTGAGCGTTGACGAGATTTGCCGCTCAATCGGAGCTGACTCGCTGGCTTATGTCGACCTTGATGAACTTGTCGACGCGACAGCCCAGCCCAAGGACAACCTGTGCCGTGCTTGCTTCGACGGCATCTATCCCGTTGCTCTTCCCGAGGATGACCTCATCGGCAAGCACCTCTTGGAGCCTGCCTCGGACCTACCCCGCTTGGATGTGATCCAGTGACCGACCACCCAGTGACCGATTACTCAGTGGCTGGAGTGTCCGTTGCCGAAGGTGACCGCGCTGTCGAACTGATGAAGACCTGGGTCAACCAGGCCCGCCGACCCGAAGTAGTGGGCGGCATCGGTGGCTTCGCTGGCCTGTTTGATGCGTCCGAGCTGAAGGGTTATCAGCGTCCGCTGTTGGCGACCTCGGCCGACGGCGTCGGTACGAAGGTCCAGATCGCTCAGCGCATGGATCGTCACGACACGATCGGCTTCGACCTGGTCGGCATGCTCGTTGACGATCTGGTGGTGTGTGGCGCCGAGCCGCTGTTCATGACCGACTACATCGCGTGCGGCAAGGTCGTTCCTGAACGCATCGCCGACATTGTGAAGGGCATCGCGCAGGCCTGTGTCGAAACCGGCACCGCGTTGCTCGGCGGCGAAACTGCTGAGCACCCCGGTTTGTTGGGTGCCGATGAATACGACATTGCGGGTTCGACTACGGGTGTCGTCGAGGCCGACAAGTTGATTGGCCCCGATCTTGTGCGCGAAGGCGATGCAGTCATCGCGATGGCATCAAGCGGACTGCATTCCAACGGTTACTCGCTGGTGCGCCATGTGTTCTTCTCCCAACTCGGTTGGGAACTTGACCGCGAAGTTCCGGAGCTCGGTGGCGCGCTCGGTGATGAGTTGATGGTGCCCACCCGGCTCTACACCAAGCCGTGCCTTGACCTGCTGGATCGCGTCACGGTGCATGCGATGTCGCACATCACCGGCGGCGGACTCGCTGCCAATCTTGAGCGCGTCGTCCCCGACAGCGTTTCAGTGCGGGTCGATCGCTCCACTTGGACGCGCCCGGCCATCTTTGATCTGGTCGCTGATGCCGGCGGTGTTGCCCAGCTCGCGCTTGAAGAAGCGTTGAACATTGGCGTGGGCATGATCGCCCTGGTGCCGGCCGATCAGGCGGATGCAGCGGTGGCCGCGCTGGGTAACTCTGGTGTCGACGCCTGGGTCGCCGGTGACGTTGCAGCAGCCGGAGTTCACGGGGCTGGTGGGTCGGTCACGATGACCGGAGCGCATATCTAACCGACCGTCGGTATGACACCCGCCACCCTATGAGGCATTTGTGGGTGCATATGGGTAGGCTTGCCAGTACGACATACTGACTATTTCTGTGCGAGGGGGTCGGACCCATGGGGCGCGGCCGTGCTAAGGCAAAGCAGACGAAGGTTGCACGCAACCTCAAGTACCGTACGTTCGATACGGACTTCAACGATCTGCAGAAGGAACTCCACGGCGACGAGGGTGATGCCATCCCCGAGCAATACGCCGACCTCGCTGAAAAGTTTGACGGTCCGGCAGCCAGTTAGTTCAGTCGCTCCTCGGAGCAACTGAGAGTTCAAGTCAGTGCCCGCTCGCGGGCCGCTGAGTTGTGCCCACAGTCGCTGGGTGAGGCATGAGCTTTGAGCCGTCTCGGCCAACGTCGGATGCTCCTCGCTCCTCAAGCAACAGGTTGTGCTCAGGGCATGACTGAGTTCCCGGTACGCAGTGACTCCTCACCGGGTACGCAGTGACTCGCGACCGGGAACGCAGTGACTCCTCAGCGGGCTAGGGGAGCAGGATGCCGCGGAGACGGCCGACGTCGCGCATGCGTTGTTCGGCGACTCGGTCGGCGGCGGCGGAGGGCGGGACGCCTTGATCGGCTGCGTGCTGGAGGACCTCGAGCGTTGTGTCGAAGATCTTGGTGGCGCGCACTTTGGCTCGATCGAAGTTGAAGCCGGACGGGTCGAGTTCATCGGCAACCTGGATGGCCCCGCCGGAGTTGACGCAGTAGTCCGGCGCGTAGACGATGCCGCGCTCCTGCAGCCGCTTCTCGATTCCGTCGTGGGAGAGCTGGTTGTTGGCGGCGCCACACACAATGGCAGCGGTGAGCGTCTCCACCACGTCGTCGTCCAGCGCCCCACCCAACGCGCACGGCGCGTAGACGTCCAACTTTTCGGCGAGTAATGCTGCAACGTCGGACACCACGCGGACTTCCCGGTGGGCTGCGGTGACCGCTTCCAGTGCAGGTGCGAACGGGTCGGTGATGATCACCGTGGCGCCGTCCTCGACGAGGTGGCTAGTCAGATGCTTGCCGACCTTGCCGACGCCCGCGATGCCGACGGTGCGACCGCGCAGTGTCGGCTCGCCCCACACATGCTGCGCGCTGGCGCGCATGCCCTGGAATACGCCAAATGCGGTTAACACCGAAGAGTCGCCGGCGCCGCCATGTTCAACTGTCCGGCCAGTGACGTAGTCGCATTCACGGGCGATGACATCCATGTCGGTGCTGTAGGTGCCCACGTCGCAGGCGGTGAAGTAGCGGCCGTTCAGGCTCTGCACGAACCGGCCGTAGGCGCGCAACAGCGCTTCGGACTTCAACGTGTTCGGGTCTCCGATGATGACCGCTTTGCCGCCGCCCAGGTCGAGTCCGGCGAGCGCATTCTTGTAGGCCATGCCTTGGCTGAGGTTCAGCACGTCTTGCAATGCGTCGGCTTCGCTGGCGTACGGGTAGAAGCGGGTTCCGCCCAGCGCGGGGCCGAGCGCGGTCGAGTAGATCCCGATGATGGCCTTGAGCCCGGAGGCTTCGTCGTGGCAGAAGACGACTTGCTCGTGGTGGGTGCCAAAGGCGGACGGTGCAGTCACTGTGGTGCTCATTTCATCGAATGCGGACGGCGTTGGTGGTGCTGTCCTGTGGGTGCCGCAGGTGTGGCGCGGCTCACAAACGATCGTACGCCTTGATGACCGTGTGCACATGGCTACGACGAACGAGGAATCTGCGTCGATTTGATGGCATGCGCCGGAACGGAGTGACTCCTCACTGGGTACGGAGTGACTCCTCAGCGGGGGTTAGAAGTCGACTGAGTACAACTCGACGGGGTGGCTGATGCCCTTGAGGTCGACGGTGTCGTGCAGTGTGCACGAAACCTGTTCGCGGATGAGCAACCAGGTGGCCCGACTCAAGAGGATCTGGCCGGGACGGCTGTAGGTCTGGATGCGGGCCGCCAGATTGACCGCACGACCGATCGCCGCGTATTTCTGGCGGGCGCCGGAGCCGACGTTGCCAACGGCGACGACGCCGGTGTTGATGCCAACACGGATACGGAACACCACATCAATGCCGGCTTCTTCCCAGCGCGCGTTAAGCCGAGCGACGGCACCTTGCATGTCGACGGCCATTCGAATCGCACGCTCTGCGTGATCTCGATCGTTGGTCGCGACGGGAGCGCCGAAGAAGATCAGTACAGCGTCGCCGACGAGTTCGTCGATCGTGCCGTTGTATTCATGGGCGATGCGAGCCATCTCGGAGAAGTATTCGCCGAGCACAATTTCGAGTTCTTCGGGCTCCATCCGCTCGGTCGCCTCGGTGAACCCAACAACGTCAGAGAAGAAGATGGTGATCTTGCGGCGCTCTAGCCGCGTGGTGGTATCGCCGTGCTCCAGCACCGCATCGACGACCTGTTCAGGCACATACGTGCGGATCAGATCGTGTGAACGAGTCAGCACGGCGCGCTGGCGATCGACCATTTCGAGCATCGCGAAGGCGAGCATCATCGTCAGGATCACGAACACGAGAAGCGGCGCTCCAGTGCCGAGCACGCGCTCGATAGCGCCCGATCCCTGCACCGAGTCGTCCACCAGTGCAGGTGCATACGTCAGGTGTCCGGCGAACCGGATCAGTTCCAAGATGATGGTGGCGCCAATGCCGGTCACGATGGACACCACGCCGTAGGACCGTCCAAAAACGATGCCGATGAGCAGCGCGTTGACGGCAGGGAAGAGCAAGAACGGCGAAGCCCAGAATCCAAAGAGGAACGCGATCGCGACGCCGAAGAGTCCGTAGCCGGCGGCGGTCAGGCACATCACGATGCGTGAGAAGAGGCGCTGGCCTTGTGGATCTAGTCGGGCCAAGACGGCGAGGACGACGGCACTCAGCACGACGCCGACCGCACCGGCAATGATCACCGGTGCAAACCATTCCAACCGCACTTGGCCGGAATGCTTAACCAGCGCGACGCTGCCAATCGAAGCGATCACTTGGACGACGCTGAATGTCGCCAAGATCAAGGCGGCTCGTTCAACCACGGGACGACGAAGCCGGTCTTCTAAGCGCAGTTGCGCCCGCGCCTTGAGTGCTCCGCTCATGCCCGAAGCGTAGTGGTCA
>JBEBVW010000084.1:0-10159 GCA_040392565.1 Aeromicrobium sp. | reverse complement strand
CGAAGAAAAAGATAACCCCGCCATTTCTGGCGGGGTTATCCCTGTAGATTTCTCGATTTCTCATGCTCTTGTTTCTAATAAGAGCACAATGGTCGGGTTGACAGGATTTGAACCTGCGACCCCCTGACCCCCAGGCGCCAAGAAGGCGTCGTCGAGGCCGAAATTCGCGTAGTTCCGGTCCTCAAATCACGCAGCGCGACTCACGAGATGCATGAATTGCATGATTTTGGTCCCCTTCTGGTCCCCCGTTCGGAAGGCGACGAATAGGACCGGATCTGGCACGACACGACTCAGGGGCGGGGTCCATCTCGGCGCGGCAGCCTATACGTGCTTGCGAATCCACTCCCAAGTATCCTTCGTCAGCCAGCCCTGACGATCCTGGCCTGAGATGTCGACGACGAACAGCCAGCCGCTGTCGTCCATCGCCCCTCGTAGGTGGGTGTACACGGCGTCCGCCGACTTGTTGGATACCACAATCCATGTGGACTTCATCAAGTTCGCCCATGTGCCATAGGACTTGATGCGCTCTATTAGCGACTCATAGTCCTGTCCCGGTGCGTTCAGGTCATAAGTGACCAGGTATGCGCTCATGCATTCTCTCCTCTCGAATTTGATCACTCACGCTTGGGAGGCTGCCCGTGGGGCTGCGTCAACGGTTTCAGGCAAGCCAGCGTCGCTGGCGATCACCGACGTTCCCCGCCCCGCGTCGGGACTGGGCGTGAAACTTACCGGCTCGGTGGCGGCTTTGCGCTTCCCGAGATATGCGAGTGACCGAAGAGCGGTGTGAAGCTGTTCAATATCGTCGATGGCCTCGCGTGGGTCATCATCGAGGTGGAACCGAGGTCGCCATGAACGCATCTCAGCCCGAACGTCTTCGGCTTCCTCGGAGTTGTCGAGCTGTCCAGAGATCTCCTCGATAAGCAGCAGGACGTGCTCGCGCGTTGCAGTGGAGACATGCTCTCGCATGAATCGATCTCGCGCGCGGTTGATGCGGCTGGAGATGCGTTCGACGCTCTCGGCGCGAACCGCTGCTCGCTGTCTGACGCCGAGAGCCGCGAACAGCTGGCGGAAGTTCATGGCCAGGAGTTGGCGATCCTGCTCTTGCACCGCGTCGCTCGCGAGTTCCGCCAGAACACTCCGGGCAAAACCGATCTTGTTCAGTTCGAAGCTCTCCTGTGCTGTGAGCCTGCGGATGGCTTGCTCCAGAGCGTCGATCGTTCCTTTGGCGCCCGCTTTGGTCGGTGCTTCATCGAACACCGTGCCAGCGCTGAGTCCGAGGGTCGAGATGTCGATATCGGGGACGAATTCAGCGCAGTAGCGGCTCGCAGCTGCGATCGCGATGTTGAAGGGAATCAGATCTTCAATGGCGACCCTGCCGTGCGGGTTGTCGGTCGTGATGCCTTCGAGTTCTGCATCGGATAGTTGAAGCACGAGGTTGTCCGCGATGAGTGGCTTGCGTCGAGCACCACCCTTTTGGATCGTTGCCCGAGCGTCGTTGCCTGCTTTATCGCCGTCGAGCAGCGCGATCACCGCTGGCTGTTCGATGTCACGTCCTCGGGCCAGGTAAATCAGATACGGCACCTGGCTGACACCGCCGGCAGGGACAAGGGTGATGCGGTTGAGATCAAGCCTTTCGCGGTCGGGGGCGTTCTGATGCCCCAGCCAACTCGAGATCCCGGCGAGCAATATCTGATCGGACGGCCCTTCCAGCATGAGGTTGCAGGTGCCGATAAAGGCTGTCTCGCCTACGAAGCTCCCGAAGGCAGACCTGAGAGGTTCGTAGTGGTTCTGTGCGACGCTCGCGACGATGCGCGTTCCTTCATCGTGCTCGCCCTTTTCGAGTACTCGAATGCGCTCGGCGTGGTTCTTGTCGATCAGGAACGGCGAGTGCGTGACGTACAGGACCTGTACTGGAGCGCGGGCGTCGTCTTCGGGGTCAGCGAAGTCTGCGAACACTCTTAGGAGATCCTGTTGACCGGAACTCGATAGGAAGCGGTCAGGCTCGTCCATCAGCAGGATCTCCGGTCGCCCGTCGCTCGGTGCTTCGTGGGCGAGGTACTGCACGAAGTAGCTCAGGAAGTACTTGAGGCCATCGCTTCGCTCGTCGAATCCGTAGGAGCGTCCAGTCCGGTCCCGGATCATGAAGACCAGGTCGTACTCGAAGAGGGCGACGAACAGCTCGAACTGACTGTCCTGCGTCCACCAGTGCGGGAAGTTGAGTGCTTTAGACAACTCGCTGTTGATTGTGTCGACGATGCTGTTCGCGTACCCGTTCTTGGTGCGGACTGCGTTCTGCAACTCCACGAACTGGGAACGGTCGAGGCCGGCGACCTTGAGCAACAGATCAGCAGCGAGATGGTACTTCTTGAGTTCCTCTTCGTCGATTGATGTCGAGGTCTTGAAGGAGGTCGAGATCTCGTTCGCCTGGCTGACAACGGAGTCTTTCGAGTCGAACCAGTTGGAGTTGTTCGTGACGGCATCCCATATGCTGCGAAGCACGCTGCGTCCGACGGCTGCCGTCGCTTTGCCTGTGGCTAGGAACTCCAGGGGGACGCTATCTGGCAGGGGCACATCGGCGTCGATGTTGAACGGCGCTGGAAGTCCGGCTTCGTTCAAGAGCGTCGGTTTCTTGACATGACTGGGTTCCAGCCACTGGTCGCCGCGGTGGGCGTATAGACGAAGTTGCGGGGTCGTGTTCATCCGGAAGATGGCAACACGATCAGTGCCGCTCAGTCCTGTCTCACCGGTCGCTTCCTCGATTGCTTTGATGTCAGCATCACTGATGTCTCGGAACTCAGCCCCGAATTCTGGTCGAATGAGTGTCTTGTCGACGGAGAAGAACGGCGAGTATCGACAGAAGTCGCTTCTCTCGTATCCTTCGCCGGTCAGCGCAGCGCGCACGGCGGCGAGCACCTGGCTCTTGCCTGACTCGTTGCCGCCGACGACAGTGGTGATCTGATCTTCCAGGCGCAGCCGAACGAACGGGTACTGTGCTCCGGAAGGTGTGCCGTCCCAGGGGTCCGGACGGTAGTTCGGGTTGGACAGTCGAACGTAGTCATAGTTCAGCGAGCGGAAGAACCTGGCGTAAACGGCGGTGAGCTTCATTGCGTCAACCTTTCGGGGTATTGGTCATGGTGCAAGGGGGTGTCTTAGCCTTCGAAGCGGTCGCCCTTACGGCGGTTGCACGGACGGCACAGTGCCTGGAGATTGTCAAAGCTGTCTGCTCCTCCCCACGACCACGGGACGACGTGGTCGAGTTCGAGGTCACCAAGAGTTCCGATATACCCGCAGTGATTGCAGGTATAGCTGTCGCGGCGCATGACGGCCAGGCGAAGATGGAGGTCATGCCGGGCCCGTCGCGCTTCTGTCGACATTCATGTCCTCCATACGGGGCGGCTTCCTCTGCAACACCGGAGCTGTGGGCTTCTCCCGGCCGTCAGCCAACAAGAGACTGAGCGGTCTCGTGATTGCCCATGCAAGCACCGGCGTGACGCGGTCTGAGTCGTCGAAGACGACACAGAGTTGCCCGCGCCTCGTGCCCGTGTCCTTGAGGAGGGACTCGCGCGTGCCGACCATAGCTTCGGTCACCTTGTCGAACGTCGCGGCTACATCGAAACCGACCGATTCCGACAGTTCGTCCGAGGCGATCTTCGCGACGTTGGACTGTGCTCCGACCTTTCGAACTGCAGCGCGTAGCTCCATGACGGACTGGGTCTTGAATCGTTCGGCGGGGTGTACGCCGATCCGAAGTCGGCCGATCACGTCTTCCAGCACGGGATCAGAGTCGTGGCGGTCCCAGCCTCGGACTTCGCGTTCGCCATTGGCCCATGCGATGTCGGCCGCGCTAATGGCGAGGCCGGGGCCTTCAAGACGGCTGATGTAGGCGACACCATCTGAGACAGCTCCAGCAGGGGTGCGGCCGTGGACAACGCGAGCTGCGGTGCCAATTGCGAGCGAGTACGCACCCATGTCCACTCGCCCAGGAGTCGGCGCGGTTGACGAGGCGAAGCCTAGGGATGCCTGGGGCAGGAGCCTGGCTTCTTCACGATTCCAGAGAGCGAATCCGGGTCGACGCTCTGCGCGGCCGATCGCCCAACGGTTGCGGTAATACTCGCCGATCCGTTCGGTGGGTAGGTCGAAGGGTTCGATCTCGTCTGTCTCGCCGCGGAGGTAGGCGTCCCACCCGACTGCTGTCGGGGCTAGGAACACTTCGCGTTTGATGTTGTGCTGGAGGTTCTCGGCGGGAATCTCCAGTTGCGTCAGTGCCGTGCGAATGATCCGGAAGCGCCAGTTGGGACCACTTCCGTATACCGTCGATCCGACCTTCGCGTTGGGGTCGTCGAGCACGACGTCACGGACGTAGTCGCGCAGTTCTACAAAGAGTTCGTCAGAGAACTGGAAGTGGCCGTACCCCTTGGTGAAGCCAACCGAGCGGAACATCAGCGCGCCCTCGAAGGTGATGCGGTTGTAGACGGACGACCGACCGAGTGCTGAAGATGTGGTGATCAAGACCGGCGTTGGGTCTTTGATCTGCTTGCGGATGCCGGTTTCTTGCCCCTCGTACTTGTTGAAGAGGAAGTCACGGGTCTCGTTCGAGATCGTCAGTAGTGCGGCGAGTTTCCCTCCCAGCAGTTGCCGGTAGGGTTCAACCGC
Source organism: Aeromicrobium sp. (assembly GCA_040392565.1). Lineage (GTDB taxonomy): Bacteria > Actinomycetota > Actinomycetes > Propionibacteriales > Nocardioidaceae > Aeromicrobium. Next base: position 5,506 of record JBEBVW010000084.1, on the reverse strand, counting down.
GCCGAGTACGAACGCGTCGTACACGTTGTAGAGCCGATTGTTTCGTTGCTCGGTATTCCATCCGATGGCGGTGTCGCGAGCAGATTGCGCAATAACTGGGTCGCCCAGGGCGAAGATCGCAATGAGCTTGCTGTTCTGCCGATCCCTCACGAGGAAGCGGGTGCGGCGACCGTATCCGTTTGAGACAGGCACTGACCACTGCAAGGTGGCGTACTTGAACAAGTCGACGTCCTGTGGGGTCCGAACAGGAATAACGACGGGGTCGATCCGAGTGGGATCGATCTCGTCGCCGTTCGCGAAGTTCTGCAGGAGGTCGTTCTCGCGACCGAGCAGCCACTTTCGAGCTGACTGCAAGCGGGCGCCGCGTTGGCTGCCGTGCGCTTTTCTGAATTCTTCCTTTGCGGTGTTCGGATCTAGGGTCTCGGCGACCTTGATCCGCCCCTGCACCATCGCTAGTTCGTCAAGCACTCGGTGCTTGAGTTCTTCGGCGTAAGAAGGTGGATACGCGAGTCGGGGCTGCGCCGGGCGGCTTGCGCCGCCCGGCGTTGCTTCCGTCATCTACTTGGCCTCGTCTTCCGACTCGAAATCGTCAGCGAACTCGTCGTCGTCAGCGAACTCTTCTTCGACCCAAGCGGCAGGATCGTCCTCTTCGACATCCTCTCGGGAGGTCGCGTTGTTGAACACGGCCGGGTGGAGGTCGAACGCAGTGGACAACTGCCGCGACCAGGCCCGACGCTCCGCGCGGTAGAAGATCTTCTGGTCCCCCGTCGCGTCGAGTTCATTGGTCGCGAGTACCCAGAGCATCAGTTCAAGTCCGGAGCGCAGTTCTGCCTGGTCCTCGTTCAGCTTGCTGTACAACTCTCGGTACCAGGCGTGTGCCTGGTTGATGCGAAGCACGGTCTGGCTGCCGACCATGAGCGGCGTGTAGAACGGGTCGTCCTCGGCGTCGGTGCTGAACTCCACCTTGTACGGCTTTTCGCGGTGCTTGCGCTCCTGGGCCTTGGCGACTTCTTTTTCGTCGACTCCGGTCTCCTTCGCGAGGCGCTTGACGGTGTCGTCGAAGTTGCGCTGGGCTTCCTCCTGCGACTCCTTGCTTGCCTTACGAGTGCGCTTGACCTCCTTCTCGACTGCCTTGGCGATGGTGGCCTCGGATGCTCGCGTTCCGTCGCCGTCGTTCGCGGCAGCATCCCGTTCGGCCTTCTCCTGGGCACGCTGACGCGCCACTTCCGCGACCAGTGCGCGGTGAGCTCGAATCACTCCCGCTGCGTCAAGCATCCGCTCTACGCGCTCGTCGAAGATGATCGTCTGCTTGTCTGGGGTGACGCCGAAGAGTTCGTCGAGTTCCGGTGGGAAGTCGAGGGCGACGCCGACCTGTCGTGCGTACACGCTCCATGTGAGGATGTCCGGCTTTGCAGTCTCGATGAAGCGACCATTGCGGGTCACGAAGAAGCCGTTGTAGGCCTTCCGGATGCGCTGGCGAACCTTCGGCGGCTTGCCCTTCCCACCCGTGTGAACGACGGCATCGTGTGCAGCGACGCTCAGCAGCGAGAAACGAACGGTGACCGTGTGCTCGTTGCCGTCCGAATCCTTTGCTGTGAAGCGGATCGGGCTGTGCGATTCGGCGTTGGGGAAGTCGGGGATCTCGTAGTAGCGGTAGCCGGGCGTGGTGAACAGTACGTCGACCGGCTCGACCGCCTCGCCATCAACGTAGAGCTTGCACACGTCAAGCCAGCCGGCATAGGTGATGCCCAACTGCTCGCGGAAGCGTCCGGAGGACTGTTGCTTGTTGACCCACGCAAGTCGATCCAGGGTGCTCCAGATCACGACCGTGCGGACGGCGTCCACTCCACCGCTGACCTTCCCGGAGTCGATGTAGTCGGAGATCCAGTCCGGGAGACCTTCCCGGCTCACCTTCGGCAGCTGAACGACTTCGCCCTTCATCGCGAGGTTGTCCAGGTCGACGGTCACCTTGGAGAAGGTCTCATCAGTCTCGGTGCGGGAGTAGACGCTGAACTTGCGGCCGCGGTTGACGGAGGCGCTGGGCAGTCCGAAGCCGAAACGTCCGAAGACGTTCCGCTTGCCTTCGTTCGATGACCCGCCCCACTTGACCGCGTGCGGGAGGAAGGTGGGGTCGATGCCGGCGGCGTCGTCGATGAAGGCGATCTCGGTGATCTTCGCGCCCTCGGTGCGGTACACGAGGTGGACCTGGGAGGCGCCGGCCTCGATTGCATTGTCGATGATGTCACCGGCGGCGTGTGCTTCGTCGGCGTAGCGGACAGAGCGCATCGACTGGGCGAGCATCTTCTCGTCCACCAGTCCTGCCGTGCCGCCGATCTGGGCAGCGGCCTTCTGGTCTTCGAGGTGGCGCTTCTTGACGTATTCGCGCTGGCTCGCCAGATGCTCTGCTGCGGTGTTCAGGGGCTGCTTCATGATGGTTTCCTTTTCTCTCTGTTGCGCGGCGACGGTTGCGCCGCGTGGACTGGGCTTGGGCCCAGGTCTGTGAAATCTATGCCGCGAGCCAGAGCTGGCGGAGTGAAGCACGAGCGCGGATGATCCGGTCGTGCGTGGTGCTGGTGGAGATGCCGGTTTCAGTAGCGGCTTCCGAGACACTTGCACCGTCAAGCACAGGGCGGAAGGCGGAAAACTCGGCGGCGGGGAGCCGGTTGAGGAGGTCAGTCACGATCGGTCCGGTGAAGTCGATGCGGTTGTCCGGCACGTCGGAGTCTTCCGTGAGGTCGCCGCGCTCGTCGTAGACGAGGGGCTGCTGGTTGCGGATGTCGTCCATGACGTTGTCGAGCGGTCGCGTGTAGTAGCTCACGTACTGGCTGTACGTGAAGGCGAGCTTCACGAGCGGGGTACCGGTCTTGCGACTTCCTCGAACGGCATCTTCGAGGATCTTCGAGACGATGTCTTCGCGGTCTTCTCGGGTGAGAAGGCGATTCGACTTGCGCTTCACGATGGAGCGCAGCTTCTTGATGTCGGCGATGGTCAGATCGCCGAAATGATGGTCTTCACCCACGGGGCTCAATCCTTTCGTTGGAAGGAGAGCCTCACGGCGGGTGCCGCGACAGAGGTTTAAGTCTCAGGATGCGTTCGTGACGGCGCTGTTGGCCGGCTCGGACCCAAGGCTCTCTTGGTCTGTAGTTGTAGGTCTGAGAGTAGCAGTGGCCTCCGACAAAGTCGATGAACCTCGCCGGCGCTCGTGCTGCCCTCACTGTCTAGAGGTCGCGGGTCGCGCCGATCATCCGGGCCGAAGGGAAGGAGTCCTTGTCGGTACGCTGAGGAGTATGGAGTCGGTGGATGAGGAGCAGGTCCGGTTGTTGACCTATGTGCGGCTCAGCCCCGGCATCGCGGTATCCAAGCTCGCGCGTCTGGTGCGCGCTACGCCGGCCGTGACGCGGCGTCAGGTCGAGGCGCTCGAGGCGCGGGGGCTTCTGGAGCGCCGCAGCCACCCAGATCACCCGAATGCCAACGAACTGCACGTCACGGCGGCAGGCGTGGCGGCACTCGGCGCTGAAGCCTAGAGGCTCCTTCGAGCACCGCTGGATCTTGGCGAGGAGGTTCTTCGTTGAAGATCTGGCTCCCAGAGACGCTTGTCCACGGTGGGGTGCTTGTCCGTGCGAGGTCTTCCGTCCCGGCTCCACGAGGCGCCGCGCACTTCATGCACGATGCGCCAGCCTGCGGCACGCAGGCTGGTTCCGGGTTCCGTCGCGAGTGTGTAGGTTCCGATTCGTCGGTACCCCATCGCGCGAGCCGCCCGCCATGCCGCCGAGTAGAGCGATGACGGTGCGTTCGCGCAACCGTCAGTTGCGAGCCTGGTGACTTCAAGGGTGAATCCATCGTCACGATGCCGGGAGACGGGGCGCCCGACGATGGCGACGCCTCTCATCTTGCCTGATTTATCGACGACGCCGATTGAGAACTTGTGCCCAACGACCTTCTTGTGGTGCCGGTGATGAGTCTCGACAAATGCGTTTGCATCAGCGAGCGAGATCGGAACGACCGTCAGTCGCACACTCGGCTGTTCGCTCACGCCCGGGCACCTCCAGCGGGTCAAGTCCAGGAGGATCGCTGGACCGTCACCTTGTAGGTGCACTGCCGCCGTCCGCACCCTTGTCCTGCTCGTGCTCTGCTTGGCTGCGCATGAACGCCGGAATCAGGTGACTCCGGTATGAACTCGGCCGGGGCGCCCCTGTTCTCAACTCCCTCTCATCCTGCTTTCCCGAACGCTCGTTCAAGGTGCTCCGCAGTGACGGGGTTCACCGACTCGTTGCGCTGAATGTAGTGCTGCATCGTGATCCGCGGGTCGGTGTGCCCGAGAAGTTCGGAGGCGAGCAGCGCGCCTTGCGCGTCGTTGACGACCGTGGCGACGGTGCGGCGGAAGCGGTGCGGGGTGACGTTCTCGATCCCGGCGTCGTCCATCACGTCGCGCAGGAGGCGGCGGATGTTGTTCGTTTTGTGCGGACTTGCGACCCGTGTGCTGAACAGGAGCGCGCTCGGCTCGGTCTCGCCGGACCGGAAGAGGCGCGATCGGATCGCCTGCAGCGCGAATGACGGTAGCGCGACGCGGCGAACTGAGCGATCCGTCTTCGGATGGTCCTGCCGGTGCGTCGGCTCGCCCTTTCGACTGATGATCGTCCCCGCGATGCGTGCCGTCGGGATCGGGCCATCCAGGTCAAGATCCTGGAGGCGGATGGCGAGGACTTCCCCGATGCGGGCGGAGGTGCCGAGCATGACCTCGACGATCTGCCCGAGCTGCCGATCCGGCCTCGGGCCCGCCAGTATCCGCCGGGACTCCCATGCCTTGATCGCGGCGCGGATCTCTTGCACCTCGCCGATCGTGAACGCCTCCGGGATGGTCTTCTTCCGGTGCAGCCGGGAAACGTGGTCCATCGGGTTGCGAGGCAAGATCTCGTGGCGAACCGCGAGAGCGAGGGCGAGTCGGAGGACGACGCGGGCGTGCTTGGCGCGGCTGTAGCTGCGTCTGGCGAGCTGCTTGAGGAAGTAGTCGCAGCGGGCGACCCCGATCTCCCGGAGCGTGAGGTCTTTGAACGCGGGGACGACGAGAGTCCGCATGTCGCGCTCGTAGAGGTTCCTCGCGGTTCGCGAGAGGCGGTCTTCGATCTCCATGTCCTCCAGCCAGTACGCGACGAGCTCCAGGAACGAACTGTCGGCGCTCATCCCGTTGAATCCGGGCTGGTAGAGGGAGCGTTCGGCGAGCTTCTGCTTCAGCTTTCGCTCCGCGGCTGCCCGTGACGGGCCAGTGGCTTGCACGAGTCGGCTGCTGCCGTCCCAGTCCCGGTACCGGGCGCGGGCCACATGGTTGCCGTTCGGCTGGGCGCGGGTGGCGATGATCCCGAAGGTTCCGATCGGCGTGCGGGGCCTACCCACACGCGCCCTCCCCCGCTCCGGGAAAGGTGGCAGCGCCAGTAGGAGAGGCGGGCTCGCGCAGGGTGTCCATCCAGGCGCGGATGTCGGTGATGCCGAACATGATGCGCTTGCCGAA
>JBEBVW010000083.1:0-10300 GCA_040392565.1 Aeromicrobium sp. | reverse complement strand
GTCACGATCAGGCCGATGCCGGGCGGCACCGCGGCGGACACCAGATACTGGCCGGTGTTCTGCAGTCCGATCGTGCGACCGGCCCAGTAAGGACCGCCGATTTCGGCTACGGAGGTGAACGCCAGGCCGTTGTCTGCCACGGTGACCACGGTCGCCACGACGATCAATGCAATGGCCAAAGGCGTCGGTTCGAGCAACCCGAGCAGCAGCATCGTGGCGAACGCGGCGATGGCGACCTGACGGAGCGGCACAAGTCGGCTGCCGACCCGATCGGACCACCAGCCGACGCCGATGCGGCCAGCTGATCCCAGCAGTTGGGTCGCGGCCACGAGTCCGCCTGCCAGGCCCGCCGTCCAGCTGCGGTCATCGATCAACCAGACCAGCATGTAGGTCCAGACGGTGAACTGCGGAATGACCAGCAGCGCCGACGCGAGGTGGATGCGCACCAACGTTGAACTGCCGCGGTAGGGATTGACCAGCACCGCAGCATCGGTGACGTCGCCTCGGGGCACGCGGGGAGGGTCGACGATCAGTACGGCACAGGCGATGAGCGCTGCGACGCACAAGCCAACGATGGCCAGCAGGGTGGTGCGCAGGTCAGTGCGGTGCACCATCACCGGAACGAACACTGCGGCGAAACCCATGCCCAGTGGCAGTGCCGTCTGCCGCACGCCCATCGCGACGCCGCGACGCTCCGGCGGAAACCAGCCCACGACGAGCCGGCCGCTGGCGGCGTTGGTGCTGGCCACACCGAATCCGACGACAAACCAACAGATCGCCAAACTGGCGTAGCCATCTGCGAATGCAGCCGCGGTCGACGCGACCGCAGTGATGGTCATTCCGGCGACGAGCGTGCGGTGTTCACCGATGTGGTCGACCAGCAATCCCCATGCGACGAGCGAGACGCCGGTGCCGATGATGGCCGCCGAGGCCAGCGCACCAGCATGCGCGAGAGACAGCCCGCGCTCGGTGTGTAGATAGGGGATCAGGAAGACTGCGGCGTTCGCGGCGACCGCACCGATGGCCTGCGCTGCCATGCCGACAGTGAGCATGAGCCAGCGGTTGGGAACGCCCTGCCGCACTGGCTCCATGTCCACATCCTGATACGAATCGTCTCAACATGCAGACTACTCCTGGACGGGCCAACTCCGGGAGTCTTGGTCCGCCGGTCGAGACGGCGCTCTCAGGCCGTGGGGCGTGGGGCCGAGCGCAGCTTGACGGAGGTCAACAAGAACACCGAATCATCGATCGCCTCGACCGAATGGCGTGCTTGCGCGATGGCGAACAGTTCGCCCTGTTCGACCTTGACCGATTCGTCGCCGCTCTTGACCAGAATTCGGCCGATCAGCACCTGAACTGTCGCCTCACCCGGATTCTCGTGCTCCTCGAGTTTGTGACTCGCAGTGAGCGCGACCATGGCGTGGGTCATCTCAGTCGTCCTGCCGCCCACAACCGTGTGCGCTGCGCGACCAGCCGTTCCCTCCCCGGCGCGAGCGCGCTCCAGCAAAGACTCGGCTTGGGCTGACAGTGAGACGGGCTCCATGTCGTCATTCAACGCCGAGCCAGCGCGATAAGCCAGAGGGCGCGCCTAAGCGGGAAGTGCGTCGGTGTGCGCCAGGGCCTGCTTGATCAGCACGCCTCGGCCGCCCTCCATGTCGTCGAGGATCTGCGGTCGCAAGATCTCTTCGGGCGTCATCCAACTCAGTTCGAGGGCGTCCTGACGCGGATCGCACTCGCCTCGGACCGGCACCACATAGGCCAACGCAACCGCATGTTGGCGCGGGTCGTACAGCGGCGCGACACCGGGAAGCGGGAAGTATTCGGCCACCGTGAACGGAACTGGACTGACCGGCAGCATCGGGAAAGCGGTCGGTCCGAGATCCTTCTCCAGATTGCGCAGCAGTGCCTCCCGCACCGACTCGCCGTGCATGACTCGTCCCGACACCAGCGTGCGCGTGATGGTGCCACTTGATGAACCGCGCAACAGAACGCCGACGGACTCGACGCGGCCGAGCTCGTCGGTGCGCACCGGTACCGCTTCGACGTACAGCATCGGGACACGAGATCGCGTCTCGTCCAAGGCAATGTCGGACAACCAGCCGGGATTGGGGTCAGGCGTTCGCACGGACATGTCGCCATTGTTCCCGACGCCGTACAACCGACCAGGGGCGACGCGCGGCCGCATCGTGGAGAACTCGCTCGGCTAGGGTGGGCAATACCTAAGACAGGGGAGCGCAGGGCCCGGGCAGAACGGGCGGGGCGCTGAGAGTGCGGTCTTGAACATCGTTCGCTTGCGAACGGACAGGAGCCGCAGACCCTCCGAACCTGCCCCGGTTAGCACCGGCGAAGGGAGTCCTTTATGAGTTCTGCGTCCCCCACCACCACGTCCAGCACAGGTGCCTTCCGGTATCGCACGATCGACCTGGTCACCATCGCCAGCCTTGGCGTTGCCTTCGGTGTCGTCTTTTGGGCCTGGGGCAAGTTGTACGGCGTCCTCGACCTCGCGGCCACGATCGGCTATCCGCCTGCCGGTGCGCTGCTCGGCGGAGGCTGGCTGATCGCCGGCGTCGTCGGCGGCCTGATCATCCGGCGTCCCGGCGCCGCCTTCGGCACCGAACTGATCGCTGCGGCGCTCAGCATGTTCGTGCTGGGTGGCACCGAATGGGGCTTCACGGTGCTGTTGTCCGGCCTGGTGCAGGGCATCGGAGCCGAAGCGGCGTTCCTGCTGTTCGGCTATCGCGCCTTCGGCCCCGTGGTCGCGGTCCTGTCGGGCATGTTGTCGGCAGCGTGCGCGGCTTTCTATGAATGGACCTACTACTACAGCGACTGGGAGCTGCCCTACAAGCTCGCTCACCTGGGCTTTTTCGCCATCTCCGGTGCTGTGATTGCTGGTGTTCTCGGCTGGATTCTGGTGCGGTCGCTGGCTGCCGCCGGTGTGCTCGACGCCTTCCCGGCAGGCCGAGACGCGGCGTTGGAGTCCGTTGTCGACTAGGCCCGTAGCGGCACGATTCGAGGGGTTCGGCTGGCGACCGCTGGGTCGCCGCCGGCCCGTCGTCGCCGACTTGAACTTGGTCGTTGAACCCGGCCAGCGGGTCTTGCTGGCCGGTCCCAGCGGTGCCGGAAAGTCCACGTTGTTGCTGGCATTGGCTGGTGCGTTGGGCGAGACGATCGCCGGAGATTTGACCGGCACGGTTCACGTCGACGGCCGTATCGGCCTGGTGCAACAGAACCCCGGCGATTCGATCGTCGCCGAGCGGCTCGGCCGCGATATTGCGTTCGGACCAGAGAACATCGGACGGCCGCGCGAGGAGATTTGGGCGTCGGTTGATCGCGCTCTCGACGCGGTCGGCCTGCCCTACGGTCGCGACTACCCGTCCCACGCACTGTCCGGTGGCGAAGTGCAGCGGCTCGCGCTGGCCGGCGCGTTGGCATTGGAGCCGGGCCTGCTGTTGCTGGACGAGCCGACCTCAATGCTCGATGACGACAACGCGGCCAGCGTCCGCGCGGCGGTCGTCGACACCCTTGACGCGACAGGCGCAACGGCCATCATCGTCGAGCACCGCATCGAGCCGTGGCTTGGTGTGGTCGACCGGGTGGTGGTGCTGGGTGCCGACGGAACCATCGCCGCCGACACGACGCCGACCGACTTCGTTGAGCGATTCACCGATCAGTTGGCCGCCGAGGGTGTGTGGATGCCCGGTCTGCCAGCGCCTGAGCCCGTTGTCGTCGACCGCGCGCTGACGCAACCAGACGTGCCGGTGGGAACCGTGGACGTCGAGTGGCTGGTGGTCGAACTGCGACAGCGCGGATTGCGGGGCACCACCGTCACAACGGCGCTCAACGGGGTGTCAGCGTCATTCGGGTCAAGTGCCATGACGTCGATCGTCGGGCCGTCGGGAGCCGGCAAGTCGACTCTGCTGGCCGCTGTCGCTGGACTGCAGAAACCCACCTCAGGACGGGTGCTTGGTCTTGCGGCTCCGCCTCATGAGCTGCGATCGCGTCAGCTCGCCGCTTCAGTTGGCTGGGTTCCGCAGAACGCTGAACACGGCATCATCGCCCCAACAGTTGCCGACGAGATCCGGTTGACGGCCGATCGGTTGGGTCGACTGGTTGACGTCGACGCGGTACTCGACGTCGTCGGTTTGGCAGATCGGGCTGGCGCGAATCCCTTCCGGCTTTCCGGAGGCGAACAGCGGCGGCTCGCTCTGGCCGCCGCGCTGGCGCATCGGCCAGGACTGCTGTGTCTGGACGAGCCAACCGTCGGGCAGGACCGCCGGACCTGGGCCGCCGTGGTGGGCTGGGCGAAGTCCGCGGCCGCCGCCGGGTCAACAGTCATCACCGCGACGCACGACGACCTCCTGGTTGCGGCGTCCAATCACGTGGTGCGACTTGAGGGCGGTGTGCTGGCATGAACCACCTCGTCACTCGCGTCAATCCACTGGCCCTCGCGGTGCTGGGTTTGGCCTCGGTTTTCGGATCGTTGGCAGTGCGCGATCTGCAGACTGCATGGATCACGGTCGGCGCGTATGCAGTTGCCGCACTTCTGTTCACGCCATCGTGGCGATACGGCCTCTTCTGCTTGGGATTTGCAGCCTTCGCTGGCCTGACGGTTGCGTATTCGACGTGGCGGTTGGGCGGACATGAAGAGGCTGAGGCGCTGACTGCCGGACTTCGCATCGTGGTGCTCGCGTGGCCGGGGTCGGTGGTTGCTGGCTACATCGACCCGGCACGATTGGCCGATCACCTCGCGCAGAATCTGCGCCTACCGGCGCGACCTGTGGTGGCGGTGACGTCTGCGATGCAGCAGGTCACGAGCTTGGCCGAGGGCTGGCGACAGATCGCCCGAACTCGTCGCGCCCGCGGACTCGCAGCCGCCGGAGGCCCGATCGCGCGCTCGCGGACGGCGCTGCAGATGGTGTTCGCGTTGCTGGTGATGGCCCTGCGGCAGGCCACTGACCGGTCCATCGCGATGGACGCGCGCGGCTTCGCCACCGCCCACCACAGAACCTGGGTCGAGCCCGCCCCCTGGACCCTCCTCGACATCGCCGCCGCAACCCTCGGCCTCGCCCTCGCCTGCGTCCCACTGCTGCTGAAGTAACGGCGCCAGATTGGGCGAGTTCACTGCAATGTGGTCGCCAGGACAACCAATTCGCAGTGATCTTTCCAAACGCAGTCAATTCCGCGCCTTCGGGGCTACGCGAGAGTCGAGCCGAGGGGTGGTTTGTCGACTAGCCACAACTCGCCGATAACGCTAGAGTCCGAACTAAGCAAGCGCTTAGTACCTTCTGGAGGGCATGACATGGTCCGTGTTTTCGACAGCCTCGACGATTTCAAGGCAGCAGCTGGCGAGGAGATCGGCACGAGCGACTGGCTCACCGTGACCCAGCAGCAGATCAATCTGTTCGCTGATGCGACCGGCGATCATCAGTGGATCCACGTTGATCCCGAAGCCGCGGCCAAGGGCCCATTTGGCACCACGATCGCCCACGGCTACTTGACGCTGTCGTTGCTTCCGGTGTTCGCCGAGCAGATCTATCAGGTCAACGGCTTGGCGATGGGCGTCAACTACGGCGCCAACAAGGTGCGGTTCCCTAACCCCGTCCCGGTCGATTCGCGACTTCGGGCAACAGCCACTCTCAAAGAGACGGCCGACATTGCGATCGGCACGCAGGCCACGATTGTGTTCGTGGTCGAGCGTGAAGGCGGCGACAAGCCGGTTCTGATCGCCGAAGTCGTCTACGTCATGGCCGCAGCGCCGCAGGAGGCATGAGCATGGATTTCGCACACGACGCCAAGACCGCCGACTTGATCGGCAAGGTGCAGGCATTTCTCGACGAGGTCATCTATCCCGCGGAGCCGAAGTTCCACGAACAGATGATGGCCAACTACGCCAACGACACCTGGCAGATCCCGGCTGTCATCAAGGAGCTGCAGGCTGAAGCACGCTCCCGCGGTCTGTGGAACTTCGCCCTTCCCGGAGCCCCAGAGGCCGGTGGCCTGAGCAATCTGCAATACGCGCCGATTGCCGAACTGACGGGCCGCAGCATCCAGATCGCACCGATCTCGATGAACTGCGCGGCGCCGGATACCGGCAATATGGAGGTGCTGCACATGTTCGGCACCGATGCGCAGAAGAAGCAGTGGCTTGAGCCGTTGCAGAACGGCGAGATCCGCTCGGCGTTCGCGATGACCGAGCCCGACGTTGCGTCCTCTGACGCGACCAACGTCGAACTGTCGATCGTCCGCGACGGCGACGAGTACGTGCTCAACGGCCGCAAATGGTGGATCACCGGTGCGATGAACCCCGAGTGCCAGATCTTCATTGTGATGGGCAAGACCGATCCGTCAGCCGATCGTCACCGCCAGCAGTCGATGATCCTGGTGCCGCGAGACACCCCGGGCCTGGAAATCATCCGCGGCATGCACGTCTTCGGGTACCACGATCGCGATCACGGTGGCCACGCCGAAATGCGGTTCACCGACGTGCGTGTTCCGGCGTCCAACATCATCGCCGGCGAGGGCGAAGGCTTCGCCATCGCGCAGGCTCGTCTTGGGCCCGGCCGAATCCACCACTGCATGCGCTCCATCGGCTTGGCCGAACGGGCGCTTGAGTTGATGGTTACCCGCGCTTCGCAGCGCACTGCATTCGGTAAGACGTTGGCCGAACAGGGCGTCATCCGCGACTGGATCGCTGAGTCTCGGGTCAAGATCGAGCAGCTGCGTTTGCTTTGCTACAAGGCCGCATGGCTGATGGACACGCAAGGCAATAAAGCCGCCCACAAGGATGTGCAGATCATCAAGATCGCCACACCCAAGACGGTCGAATGGATCTTGGACAAGGCCATTCAGACGCACGGTGCTGGCGGTCTGAGCCAGGACTTCCCCTTGGCAGAAATGTTCGCCGGCATGCGCACACTGCGTTTCGCCGACGGCCCTGACGAAGTGCACAAGAACGCCCTTGCGCGCGCCGAAATCAAGCGCGTCATCAACGGCTAGCAGGTCTGCTGATTGAGGAGCGAGCCTCGAAATCTGCTGCGTCACCACTCTTGATCTCCAGGCTCGCAAGCTCGCACCTCGATCAGCGATAACCGGTTGAACCGGCCTCGAACCAGAAAGGCACGACGATGAACCTCAATGGGACTTCCGCAGTCGTCACGGGCGCGGCCGGTGGCATTGGTGCTGCGGTGGCCGAGCGTCTGTTGGCGCGCGGATCCGGCCACGTCGTACTCACCGACGTCGATTCCGATCGCCTCGCGGCGACGGGCGAATCGCTGGCTGGCGAGCACGGCGCTGACCGGGTCGCTTGGGTCGTGGCTGACGCAACCTCAACCTCCGGCATCGAGGAGGTCCTGGGCGCCACCCCGTCGGGGAACCCCGATCTGTTCGTCGCCAACGCGGGCATTTTCCGCGGCTTCGGGCTTGAGGCCAGCGACGACGACTGGGCCGCCATCATGGAAGTCAATGTGATGGCTCACGTGCGCGCGGCCCGAGTGCTTGTTCCGCGCTGGCTTGAGTCGGGACAGCCAGGATGCTTCGCGGTCACCGCTTCGGCTGCCGGGCTGTTGACGCAGCTCGGATCGCCGACGTACGCCACGTCCAAGCACGCAGCGGTCGGATTCGCCGAATGGTTAGCCGCAACATATGGCGACCGCGGGGTTCAGGTGGCGGCGTTGTGCCCGATGGGTGTCCGTACGCCGATGACCGACGGCGGCACTGAGGCCGACGGTGACGCCGGCGTCGCCCACGGTTCGGTTGCCACCGCTGGCGACATGATGGACCCCCTCGACGTTGCCGACAGCTTGTTGAACGCGATTGAGGAAGGCCGCTTCCTGGCGCTCCCACATGAGCAAGTCGGCACGATGTACGCCCAGAAGGCCGCCGACCCCGACCGCTGGCTGTCCGGCATGCAGCGCTATCGCCAACTCCTTGAGGGCCACTAGTCCCGAGATTTGCGCGCTTCTGCACCATGTCCCGATCAGAAAAGGTGCAGGAGTGCGCAAATCTCGGGTCAGGGTGACGTCGTAGGCTGGTCGCACTATGGCGATTGAGATTTTGACTCCGACTCAGGTCGATGAGATGCGGCCGGCTGGGCGCTTCGTTGCTGAGGTGTTGACCGCGGTTTCGGCTGCCGCTGATGTTGGCGTCAATTTGCTTGAACTCGATGCGTTGGCGCATCAGATGATCAAGGAGCGCGGTGCGGAGTCGTGCTACATCGACTACCACCCGTCGTTCGGCGCGATGCCCTTTGGCAAGGTCATCTGCACGTCGGTCAATGACGCTGTGCTGCACGGACTGCCGTACTCGTACAAGCTCAAAGACGGCGATCTGTTGAGCCTGGACTTCGCCGTTTCGGTGGACGGCTGGGTGTGCGATTCGGCCGTCAGCACAGTGGTTGGCACTCCCCGCGATGAAGACCTCAAGCTGATCGACATCACCACTGAAGCCCTCCATGCAGGTATCGCTGCCGCGCGCGGGGGCAATAAAACCGGCGACATTTCGGCAGCAATCGGCGAAGTGGCACGGGCCAATGGACTGAAGGTCAACACCCAGTTCGGCGGTCACGGTGTTGGTCGCACGATGCACGGCGATCCGCATGTGGCCAATGACGGTCGGGCGGGGCGTGGCTTCCCGCTCAAGCCGGGTCTGGTCATCGCCATCGAGCCGTGGTTCCTGCACACGACCGATGAGATCGCTATGGATCCGGACGGCTGGACGATTCGCAGCGCTGATGGCTCGCGTGGCGCCCACGTCGAGCACACCGTCGCGATCACCGATGGCGATCCGATCGTCATGACCGACCGGTCATTCCTGGCCTGATCGGCTAGAAGCCGGCGGGCGCTCGATCGATCCAGGGTGCCGCCGACTCGACCTCACTGCACAGGCTGAACAGCAGATCGTCGCGGCCAGGATGCGCGGCGAGCATGACGCCGACTGGTAGCGATGGACGGTCGGTGGTCGGTTCTGTCCAATGCAGCGGCAGAGAGGCCGCCGGTTGGCCGGTCATGTTGTAGAGCGCGGTGTACGGCGTGAACAGCAGTTCGCGATGGTGATCCTCCAGGGGATCACCCGACTCGTTGAACCACTCCACCGGCTGCGCGACCCGACCCAACGTTGGCGTCAAGAATGCATCGAACTGCTGAAGCCCGGTGATTACCTGGCGGGTCGTGGCTTCGAGATAGGACATAGCGGACGCCAATTCGATCGCGCTGGCCTCGCGCCCACGTCCCCGCCAGTACCGGGTGTTGGCGCGCAACATCGGATCGGCTTCTGTGGGGATGGGGGCTGAAGCGATGCCGCTGGACCAGATGACATTGAACTGGGTTTCGAGTTCGCGCGGGAAGGGATTGTCGATGTCCACCAACTCATGTCCCAGCGATTCCAACAGACGACTCGCGACCTCCCACGCCTCGATGGCTTCGCGCTCAGGAGCGACATCGGGAAGGTGAGTGCCGGTCCAGCGGGCGATGCGGAGTCGCCCGGGACTGCGTTGCGCCGCTTCGGCGAACGGTGTCGTCGGTGCAGGCAGCGGGCGGATGTCGCCGGGCATCGGCACCGCCATAATGTCGAGAAGGGCGGCCGCATCGCGAACTGTTCGTGCGATGGGGCCGTCGACGGCAAGCCCAGACCAGTCGCTGCCGACCGGACCCGAGCTGACCCGACCACGGCTGGGTTTGAAACCGAAAACGCCACAAGCGCTGGACGGGATGCGGATCGATCCGCCGCCGTCGCTGCCGGGCGCCAACGGCAGGATCCGCGCGGCTACTGCAGCGGCCGCGCCACCGCTGGATCCGCCAGCGTTGCGGCTGGTGTCCCACGGGGTGCGCGCCGGACCGATGAGGTCGTTGTCGGTATACGACGACAGCCCGAACTCGGGAGTGTTGGTCTTTCCGATGCTGATGAAGCCGGCTCGTTCCACCAGCGTCACGACGTAGGCGTCGACATCGGGGACGTTGTCGCGCAGAAGCGTCGACCCCATGGTGGTTGTCACGCCCGCGGTGGAGGTGAGGTCTTTGAACGCGGTCGGCACTCCGAGAAATGGAGTCGGATCGCCAGCAGCAATCCGCTGGTCGGCTTCTGCCGCTCGCGCCAGGGCACGCTCAGGAGTCAACGTCATAAAAGCGCCGAGCGTTGGCCCCAACTGTTCGGCACGATCGAGGTGGTGCCTGACTAATTCGACCGAACTGACCGCACCCCCACGGATCGCCCGCGCTTGATCATGCGCATCCCACTCGTGCCAGCCCACACCCTGTGTCATACCCACAACCTAACCCCCGCTGAGTGACACGTTTTTGCAGGTTTT
>JBEBVW010000082.1:0-10359 GCA_040392565.1 Aeromicrobium sp. | reverse complement strand
ATCAGGTCAGCCAGCGGGTGATCGGGTCGATCGAGAAGTAGACCACGAACAGCACCGCAACGATCCACATCAAGGCGTGGATCTCTGCTGCCTTGCCCTTGACGACCTTCAGCAACACGTAGGCGATGAAACCGGCGCCGATGCCTGCGGTGATCGAGTACGTGAACGGCATCAGGACGATGGTCAAGAACGCCGGGATGGCGATCTCGTCATCGTCCCAGCTGATGCCCTTGATCTGCGTCATCATCAAGAAGCCGACCACGACGAGGGCAGGAACAGCGGCCTCGCTCGGGATGTGCTCGACCAGCGGAGCGGCGAACGTCGCCAGCAAGAACAGCACGCCAGTGACAACCGACGCCAGACCAGTGCGCGCGCCGTCGCCGACGCCCGATGCCGATTCGATGTACGAGGTGTTGCTTGAGACGCCAGCAGCGCCACCAGCAGCAGCAGCAATCGAGTCGACGATCAGGATCTTCTGCGCGCCGACCGGCGTGCCCTCTTCATCATTGAGACCGGCCTCGGCGCCGATGGCCGTCATGGTGCCCATCGTGTCGAAGAAGTCGGCGAGGAGCAGGGTGAAGACCAACAAGCAGGCGGTAACAAAGCCGGCCTTTTCAAAGGAACCGAACAGCGAGAAATCGCCCAGGAGGCTGAAGTCAGGCTTCTGGAACAGATCGTCGGGCCAGGACGGGACGTTGAGATTCCAGCCCTTGGAGGTCGGGTCTCCGCCACCCGCAGGAACGTCAGCGATCTTATTGACGATGGCTGCGATCACGGTGGTAACCGCGATGCCGATCAAGATCGCACCAGGCACCTTGCGGACGTACAGGGCAATCATGATCAGCACGCCGATCACGAAGACCAAGACGGGCCAACCAACCAGGTGATTGCCAATACCCATCTGCACCGGGGGCGCAGGGATGCCGGAGGTGCGGACGAAGCCCGCGTCAACCAGGCCGATCAGCGTGATGAACAGGCCGATACCGACGGCGATAGCGGTCTTGAGCTGAACTGGCACAGCGTCAAAGACAGCTTTCCGGAAACCGGTAAGAACCAACACCAAGATGATGAGGCCTTCGAGGACAACCAGGCCCATCGCGTCGGCCCAGGTCATCTGCGATGCGACCGAATAGGCGACGAACGCGTTCAAGCCCAAGCCCGTGGCGATCGCCAGCGGGAAGTTGGCGACAACACCCATCAGGATGGTGAGCACACCGGCCGCTAGTGCCGTACATGCCGCGATGATCGCAAATCCTGAACCTGCTTCGGTGCCACCACCCAAGTACTTGCCATCAGCGTCAGCGACGCCGGCCAAGATGATCGGGTTCAAGACGATGATGTAGGCCATCGTCAGGAAGGTCACGACGCCGCCACGCACCTCGCGCGCGACGGTCGACCCCCGTTCGGAGATCTTGAAATATTGGTCCAGGGCGCTCATCGAGTCCTCTCCTGTTGGTCGGTGTAGTTCGCAGACTGGCAGAACTTGCGCGCCATGTCGCGAACATTCGGTCGGTTCACCCCGATATCGAGGTACATCTCACACCATGAGCCGCACGAGCCACTCCCGACCCCTAGGTCACGGGCGACGGAACGCCAACATCGCCGCCACGCCAAAAACTGCGGCCGACATTTCGGACGGCGTCACGACGTCGGGCCTTGCGACTCGAATCATCGGCGACGGTCGCCCTTCGGTGCCGATGAGGAACGATCCGTTCTCGGCGGCGATGGACTCGCCTTGCTGTTGGGACGGGACCTTGATGCGGCCCATTTGCTTCCACGTTGTGGTCGAGAAGAGTCGAACATCGCCGTAGGTGCGCACCAGTGCGTAGCGACCGCTGCGGGTGAAAGTCGCGTCGGTGACCATGCCGGGGGCCTCGTCACCGACGACCTCTGCGGTGTTCGACCAGACGGGGTCGAGGTGCTCAGGGAGCCGAAGGATCTCACCAGAAAGTAGGCCTTTGGTCATCAAGTAGACGCGGCCATCACGCGGATCGATCAGCAACGCTTCAATGTCGTGGGCCACGCCATCTTTGCCGAACCCGATGCCGAAGCGATCGGGTCGCACCTGGTGGTTGCCTGGACCTGGTTCATCGAATGCGTACAGCGCGGCATCGTCGCGGCGGCGCAGATTGTCACCGGTGTCAGCCACCCACAGCTTGCCGTCGGGACCCATCGACAACGCTTCGGTGTCGCTGACGTTCACGCCCTGAAGCGTCGTCGTTCCCACGACTTTTCCCGTCGAAAGCTCGACCGCGTAGACAACAGCCGCGTGGCCGGAGTCGTTGACGACATAGACCAAGTCCGGGTGTTTCTGGCTGATGGCCAGTCCACTGGCTTCGGTAATGCGGGAATCATCGATAACGCTGACCACACCCGGCCCAGCAGATTCGGCGCTCGCCTTTTGAATCAGAGCCGAGACAGCGGCCACCACCACCAGCGCTACCAAGAGGCCGGGGATGAGCAGGCGACGATAGCGGGGGTTCATGACGTCATCAGGATAGTCGGCGCGGTCCGCGCTAGATTGGGCATGTGAGCGACGAGTGGATCATCCGCGAGGGCGACGGCCCTGAAACGATCGAGCGCAAAATCGGTCACCGCGAGATGGAACGTCTCGATCGCGCCGCGCGCCGCCACGAATTTGGCCGCCCCGAGATCACCGAACTCGAGATCGGCAGCAAAACCCACAAGGTCGCCGAAGTCGAGCCGATGGATGTCGACGGTGTTCGCACCATGACGATCGGCACCATCGTGTGGGGGGTCGCCGTGATCGGCCTGCTGCCGTTCCTCGGTCGTCTTGAGGAACAGGGCCGCACTTGGTGGCTGTGGACTGCGCTCGCCGGATTCGGACTTGGTCTCATCGGCATTGAGTACTGCCGCCGGCGCCGCAACGTACTGCGCGTTCAGCCAGGCCGCCGCAAGCGCACCAACTAGCGCGTCTGAGACCGGTCAGCGGCCGGTTCGCTCTGGCCTACGATTGCCTTCATGAAGATCCCCCGTTTTGCTGTGCTCACAGTTGCCACACTCGCCCTCGCTTCAGTTGCCGCGTGCGCACCAGCCGATGATTCCGACGACACCAAAGACGACACGGCGGCCGCATCGTGCAAGACGGCCGATTTGAGTGTGGTCACTCCCGGCAAGCTCACCATCGCGACTGACGACCCGGCGTACGAGCCCTGGTTCTCCGACAACACGCCCAGCAACGGCAAGGGCTTCGAAGGCGCCGTCGCTGCAGAGATCGCCGACGAATTGGGCTTCGACGCTGCCGATGTCGTGTGGGTCAAGGTTCCGTTCAACACGTCGTACCAGCCGGGCAAGAAGAATTTCGACTTCGACATCAACCAGATCTCGATCACCGCTGAACGTCAGAAGGCTGTTGATTTCAGCACGCCGTACTACGAGGCTGCACAGGCGATCATCACGCTGAAGGACTCTGACTACGCCGACGCCAGCAGCCTGGCCGACTTCAAGGACGCCAAGCTCGGCGCGCAGATCGGCACGACTTCGCTGAAGGCCATCAAGGATCAGATCAAGCCCGCCGAGAAGGCGTTGGTCTATGACGACACCACCAAGGCAGCCGCGGCACTGCAGAACAAGCAGGTCGATGGCATCGTCGCCGATTTGCCCACCGCGTTCTATCTCACTGCTGCAGAAATCGATGGCTCTGTTATCGCCGGTCAGTTCCAGTTCTCCGCTGGTGAGCCCGAGAAGTTCGGTCTGCTGCTGGCCAAGGGCAGCAAACTCACACCGTGCGTGAACCAGGCCATCGCATCGCTGGAGAAGGATGGAACGCTGGCCGACCTCGCTCAGGAATGGTTGGCTGAATCGGCCAGCGCTCCTGTGCTGAAGTGACCCCTTCTCAGTGACTCGTCCCGTCTCAGCTCGGCAGCTCGAACGCCAGGCCTACCGCCGCAATCGGACCATTGTCCGCATTGCGGTGGGCCTGGTGTCGACTGTTGTCGTACTCGGCGCTCTGACCGCCGGTGTCATCACGTCGCCGGGCTGGGATCGGGTCAAACTGACCTTCTTCGATTGGCACCATGCGCGCGAGTCATTCCCGCACATTGCCGAAGCTTTCTGGCTGAACATTCGGCTTTTCCTCGTAGTCGAAGTGCTGGTTCTCATCGTCGCGCTGCTCGTGGCGGTCATCCGGGTCATCCCGTCGCCCGCGCTGCTGCCCTTCAAGATTCTCGCCACGATCTACACCGACGTATTCCGCGGCGTCCCGACGCTGCTGGTGGTGCTGCTAGTCGGCTTCGGGTTCCCCGCGCTGCAACTGGCTGGAGTGCCATCAAGCCTGTTCTGGTTGGGCGCCATCGCGTTGACATTGAGTTACGGCGCCTACGTGGCCGAGGTGCTTCGAGCGGGCATCGTTTCAGTGCACCCCACGCAGTGGGCTAGTGGCCGGGCGCTGGGACTCAGCTACGGCAAAACCCTGCGGCACGTCGTGCTCCCACAGGCCGTGCGTCGCGTCGCTCCACCGCTGATCAACGACTTCGTCTCGCTGCAGAAAGACACTGCTCTGCTATCGGCGATCGGCCTCGTCGAGGCGTTACGTGCGGCCAGCGTGTACCAGGCCGAGACCTTCAACTTCACCTCCATTGGCGTCTCGGCGCTGTTTTTCATCGCTGTGACCATCCCCCTTGCGCGCTTCACCGACTGGCTGGGAATTCGTGCGCTGCGCCGACAGGCCGGTGGCTGAGCATGCTGACCATCCGCGGCCTCACAATATCATTCGGTGACCACGTCGTACTCGATGCACTCGACCTCGACGTTGCTGCAGGCGAAGTGGTGTGTCTGCTCGGAGCGTCCGGCTCCGGAAAGTCCACGCTGCTGCGCTGTATCGACCTGTTGGAGCAGACCGACGACGGCGACATTCTGCTCGGCGGCGTAGAGATCAACGACCCGGCAGTCAACGAAGACGCCATCCGCCGCAATATCGGCATGGTTTTCCAGGCCTACAATCTGTTCCCGCACTTGACCGTGCTGGGAAATGTCACCCTGGCGACGCGCAAGGTCGCGGGTCTGTCGCGCCGCGAAGCTCGTGAACGCGCTCTCGAGCTGCTCGCCCGCGTAGGCCTAGACGGCAAGGCGCACGCCTACCCCGATTCTCTGTCCGGCGGCCAGCAGCAACGCGTCGCTCTGGTGCGTGCCGTTGCGATGCAACCCGACCTACTGCTGCTCGACGAAGTGACGTCCGCACTGGACCCGATGCTCGTCGGCGAGGTGCTGGACGTCGTTCGTGATTTGGCAGCGGCCGGACAGACCATTGTGATGGCGACGCACGAAATTCCATTCGCCCGTGACGTCGCCGACCGCATTGTGTTCCTTGACGGCGGCGCCATCGTCGAGCAGGGGACCCCTGCGCAGGTGCTGGGGAACCCTCAGGACCCGCGCACCCAGGCTTTCTTGGCTCGCTACTTGGACTGAGGCTGCTCGTCGGTTACTTCAGCGACAGGCTCAGTGGGTGGCTCGCCTTCGACAACGCCCTCGGCGTCAACGACAGGCTCGACCTCAGCGACCGGCTCAACAACCGGCTCGGGCTCGGGCTCGGGCTCGGGAACAGCCAGCGACTCCAGATCGTCCTCAACGGTGACCGTGTCGAGAACATGCGGCGGCAACTTCTGGACCGAAGCCGAACGCTTCAGCTTGGCGCCCGAATGCGCGCCACATCCGTGGGCCAATGCCACGACGCGGCCATCGGCGTTGGCTTGCCCATTGGCGCAGACACCGAACCGATCGGACAGATCGCCGGCCAAACTGACCAAGAAACCGCAGGTTCCGCACTTGCCTGCCGCTTGCTGCGCGATGGCGGCATCGGGAGCGAAGTCGCCGGACTGCCAACGATCGACAGCACCCTCACGGCCTTCGAGCGAGAGAACCCATTCGCGGCCCAGACCGATTTCGCGGGCGAAGAAGCGGTCGGGAGTCTGCTCACCGTTGCCGTCGCCAGCCGACCACGCCGGAACTAGACGAACGTCATCCTCTTCAGGAGGCAGCACATCGCCGGGGCTCAAATCGCCCGGACGAATACGGTCCTTGTAGGGCGTCCACTCAGGAGCGACAACGGCATCGCCGCCGGGCAGCAGGACGACGTCGTTAATCGTGACGCGATCGCTGTCGGGGGCGCGGGAAATGCTGACCGACCAGTACCAACCCTGGTAGCCAGCCTCCATCGATGCGAAGTGGTGCGAGACGAGACGGTCACCGTCGACGACTGCGCCGATGTGCTCACCTACGGAGCCATCAGCGGCGTCAACTGCAGCCTCACGGGCCTGATCGACCGCGGAAGCCAGGGTCTGATCCATCGTCTCGGACATGTATCCATTGTCACTCATGGCGCGATATCCCCTCTCACCCAGTCCGTCAGTGGATTAGGGCAGGATGGAAGTCATGCACGACGAGGGAGGTCCCGAGGAGACCCGGCGCCTAGACAGCGTCACCGATCCCCTCGCGCCATCCGAGCCCACGCCACCAGCGCCCAGCGCGGTCGCGCGGGTGCGACGAGTTGGCGGTGCGATTGGCCGCGCCACGGCCCGCGGCGGAAATGCAGCATTTATCGGCGCCCGCAGATTCACTCATTCAGGTGGCGCTGGCGAAAGCGGACTGTCGCGGCTACTTGAACTGCACGCCTTCAATACCGCTGGCGATGCCGCCGTGGCCATCTCGTTGGCGGGCACACTGTTCTTCACTGTTCCTACCGATGAAGCCAGTGGCCAGGTGGCGCTCTTCCTGGTGCTCACGATGCTTCCGTTCGCCATCGTCGCGCCTCTCATCGGCCCTTTCCTCGACCGGTTCCGGCACGGCCGCCGCTGGGCTATTGGTGCCACCCTGGCCATTCGCGCCTTCTGTTGCTGGGTGCTGGCCGGGTCGGTAGCCGATGAATCGGCCACCTTCTTCCTCGCTGCGTTGGGCTGCCTGGTCTCATCCAAGGCCTACGGCGTCACCCGCGCGGCTGCGGTCCCCCGCCTGCTGCCCGAAGAATTCACGCTCGTCAAAGCAAATTCTCGCATTTCGCTCACCGGAACTGCCGCAGCAGCCATCTCAGCACCCATCGCTGGCTTGGCCGCAACCATCGGCGCCGAGTGGGCGCTGCGATACGCCTTCTTACTGTTCGTCGTCGGCACCATCTTGGCCATCCTGCTGCCAGCCAAAGTCGACTCCAGCGAAGGCGAAGAACAGGCCGACCTCTCCCCCGGCGGTCAGGCCAAGGGCATTGTCATCCCCCGCGCTGTGGTCAACGGCCTGCGCAGCAACTCCGGCCTGCGCCTCATGACTGGGTTCCTCACCATCTTCATGGCGTTCTCGCTGCGTGAACCTCCCGCATCGCTGGGCTGGAGCTACAACGCCACGATCCTGCTCGGCTTGGTCGTCGGCGGTGCCGGCCTCGGCAACACGATCGGTGTCGTTCTGGGCAATCTGCTCAAATCACGCGATCCCGAAAAGGTTGTCGTCGCTGTCCTCGTGCTTGAAGTCGCAGTGGCCGGCCTGGTCTCCCTGGCATTCACCTGGTGGACCGCAGTTCTGCTCGGCATCAGCGTCGGACTATGCCAGTCACTCGGCAAGCTCAGTCTCGACGCCACGATTCAACGCGACGTGCGCGAATCCATTCGTACGTCGGTGTTCGCCCGATCCGAAACCTTGTTGCAGTTGTCGTGGGTCGTCGGCGGCATGGCCGGCATCGGCCTATTCACCGTCGACGCCACGCCACGCGTGGGTTTGATCGTCATCACGGTGATACTCGTCGGCTGGCTCGCCTGGGTCATCGCCCGACTACGCAGCGCACAACAGTCCGTACCCGGTACGGAGTGACTCCCCAACGGGTACGGAGTGACTCCTCACTGGGTACGGAGTGACTCCTCAGCGGGGGCTAGAGCTCGAGTTCGGTGGCGACGGCGCGTAGAACTTGTGCGATGGGCTTGGCGTACTTGCGGTCCGGGTGGCGGCCGTGGCGGTAGGCCTCGCCGACGTCGTCGAGAGTGCGGATCAGGTCCTCAATGATGACGACCATGTCCTCAGGCTTCTTGCGACGCTGATTGGACTGATTGCGCGAGACCGATCCCACCGGATCCAGCACGCGTACCTGCAGAGCCTGCTCGCCGCGGGCACCGGACACGATGCCGAACTCAACGCGAGTTCCGGCCTTCAACGTGGTGACGCCTTCGGGCAGCGCGTCAGCGCGCACGAACACGTCGTCGCCACCTTCGCGGCTGAGGAAGCCGAATCCCTTTTCGGCGTCGTACCACTTCACCTTGCCCGTGGGCATGTCGTCACCTTTGTTTCGTCCTGCAGTTGAACGCTAAGCCTAGTCGGACTGGCTTGGTCTTCGCGGCTGGACTGCCGGAAGATCTCCTGTTCGGTCCTCATCGAAGGTCACGACGACCGTTTGAAAGCCCTTATGGCGCTGTGACTTGGCATAGGCCGCGTAGGCTTTCTGATCGGCTGTCGTCAAGATGACGTTGTCCGTGAACGGCGTCAACAGGGCACGCGGGTAGAGCCGGCGCCGCAGCACAACGTTCACTTCAAGCCCGAGCACCACCATGATCGCGGCGATGTAGATGAAGGCAATCAGACCCAGAACCAGCGCAAACGTTGCGTTCATCTGGCTGGCCTTCACGATGACTTCGCTGACGTAGGTGTTGCCTACCCACTGCAGACCTTGCCACAGCAGTGCCGTGACGAAAGCGCCCGGGAACACCGAGCGCATACCGGCACGTCCCGCGCTAAGCAGCCGGAACAGACCAACAAAAATCACGACGGTCAGCACGAAACCGATGCCGCGAATGATCCAGCGGATGCCATTCTCGAACTCGGTGCCGAATGAATTGGGATTGGCCAGGACTGAGGACACGATGGCCAGCGACAGAATTCCCAGGCCAGCGATTCCCAACAGAACCAGGCTGCGGAACCGCATGAGGAATGGGTTCGCGCGGCTATTGCGGGGTACCGACCAGGCGATGTTGGCGGCGTTTTGCGATGCCTGGCCCAGCCCCATCGCGCCGTAGGTGGCAGCGAGAACACCGATGATGATGGCTGAAGGACTGCCAGTGAGGCCCTCGGGGCGCCCCAGCTGATCGCCAATGATTGGGAACTGGCCGAGCGCAGTATCGAGGAGTCGATCGCGCAAATCTGGGTTGCCGTCGAGGACAAAGCCCAAGATCGACGAGGCCATCAGCATGATCGGGAAGATCGCGATAAAGGCGTAGTACGTGATGATCGCCGACAGATAGGCACCTTGATCATCGAAATACTTGTAGATGACCGCGAGCGGGAAACCGATGACCGGGTGCCGCCGCTGAAATCGGTCGATCCGGTCGACAACTCGCTTCACGCCGACACCGGCGGGAAATAGGGCCGCGCGGCCGCGATGACTGCGTCGTAACGGATCGGGTCAAGCACCGATCCCTCACGCCGCACGTCTTGCGGGTCGACGAGGATCAGCCGGTTCAGCCGCACTTCGCTCGGGCGTCCCTTGGAATCCCACGGACCAGCGCCCAAGTCGAACCAGAAGCGTCCCGCAGCGGCCTCTTGAACCTCATCGCGGTCGTGATCCTTCGACGTCAGCATCAGCCCGATCAGTTCTTCGCCAGCGCGAGAGATCAACAGAACGGGGCGGTCTTTGCCCTGAGTTGGATCGTCCTCGTAAGGGACCCACGTCCAGACCACTTCGCCCGGATCGGGCCGGCCGTCGGGCGCTGGCGAGTAGGTGACGTCCACAGCACCACCCTAGAGCGGACGTCAGTCGAACGCCGGGAGCTCCCGCTTCATGACCTTGCCCGTGGGGTTGCGCGGCAACTCCTCGATGAACATCGTGCGGCGCGGCACAGCGAATCGGGCGACTCGGTCTTTGGCGTAGGCAATGATTTCGGCCTCGTCGAGTTGCTCTCCATCGCGCACCACAACATAGGCAGCCAAGCACTGGCCCCACTGCGGATCAGGGATGCCCGTCACAACCACGTCGGCGACCTTCGGATGCTCAATCAGAGCGTCTTCCAGTTCGCGCGGGAACACGTTTTCGCCACCGGAGATGATCATGTCGTCATCGCGGCCGGAGACGAACAGTCGTCCGTCCTCATCGAAATGGCCGAGATCGCCGGTACTCATCAAGCCTTCAGCGAACGCCTTGGTGTTGCCGTCGGTGTACCCGCCGAACGGCATGTCATTGCCTACATGGATCACGCCGGTTGCACCTTGCGGTACTTCCTGACCCTCGGCGTTGAGGATCTTAACGTTGGTGCGCCACGGCGGTCGACCCGCGGTACCCGGCGCGGCCCGAAGATCTTCCGGCGAAGCGATCGTGACCCAACCGGTCTCGGTGGCCCCATAGAAGTTCAGGAAGTCACACCTCATCTCGGTCAGCGC
>JBEBVW010000081.1:0-10372 GCA_040392565.1 Aeromicrobium sp. | reverse complement strand
ATCACGCTATCTCGGTACGGAGTGACTCCTCAGTGGGTACGGAGTGACTCCTCAGCGGGAACTAAGTGACTCCTCAGCGGGATTAGATGCCGTGGGTGTTGCGGGGGTACTGGGCGTTGACGTCGGTGGCGACGTTGACCAGGTAGGGAATTCCCGAGGCGAAGGCGCGGTCGAGGGCCGGGCCGATCTCGCGCGGATCGGTGACGAACTCGCCACCTCCGCCCAGCGCGGTCACGACCTGGTCGTAGCGCGTATTCGGGGCGAGGTCGGCGGCAACGTCGTAGCCGTAAAGGAACTGCATGGGGCCCTTCTCCAGGCCCCAAGCCGAGTTGTTTCCCACCACCATCACGACGGGGAGGTTGTGCCTGACCAAGGTGTCGACGTCAATGATCGACATGCCCGCGGCGCCGTCGCCAAACAACAGCACGACCTGATCGGAGGGGCGGGCAATGCGGGCGGCCATGGCGGCACCGAGGCCTGCGCCGAGGCAGCCGTACGGACCGGGGTCAAGCCAACCGCCGGGTCGCTTCGGTTCGACGAACTTGCCAGCGAAGGACACGAAATCGCCGCCGTCACCGATGACGACCGCAGAATCGTCAAGTCGGGGGAGCAACTCACCATAGATACGGGCGGGGTGAATCGGATCGGCCTCAGCAGTCAACAGAGCATTGTCGCGCTCGGTCGCTGCAGCGACCTCGGTCTGGAGCGATGCGAGCCACGGCGTCCAGTTGGGGCGGGTGCCAGCAACAGACTGCAGCGACTGCATCAGACCGGTGAGCACGAGCGTGAGATCACCGGCTGCAGATCCGGCAAGCGTCGCGTGACCCGAAATCTGATCGGGGGAGTCGGCCAAATGAACGGTCTTGGCGGGCTGCCCACCGTCCTTCGGTCCGAAAATGCCGTAGGCGAGGCGGAAGTCCAGTGGCGTGCCAACCACGATTGCAAGATCGCAACCGCTGAACGCCATCGACCGGGCCTTGGTGACCAATTGCGGGTGCCCACCAGGGATGATGCCGCGACCCATTCCGTTTGCAATCACCGGAATGCCGGTCTCGGCGACGAACGCCAGCGCAACTTCTTCGGCGTGATCGGCCCACACATCGGTACCGAGCACGAGCACCGGGCGTTCGCTTGCAGCTAGGAGGCGAGCAACGCCAGCGAGTGCGTCGGGATCAGGGGTGATGGGTGCAACCGGAGTTGCATAGGACGGATCGGTGACCGTCGTAGGACTGAAGAACTGATCCATCGGAATATCGACGAAGGTCGGGCCGCGGTGTGACGAACCGGCTTCGGTGAAGGCGCGGTCGATGGTGGGCGCGATGTCCTCGACGGTGTGCGCCGTCGTTGCCATCTTGGTGATGCTCTCGAAGATTGGCGGATGGTCTAGTTCTTGCAAACTGCCGGTGCCCCATCGCCCGGCCGGCGCCCGGCCCCCGATAACGACGAGGGGAGAGCCGGAGAAACTTGCCTGTGCGACGGGCGAGACGCCGTTGGTAACGCCAGGGCCAGCGGTGAGAACAGCGAGGCCGGGCTGGCGGGTCAGCTTGCCCATCGCCTCAGCGGCGAAGACGGCAGACGGTTCATGCCGGACGTCGATGATCGGCATGGCTGGTTCAGCTTTGACGGCGCCATCGTAGGCCGGGAAAACGTGGGCGCCGGAGAGAGTAAACATCGTGTCGACGCCATGAGCGCGGGCTACATCGACGACATGAACGCCGCCGTGGCCTTCGAGTGCATGCTCGGACTGTCCTGATGTGTCCTGGATCTCAGTCATGGCGTCGAACCTACTTGACGCCAAGGTCAGGGCTGAATCGGGCGGGCGCGGGTCGTCGACCGGTAGAGCCACGGCTGCTCGGCCCGGATCTGATCGAGGACCGCCAAGAGCAGATCTGCGCGGTGCGCTGGCTGCTCCGCAAACAGCGCGGCATCGGCTTGCAGGTCGGTACGGCCTTGAACCCCGAGCGCGAGTTGCAGGTGGAGGGCTCGCAGAAATGACGACGTGTTGCGGACCGATGGCGACGGCCACTCAGCCTCAACGTGTCCGCGGGTGCGGGGTGGACGAATGCCGTCGCCCAAGCGAGCGAGCCACGGCTCAACAATGCTGGGATCGAGAGCGTTGCGATGCAGCAAGGTCATGACGGCAAAAGCCAGGCGGTCGTCTTCGCCATGGCGCCAGATGTAGGCCGTCGGAGCGAGAACCCGATCGGCGATGACGTCGAGCAACACGGTCAGTTCCAGACGACCGAAATGACGTGACCGCGCCAATGCGGCCAAGAGGTCGGCGCCGTGCGCGATGGCGTTGGCCCATCCGGACTCAGGAATCCACCCGCGATGGTCCTGCTCTCGGATGTACCACGCGGTCGCGTGATCACCCCAGTCCAGCACCGAATCGGCCGTCATCAGATGGGCGTTGTTGTCGTGTCCGATGATTTCGGCCAGCAGCAGTGCGCTGTAAGAACGGCGCAGGACTGAAACGTCACCGTCGTGGCCCAATCCATAGCGCAAGCCCGGGACGATGCCGTCGCCCAGCCCCGCCAGCAGGTCGTCATAGACACCCTTGGAGATCCACGTCGTCAGCAGCGGATAGGCGATGTCCTCACGCCACCGCGGGTTGGGATGACCGAGCAACTCGACCAGTTCTGCCGTCGCCTCGTCCAGGCTTCTTCCCGCGGGCAGGTCCATGCCGTCCCGCATGACTGACCGCCAATACGCCTCGGACATGTCGTCATCTTAGGGAGTAGTGGACAATCGGCTCATGCCGTCCCTCGACGAGATCACTCGGTACCAGACAGTTCTGGCCGAGGCCGATGTCGATTGGTTGCATGCGCTCGCACGGGACTGGCAGATTCTGGCCGATCTGTCGTTTTCGGATCTCCTGCTGTGGGTGCGCGACGCCGAATCCAAGGGGTGGTGGGCAGCTGCCCAGATCCGTCCGACGACCGGACCGACCTCACTGCTTGAGGACGCGGCCGGAACGTTCATTCCGATGGACCACGCTCCCGGCGTGCTTGTCGAGGCATGGAACACCGGTCAAGTCGTGGTGACAACCGAGCAGAAGTCCCGGATGCGACTCGAAGCGATCCCTGTCCGGCGCGACGGCACAACAATCGCGATCGTTCTGCGCCGATCGGCGTTGTCGGTGTGGCGAGCGATGAGTGCACTGGAGACGGCCTACGCCGATGCTGCCAAGGCGTTGGTCGACATGATTGTCCGCGGTGAATTTCCGCTGCTGGGGCGCCGTTCCGAACTTGCCGATTCACTGCGGGTGGGTGACGGTTTCGTGCGTACCGACCGCACCGGCACCGTCGTCTACGCCAGCCCGAATGCGCTGTCGGCATTCCGCAGTTTGGGCTTGGTGGGGGACCTGGTCGGCGCTCACCTAGGAGAAGTCGCTTCAACGCTGATCGACCGGCGACCCACCGATCGCGCCCCACGCGGACTTTTTGACGCAGACGACGGTGGCGAGACCGATTTAGAAAACGTCGGAGCGTCACTGATGGCGCGAGTCATTCCGTTGCGTTCAGACCAAGGCAGGGCGGGCAGTTTGGTGCTGCTGCGAGACGTGACTGAGTTGCGGTTGCGCGAGCGCGAACTGATCTCGAAGGAAGCCACAATCCGCGAGATCCACCACCGCGTGAAGAACAATTTGCAGACAGTCGCTGCGTTGTTGCGGCTTCAAGCGCGCCGTTCGGGATTGCCCGAAGCCCGCGAAGCACTAGAAGACGCCGAACGGCGGGTGGCGTCGATTGCCTTGGTCCACGAAACCTTGAGCCATGGATTCGGTGACATCGTCGACTTCGACGAGATCGCCGACGGTTTGCTGCGCAGCGTGATCGATCTGGGATCAGTTGGGCCGTCGCGGGTAACCGCGTCACGCATCGGCTCCTTTGGGCCGTTGCCGGGTGAAGTGGCCACCCCGCTGGCCATGGTCGTCACCGAAGTTGTGCAGAATGCCGCCGATCACGCCTTTGTTGATCGAGACGCGGGTTCGGTCACGGTGGCTGTTAATCGCATTCGTGATCGGCTGCGCCTGCGCATCAGCGATGACGGACGCGGACTGCCAGACGACTTCGACACCGGCTCCAGCTTGGGATTGTCGATCGTCACGACACTGGTCGAGACCGAATTGGGTGGCACGATCAACTTTGAGTCGACTGGTCGCGGCACCACAGTGGCAATCGCACTCCAACTATGAGTGCGTGAAAACACAGAACCCCGCGAGTTCCCAAAGGAACGGAGCGGGGTTCACGTGATACTCAGTCCGAATTGCCTAGGCAGTCCGAATACGAGCGCGGGCGTTACGACGCTTTAGCGCGCGACGCTCATCCTCGCTCATCCCTCCCCACACACCGTGGTCTTGACCGGACTCCAGCGCCCATTGCAGGCACAAATCGCGGACATCGCAGCGGCGGCACACGACCTTGGCTTCCTCAACTTGGAGGATTGCCGGGCCGGTGTTGCCGATGGGGAAGAAGAGTTCTGGGTCCTCATCAAGGCACGCCGATCGATGGCGCCAATCCATGGGACTCACTCCTTCCCGTTTGAAACATGACTGTGAGCAGGCCTTGTGGGCCTGTTCACCAGCGGTCAGTACTTATCGTTCCAGTCTTTGGTGGCGCTCACAAGGGATAAAGCACAGGTCACGCTGTCGCATCCGTCACAGCGGGCACCAGAGGATAGGGTCAAGGTTGTGACAGAAACTGCCCCGAAGAGTCCCGGACTGGCTCGGACGTTGCTGATTCTCGCGTCCTTGATCGTGCTCGCGGAAGCCGCCGTTTTTATTGTGCTGGCGCTGCTCGATCTGCGTGACACTCCATCGGAACGACTCGCGAGCGGCATTGGCATTGCGGTGTTGTTCACTGCCTACGGCATCGGGCAACTTGTTGCCATGGCGATGCTGTTCAAGGGTCGCTCGGGCGCTCGCGCACCGCTGATCGTGACGCAACTGCTTCAGGTGCTGATCGCTACCAACTTTCGAGATGATCCACAGTTGGCCTTCACGGTGGGAATCCCCGCAGCGATCGTGCTGGTGATCCTGCTCTCACCACCTGTCTCCGCCGTGCTTGTGGACGACCCGATGTGAGAGACTGATCGCTGGGCACGATCCCTGTTTCACCTGCTTGATTTGCTCTTCCGCATGACGTCCCGATCGGACCGTCGCGAGACGTGAGCTTCCCCGACGAGACGAACCCATGGTTGCCACCGACATCGACATGCATATCGACACACCTGACCCCACAGATCCGGTCTTTGCGCTGCACCGCGGCGGAAAGATGCAGGTAGCTGCGACGGTACCGCTGCGTGATGCTGACGACTTGTCGTTGTCCTACACGCCTGGCGTTGCCCGCGTGTGCGAAGCGATCCACGCTGATCCGGAAGTCGCCCACGAGTACACCTGGGTTTCTAACACTGTGGCCGTCGTGACTGATGGCACAGCAGTTCTCGGCCTGGGCGATATCGGACCGGCCGCCTCGATGCCCGTCATGGAGGGCAAGGCCATCTTGTTCAAGCAGTTCGGCGGCGTCGATGCCATTCCGATCGCCTTGGACACCACTGACGTCGACGAGATCGTCGAAACGGTGGCGCGCTTGGCGCCGTCGTTCGGCGGCATCAACCTCGAAGACATCTCCAGCCCGCGCTGCTTTGAGATTGAGCGCCGGCTGATCGAGCGCCTCGACATCCCGATTTTCCACGACGATCAGCACGGCACCGCCGTGGTGACGCTCGCCGCGTTGATCAACGCCGCACGCCTGACTGATCGCGACCTGTCTGAGCTGAAGGTCGTCATTTCGGGCGCTGGCGCTGCAGGTGTGGCGATTGCCAAGATCTTGCGTTCGGCCGGCGTCACTCGGATCTCGGTCACGGACCGTTCCGGTGTTGTGCACTTGGGCCGCGATGACCTCAACTCGGTCAAGCAGTGGATCGCCGAAGACACCAAGAACTGGGCCAAGCCCGGATCGATCGAAGACGCTCTCGACGGCGCTGACGTCTTTGTCGGTGTTTCTGGCGGCACGATTCCTGAAGAGGCTGTCGCGCGTATGGCGCCGGAGGCCATCATTTTCGCGATGGCCAATCCCAATCCTGAGGTTCATCCCGACATCGCGACCAAGTACGCACGCGTTGTCGCCACCGGGCGTTCTGACTTCCCGAACCAGATCAACAACGTTCTGGTGTTCCCCGGCATCTTCCGCGGTGCGCTCCAGGTGCGCGCCACGGTGATCTCCGAGGGCATGAAGTTGGCTGCGGCTCAAGCGATCGCTGATCTCGTTGGTGATGAATTGAGCGAGGACTACGTCATTCCGTCGCCGTTCGATCCACGCGTCGCGAATGCGGTGTCGAAGGCTGTCACCGACACGGCGCGTCGCGAAGGCGTCGCTCGCCGGCCGTACTGACCGGTTGATGTTCGCCGTCTACGTTGAGCGGACAAACCGCGACGACCCACTGAGTGCAGTGATCGTCGGAGAACGCCCAGATCCGGTCGTCCCGGAAGGCTGGACCACGGTACGGGTGCGAGCTGCATCGGTGAACCACCACGATGTGTGGAGCCTGCGCGGCGTGGGCCTGAAGGATGAGAACCTGCCGATGATTCTTGGCTGCGATGCAGCCGGAATCGACGACGAGGGCAACGACGTCATCGTGCACGGCGTCATCAGCACGCCCGAATGGGAGGGCGACGAAACGCTGGACCCTCACCGCACCCTGTTGTCGGAAAAACATCAAGGATCGTTCGCCGATCTCGTTGCAGTGCCGCGTCGAAATGTGGTGCCCAAACCCGCGGGACTGTCATTTGAGGAAGCGGCCTGCCTGCCGACGGCTTGGCTCACGTCCTACCGAATGCTTTTCACCCAGACAGACTTGACGGCCGGCGAGACGGTGTTGATTCAAGGAGCTGGCGGCGGAATGTCGACCTCGCTCATCATGCTGGCGCGTGCCGCAGGGCTTCGGGTGTGGGTGACCAGCCGCGACGAGCGAAGTCGCGAACGGGCGCTGGAGATTGGTGCGCACCAGACGTTCGCATCCAATGAACGACTTCCCGAGCGTGTCGATGCAGTCATGGAAACGGTCGGCCGAGCGACGTGGTCGCACTCGGTCAAGTCGGTGCGTTCTGGCGGCACGATCGTGATCTCGGGGGCGACGTCCGGCGATGCTACGGCAGCTGAGCTGCAACACATTTTCTTCCGCCAGATCAAGATCCACGGGTCGACCATGGGCACCCGAGATGAACTCGATGCGCTGGCTCAGTTCATGGCTGAAACTGGCACGCGTCCGCTCGTCGAGCGGGTCATGCCGATGGAACAAGCCGCAGAAGCGCTCGCCGCAGTTAAAGACGGTCAAGCGTTCGGCAAGATCGTCCTGACTCGTACCGCAAACCAAATCTAGGCGCCTCATTAGCGCCAAGTGCTACCGTGTAGCACATGGAAATTGGCGTCAGGGAGTTGCGCAACCAAACCGCACAGGTGATCGCTGCGGTACAGACGGGGGAGCGAGTGACGCTCACCGTTCGTGGTGAGCAGATTGCAGATATCGTCCCGCACGTTCGCCGCTCCCGCTGGCTGTCTGGAGAAGCCGTCAGGCAGATGCTGACAACTGCGCAAGCCGATGTCGCGCTCACGACTGAGCTGGATGAGATCACGGGCCAGACGCTGGATACGTTGTGACGGCAACGTCGAAAGTCAGGTACGGGCTACTCGACACCTCGGTTTTTATTGCTCGAGAATCAGGGCGCGAACTAGGAGAACTGCCCGAGTACGTCGCGACCTGCGTTGTGACATTGGGTGAACTGCAGCTCGGAGTCTTGAATGCCGGTGATCTCAATGCGCGCGCTGAACGCTCCCGTACCTTGTCAAAAGCCAAGGCCAGTGACCCGCTAGCCCTCACGGAATCAACGATGGCGACTTGGGCGCGATTGGTCGCGTCCTGCAAAAGCGCTGGGGTGTCACGTCAGGTCAAGATTGCTGACTCTCTGATTGCCGCTTGTGCGGTCGACAACGGTCTCGCCGTCGTGACCCAGGACGGCGACTTTGACGTTATGGCCAGTGCATTCGCCGAGCTCGACGTCATCCAGGTCTAACCGCTAGTCGTCGGCCAGAGTGTGTCGTAGGAAGCGTTTCAGCCGAAGCGGTGACTCGGACGACCGGTTGTTCGTCGAAAACCACCACGTACCTACCTCTCGCTCAAAACGCGTACTTTAGTGACTCGCGAGCGGGTACGCAGTGACTCCTCAGCGGTTAACTGAAGGCCTGGGTCATCAGGGTCTGCTGCTCTTCGAGGTGACGCGAGTGGGAGCCGACCGCGGTGGTCGAGGTCTCCGGGCGCGAAACACGAAGCAGCGGCAGATTGCCGAACTGGCCTGAGAAGTGCAGGGACACATGCGGCCATGCCCCCTGGTTAGCCGGCTCTTCCTGGACCCAGCGCACTTCGCGGGCGTTGGTGAACCGCGCCACCTCGGCCTGCAGTTGCTCAATCGGGCGCGGGTAGATCTGCTCGAGGCGGACGATCGCTGTGCGCGAGAGATCCTTCTCGGACTTCTCCCGCGCAGCCACCAGATCCCAGTAGACCTTGCCTGAACAGACCAGCACGCGCTCGACGCTGCTCGCGTCGACGGTGTCGTCGCCGATGACCGGGCGGAAGGTTCCGCTGGTGAAGTCATCTGGCTGTGAAACTGCTGCCTTGTTACGGAGCATCGACTTCGGCGTTGCGACGATCAGCGGACGGTGCTCGGCTTCCAGTGCGTGCTTGCGCAGCAGGTGGAAGTACGACGCAGGCGTCGACGGAACGGCAACCGTCATGGCGTCCTCGGCACACAGGTCCAAGAAGCGCTCAATGCGGGCCGACGAGTGGTCGGGGCCTTGGCCTTCGTAGCCGTGGGGGAGAAGCAGCACAACGCCGGACTTCTGGCCCCACTTGGTCTCGCCTGAGCTGATGTACTCGTCGATGACCGACTGGGCGCCATTGACGAAGTCGCCGAACTGGGCCTCCCACATGGTCAATGCCTCTGGGCGTGCCACCGAGTAGCCGTACTCGAAGCCGAGCGCAGCGTATTCGCTGAGCAGCGAGTCGTACACGTAGAACGTCGCCTGATCTTCGGACACTTGAGTGAGCGGGGTCCACTCATTGCCGTTCTCGCGGTCGATGACCGTGGCGAAGCGCGTGGTGAACGTGCCGCGTCGCGAGTCCTGGCCAGCTAGGCGCACCGGACGGCCGTCGGCCAAGAGCGCACCCATCGCGATGATCTCGCCGGTACCCCAGTCGATGGGGCCAGCGGTGATCGAAGCAGCTCGACGCTGCAACTGCGGCAACACCTTCGGGTGAACGGTGAAGCCTTCAGGCACTGCTGTGTACGAGTCGGCGATGGCCTTCAGCATTTCAGGGCTGACTGCGGTGACGAGTTCGCCAGCGTGTTCAGGCTTCTCCGGGTAGTCCGGCGTGCGTGTGTACGCCGGATCGGAGGTGGCTTCCTTCACTTCAGCGAAGTTCTGCTCCAGCTTGATCTGGTAGTCGGCCAGTGCTGCCTCAGCCTCTTCCATGGTGATGTCGCCGCGACCAACGAGCGCCTCGGTGTACAGCTTGCGCACCGACTTCTTGGCGTTGATCGTGTCGTACATCAGCGGCTGGGTGAAGCTGGGGTCGTCGCCCTCGTTGTGGCCACGTCGGCGGTAGCACACCAGGTCGATGACGATGTCCTTGTTGAACGTGCGGCGGTATTCGTACGCCAACTGAGCAACCCGGATGCAGGCTTCGGGGTCGTCGCCGTTGACGTGGAAGACCGGAGCCGAGATGGCGCGTGCCACGTCGGTGCAGTAGGTGGACGAACGCGACGACGATGGCGCCGTGGTGAATCCCACCTGGTTGTTGACGATGACGTGGATCGTGCCGCCGGTGCGATAGCCGCGCAACTGCGACAACTGCAGCGTCTCCAGCACAACGCCCTGGCCAGCGAAGGCGGCGTCACCGTGAACCAGGACCGGAAGGACGGGGAACTCCTCGCCGCGGTTCAGGCGGTCCTGCTTGGCGCGAGCGATGCCTTCAAGCACGGGGTCGACGACCTCAAGGTGCGACGGGTTGGCCGCGATGGAGACCTTGATCTTGTCGCCGTTGCCAGCGGTGAACTCGCCCTCGACGCCCAAGTGGTACTTGACGTCGCCAGAGCCCTGGACGGTGCGGGGGTCGATATTGCCCTCGAACTCGCGGAAGACCTGGCTGGGGCGCTTGCCGGCAATGTTGACCAGTGCATTCAATCGGCCGCGGTGGGCCATGCCGATGCAGACTTCATCGAGGCCGTCGCCAGCGGCGGCTTCACAGATTTCGTCGAGCAGCGGGATCGTGGTCTCGCCGCCTTCCAAGCTGAATCGCTTCTGGCCGACGAACTTGG
>JBEBVW010000080.1:0-10425 GCA_040392565.1 Aeromicrobium sp. | reverse complement strand
GGCGGGGCACTCGACATCAGCAGACACCGGTTTCGAGGCCCTCGTTCCTCGGGCACCTCGACCACCGAAAGGTGGGGCGCGAACTAGGCGGGTTCGGGAGCGGCGGAGGAGCGGCCGGGCTTCCTCTTCTTGTCGTCGTCTTCGCCGTCGGTGGGGATCACGCAGGCGCGTTCGAGCAACAATGAGGCGACGACCAACAGAGCACTAGCAAGCGCCGCTGCGGCAGAGTGGACGACACGTTCCTGGCCGAGTTCGGTGTCCCAGGCCTCAACAAAAGCCAGCGCATAGCCGCCGTAGAACCCTGCAACTACCGACCCGACAGCGATGCCGGCCTTGGCCAATGCAAGCAACCGCAGGGCATGCGCTGACGTCATGCGCTGCTGCTTCTTGTGCAATGACTGCCACGTGCTCCAGGCCAATCCGCCAACCAGCAGCGCAGCGAGCGACAGCAGAACGGCCGCCAGCCACGAGATCTGCGGCACTGTGCCGTCGGCACGAACGATGAGCGGCGGAGTGAGCCGCCCGATCGCGAAGCCGACCACGGCGAGGCCCAGCACCCGCAACAGCGGGGTCCGTCGCATGGGCCGCCGACTGGTCATAGCGTCAGGACAACAGGATCTTCA
Source organism: Aeromicrobium sp. (assembly GCA_040392565.1). Classification (GTDB taxonomy): domain Bacteria; phylum Actinomycetota; class Actinomycetes; order Propionibacteriales; family Nocardioidaceae; genus Aeromicrobium. Next base: position 9,802 of record JBEBVW010000080.1, on the reverse strand, counting down.
GGTCGTCACGACGAGTGACGCCCGAGATGTCGACGCTGCCCACGAGATCGGCTGCGAAGCCCTGTCCAGGAATTTCACCCTCGGGATCGATCTCCAGCCACGGCAACAAGACGAAAGCACGCTCATGGGCGCGGGGGTGCGGCAGAACCAGCTGGTCGTCGTTGGCGACGCGGTCACCAACCACGATGATGTCGACGTCGAGGGTGCGCGGGGCGCCCTTCTCCGAACGCTCACGGCCGAAGGCGTCCTCAATAGCCAATGCACGATCGAGCAGCGTGTGGACCGTCAGGGTGGTGTCGATGAGAACCACAGCGTTGAGGAACTTGCCGGACTCCTCAGGAGCGTCGACGGGGTCAGTTTCATAGACCGATGACACCGCGACCAGGGTGACCTCAGGGGTGTCTTCGAGCGCCGCGACGGCACCTTGCAGACGGTCCATGCGATCGCCGAGATTGGAGCCGATAGACAGGACGGCCTGCCGGATGGGACGCATCCCGCCGGTCATGGTGTCGGCGTCCAACTCGTACGGGGTGGGCGCTTCAGTCACTGTTTGCTCCGCTCTATCGTGACGCTGACGTCGGAAAACGCCACCGCGATGGGTGCCCGGGGCTTATGCACTGTCACGCTAGCCCATTGCACTGACGGGATATCCAAACACAATCCCATCACACGCTCAGCCACCGTCTCAATCAGGTCTACCGGGTCGGTGGCTACGGCGTCGTGGACGTTCTGTGCCAAGGTTCCGTAGTCGACGGTCAGCGCGAGATCGTCAGTTGAGGCTGCAGGCGCGAGATCAAGCCCAAGTGCAACGTCGAGCACGAAGGTTTGCCCGTCGCGACGTTCTTCGGCAAGCACGCCGTGGTGGCCGAAGATTTCAAGTCCGCTCAGATCGATGCGATCGAGTCCCGCTGGAATCATGCGTCCTCCCCTCCTGCCCCTGCGACTACTGGAGAAGCGTGGCGCAACCAGAATCGCCAGCCCGAGCCGTCATTGATCAGGATACTCGTGCTGATTGCGGTGCCTGCACCGAAGGAGGTGGCCGACGACAGCCCGGACGGATCGTCGGGAGCACCAGAAAGAATGCTTTCGGTGCACGTCACCACTGCCGTGGCGGGATTTCCCGACGCATCGGGGAGCATCGTGACCTCAACGTCCGTCAGAAAGAATTGGATATATCCGACGTGCGCCATCAGGACGATCCAGGACCGCACCACCTCAGCGGTCCCATGCAGCATCGGAGCTCCTGGGTGGACGCACGACGTCTCCGGATCATCGACCCATAGCGCGGTCATCAAATCGGCGTCGCCGGTCTCGACCGCGTCGTATAACGCGCGGTGGGCGGCCAGAACAGCAGTGCTCACGGTCGCTCCTCCAGCAGCCGCGTAACCACCTGAATTGCATCGGCCGAAGGCCGCGGGTCGTGCACCCGCACCGCCCACACACCCGCTCGTGCACACAGCGTGGTGATGGCTGCAGTGGCAGCTTCTCGCCCAGTCACCGGACGAGGTTCATCGCCGTCAGCCAACAGCGTGCCGAGGAATCCCTTGCGGCTGGCGGCAATCAGCACGCGGTACCCCAAGGACGTGAATGCGTCGAGATGGGCCAGTACGGTCCAGTTCTGATCGCCGGTCTTGCTGAAGCCGAGACCGGGATCGATCACGATGCGGTTCGGCGAGATGCCAGCTGCAAGCGCTGCGTCGACTTGTTCGCTCAGTTCGGTCACCACATCTGCGACGACGTTGTCGTAGTCGGTGTGTTCCTGCATGTGAATTGAATGCTGACGCCAATGCATCAACACGACGGGCGCATCAGAATCGGCCATGACCGGGATCATCTCCGGATCCGCGCGCCCGCCCGACACGTCGTTGACAAGGGACGCCCCAGCCGCCAGTGCTTGCCGAGCCACAGTTGCGCGCATCGTGTCAACCGACACCACCACACCTTCGGCCACCAGCGCCCGCACGACGGGCAGAACTCGCTGCAGCTCGGTCGCTTCGTCGACGCGCTCGGCGCCGGGGCGCGTGGACTCGCCGCCCACGTCGACGAGGTCAGCACCCGCCGCGACGAGTTCCAGGCCGTGACGGATTGCGGTGTCGGCGTCGAGCCACTGCCCACCGTCGGAGAACGAATCAGGGGTGACGTTGACGACGCCCATGACCAGCGTGCGGCCGGTCGGGAGCGTGTCGAGCATGCAGGTCAGCCTGCAGTGATGAGGCCCATGGCCTCGGCGCGGGTAGCGGGATCGCGCAGTTGACCGCGAACTGCACTGGTAATGGTCTTGGCTCCGCCCTTGCGAACTCCACGCATCGCCATGCACAAGTGCTCGGCCTCGATCACGACAATGACACCGCGTGGGTCAAGAACGTCGACGACGGCCTCAGCAATCTGAGTGGTGAGGCGCTCTTGCACTTGCAGACGGCGGGCGTAAACATCGACGAGACGTGCCAACTTGGACAGACCGGTGACGCGGCCGCCCTCTTGCGGGATGTACCCCACGTGGGCGACGCCGTAAAAAGGCACCATGTGGTGCTCGCACAGCGACCAGACCTCAATGTCTTTGACCAAGACCAACTCGTCGTGGCCGACATCGAAAACCTTCGACAGCACTTCGCGCGGGTCCTGGTCCATGCCCGCGAGCAGCTCGCCATAGGCCTTCGCGACGCGTGAGGGGGTGTCGTGCAGACCCTCACGACCGGGGTCCTCGCCCACAGCGAGCAGCAGTTCACGAATCGCCGCTTCGGCGCGCGGAAGGTCGATGGCCATCAGAAGATCACTCCGGATCGGCTGGGGAGCTGTCGGTGGTAGGTGTCGGGGGTGCAGCGTCAGTGGGTGGCGTCGACGGTGCGCCGCCGAAAAATCCGTCCACAATCGGATCGGTGTGCGGAACCGGCGGAAGCGACGATGGCCGGCGGCTATCTGATCCGGTCCAGGCCGGACGTACGTGGCGACGGCGCAGCGGTTCGAAGATTGCGGCCACCTGTGCCTTATCGAGCGTCTCCTGCTCCAGCAACTCGGTCACGAGCGCATCGAGAACGTCACGGTTCTCGTCGAGAATGTCGAACGCTTCCTGGTGGGCGGCGGTGATGAGGCGGTTGATCTCCTCATCGATAATTCCGGCGACCGATTCTGAATAGTTGCGGGAATGCCCCAGATCGCGGCCCAAGAACGGCTGGCCTTGATCTTCGCCCAATCGCACAGCGCCGAGACGTTCGGTCATGCCGTACTGCGTGACCATGGCGCGCGCGAGGTTGGTGGCCTTCTCGATGTCGTTGCCAGCACCAGTGGTGGGGTCGTGGAACACCAGTTCCTCGGCCGCTCGACCACCCATCATGTAGGCCAGTTTGTCGAGCAGTTCGGCCCGGGTCTGGCTGTACTTGTCCTCATCGGGCAGCACCATGGTGTAACCGAGGGCCCGGCCACGCGGCAGGATCGTGACCTTGTGCACCGGATCGCTCTGCGGCAGCGCAGCAGCGACCAACGCGTGGCCACCTTCGTGGTACGCGGTGACCAAACGCTCGTGCTCGTTCATCAGGCGCGTGCGCTTCTGCGGGCCGGCCATGACCCGGTCGATGGCCTCGTCCAGCGCAGCGTTCGTGATGACTTTGGCGTTATTGCGTGCGGTGAGCAGCGCAGCTTCATTCAACACATTGGCCAGATCGGCACCACTGAATCCGGGGGTGCGCTTGGCGACGCTGCCCAGATCGACGTCGGGGCCGATCGGCTTGCCGCGCGAATGCACCTTCAGAATCGTTTCGCGACCCTTGAGATCGGGTGCCTCCACACCGATCTGGCGGTCGAACCGACCGGGACGCAACAGCGCCGGATCCAAAACGTCAGGACGGTTGGTGGCAGCGATCAAGATGACGCCACCGCGCACATCGAAGCCGTCCATCTCAACCAGCAGCTGGTTCAAAGTCTGCTCGCGCTCGTCGTGACCGCCGCCCATGCCGGTGCCGCGGTGACGTCCGACGGCGTCAATCTCATCGATGAACACGATGGCCGGAGCGTTCTCCTTGGCCTGCTCGAACAGATCGCGGACCCGGCTGGCGCCGACGCCGACGAACATTTCAACGAAGTCCGAGCCCGAGATGGAGTAGAACGGCACGCCAGCTTCACCTGCGACAGCGCGGGCCAGCAGCGTCTTGCCGGTACCGGGCGGGCCGTACAGCAACACACCCTTGGGAATCTTGGCGCCGACCGCTTGGAACTTAGCCGGCTCCTGCAGAAATTCCTTGATTTCGCCGAGCTCTTCGATCGCCTCATCGCAGCCTGCGACGTCGGCGAAGGTGGTCTTAGGCGTGTCCTTGCTCATCAACTTGGCACGCGACTTGGCGAACTGCATGACGCGGCCACCGCCGCCCTGCATTGAGTTCATGAACCACAAGAAGATGAGGATGAACAGCACGAACGGGATGATCGACAACAGCACGCCGCCGAGCGTCGTGCCCGAAGGAACCTTGACGTTGTAGGACTTGATGGACTTGTCCTCAACGCCCTTCTTGGCAACGTCGATCAGCGATTCGCCCTGCCCTAGCAAGAAGCGGGACTTGACCTTGGTCTTGTCGTCGAGGGTGGCCTGAATGACCTGATCGCGGTCGACGAAGGTGACCTCGGAGACCTTGCCAGTCTCGAGGTATCGCATCATCGTGCCGGTCTTGACCTCTTTGTAGCCGTCGGCTCCCTGGGAGAAGGCGATGACAACAAAGATCGCGGCCGTAATGACAGCGATCCAGAGCCAAGGGCCCTTTGCGAGGTTCTTGAGTTTCATCGGCAATTCTTCTAGTAAGACTGTGGGCTTTGACGGTACAGGGTTGCAGAGGGCGACGGCCCTGCGTCAGTCAACGCCTGCGGGCCGCGCTTGGTTCCGCGTCAGGAGTAGACGTGCGGCGCGAGGGTGCCCACGCATCGCAGATTGCGGTACTTCTCGTTGTAGTCCAGGCCATACCCCACAACGAACGCGTTGGGGATGTCGAAGCCGATGTACTTCACGTCGATGTCGTTCTGAACTGCGTCGGGCTTGCGCAGCAGCGTGGCGATTTCCACGGAGGCCGGGCCGCGCGAGCGCAGGTTGGTGACCAACCAGGACAGCGTGAGGCCAGTGTCGATGATGTCTTCGACGATCAGTACGTGGCGGCCCTGCAGATCGGTGTCGAGGTCCTTGAGGATGCGCACGACGCCGGAAGATTTGGTGCCAGATCCGTAGGAGGAGACTGCCATCCAGTCCATCTCGACATGGCGGTCAAGAGCGCGGGCCAAATCGGCCATGACCATCACGGCGCCCTTCAGGACGCCCACGAGGAGCACGTCCTGACCTTCGTAATCGCGATTGATCTCCGCGGCCATCTCAGCCAGACGAGTCTGGATCTGTTCTTCGGTGATCAGGGTCTGGTCGAGCGCGAGGTCGTCCTCAACGTGCTTTTGGTCCACGCCTTCAGGGTACCGGGGTGGGGTGGAACTCAATCCGGCCGTCGGTGCGCATCGCACTAACGCCGCCAGGTAGTTCAATGCGCTGTTGACCGCGGTAGTCCACAACGAGGCGCCCGATTTCGTCAACGTGCACCGCGGCAAGTTCATCGGCTGCCGCTCCGGCGTCCAGCGCGGCCCGCCTCAGAACGCGTGACCGCAACGCTGGATGAAGCTCAGTGAGGTCAGCGATCCTCAGCGATCGATTCTCGGCGGCCAACTGATCGAGCAGGTCGTTGTCGGCTCGCACTTGGTCAGCGGTGCGACCCAGGGCCCCCACAACTCCGCCGCCCAGCACGTCTTCCAACAGCGGAATCACCTCGGTGCGCAACCGCGATCGCCGAAAGCGCGGATCACTATTGTGCGGATCGGTCCACCACTCAAGGCCGTGGATTCGACAGATGTGCTGAGTATCGAGCCGGGTCAACGCCAGCAAGGGCCGACGGATGACGCCCGACTGCATCGCCATGCCGGCAATCGAACGTGGCCCAGAGCCGCGACCGAGACCGAGCAACACGGTTTCGGCCTGGTCGTCGAGCGTGTGACCGAGCAGCACAGCGTCGGCGCCGAGCGACGTCAAAACTTCGAGCCTGGCGGCACGAGCCGCCGCCTCGGGCCCTCCCTCCGTGCCGACGGCAACCGCCACGACCTGCGCATCGACGCCGAGCGACTCAGCCTGAACGACGGCCCGCTGAGCAATCCGATCGGAGCCCGCCTGCAATCGGTGGTCGACGACGACCGCGACTAGTCGATCGCCGCGTTGTTTCGCGACGAACGCCGCGGCAGCCGTCAGCGCGAGCGAGTCAGACCCACCGGACAACCCGATGACCAGGTCGGCCCCGGGATCGAGGTCGGCCAACGCAGCCGTCACCCCGTGGCGAGCGGCTGCCTCGACGCGATCTAGACCCATCAGTCAGTGCCGTCTGCTCAGACGTGGACGCGGGTCAACCACAGCGACGGGTCAAGAATTTCCGCCCGCGTCGGAAGGTAGTCCGGGTGGGACCAGATGGCGTTGAAGCCGTCCGTGCCCACAGCATCAACGACCTGCCTAACGAACACGGCACCGTCGCGATACTGCCGAGCCTTCACATCCAGCCCGAGCAGCCGTCGAAGTAGCCGATCGAGGCTTCCGCTGCCCTGGCGACGTACCTGGAACTTGCGCCGAATTTCGGCGACAGACGGAACGATTTGCGGACCAACGCCGTCCATCACCACATCAGCATGGCCCTCAAGCAGCGACATGACGCCGGTCATCCGATCAATGATTTCGCGTTGCTGTTCGTTTTGGAATGCCGAAGCGAACGAGGCGTCGTCATCGCCACGGATCGCCTTGCGCGCTTGCACGATGGCCTGTTCGACCGCGGCACCCATCGCTTTGTCGTCAACATCCGTTGCCTCGACGAGACCGTCAATCATCGACCGCATGTGTTCGCGCAGCCACGGCACCGCCGTGAACTGGACGCGGTGAGTTTCCTCATGCAGCGCAACCCAGAGCCGGAAGTCATGCGGGTCAACACCCATCTGTTGCTCGGCCGAAACGATGTTGGGAGCGACCAGCAGCAAACGTCCGCCCTCGCCGGCTGGCCCGGTCCAGAACGGATCGAACTGTCCGAGCACTTTCGAGGAAACGAAGGACATCACGGCGCCTACCTGAGCACCGGCGACTTTCTCGCCGAGTGACTTCGACAAGCCCGTCGGTGCTCGCCCAGCGGTGGCGAGCTTATGAGCCAGCGGGTCCATCAGCAGCCGGAACGTTCCCAGATTCGCCTCGACCCAGCGCGGGCGATCGACCACCAACACGGGCGACGGCGCGCCCAGCGCATTGGTCGCATGCAGACCGGTGTAATCGCGCACTGGCCCCTCGGCAATAGCTGCGACTGAGCGCAACTCATCGACGACAGATGAAACTTGGGCGGCATCCATCTGCGGTCCAGGCCGCGCGAGTCGTGCGGCGGTGGCCTGTGCGACCTTCCAGTCGATCATGCAGCGAGCCTACGACCAGTGGTGAATCAACGCACCGCAGCAATGGCTGCGGCGACCTTGTCGACAGCGGCCTGGGCAGCGAAGGGTTGGGACCGGTCAGTTTCGTCAGCCATCACAGCGAACGCGACCGGCCGACCTTGGCGGTCCATCGTCAAGCCCGCAAGCGAATGCACACCAGTGAGCGTTCCCGTCTTCGCCCGAATCCAGCCTTGTCCGGCGTGGGCGAACCGTGCGGCCAGAGTTCCACTGAACCCACTGACCGGAAGATCGTCGATGACGGCGGCGTAGCGACCATCGGTCAGCGACGCGCGGACGACAGCGACAAGGGTGCTCGGTGAGATCCGGTTCTCGCGTGAAAGTCCACTGCCGTCCTTGAGTACGAGTCCGTCGAGAGGCACGCCTGCACTTTTCAGTGCTGACCGGACGGCGCGGGTTCCACCGTCAAACGATGCCTCGTTGCCCGTTGCGATGGCGAGGTGACGGATCAAGAGTTCGGCAGCTTCGTCGTCGCTGGTGCGGATGGTCGACTCGACGATTTGGGCGACCGTGCTGCTCTGAACCGCGGCTAGCTCTTGCGCACTGTTCGACGCCGACTTTCTGGTTCCAACTGCCGCTTTGACCCCTTGTCTGCGAAGCAGATCGACGAATGCGGTAAGCGCTTCTTCAGCAGGCTTCGCCGCACGCGCGGTGATCTCCGGCTGACTCGTGTCGCGCATCCCGCGGTCAACCCACAACGCCCCGATCGGCGTCACAACGTTGTCGCGCACATACGTGTCGGGCCAGGCCGGGTTGACGGAGGGGCCAGCGAACAAGGAGTCATCGAAATCGACAGTGACCGCGGGCGTCTTGCGTTCCTGCAGCGCCTTGGCGGTGCGCCGCGCCAGCGTTTTCAGGTCAGCGCGCACCACCTTCGGGTCGCCCTTGCGACGCACGTCGGTCAGATAGGGATCTCCACCGCCCACGAGCACCACTCGGTTCGCGTCGAGAACAGCCTTGGTGGTGAACCGATGCTGCGGGTCCAGTTCATGCAGCGCCGCAAATGCGGTGAGGAGTTTGGTGGTGGACGCCGGGATGAAGGCGCCTGCTCCGAATGCGACGATCTCGGCACTCGGGTCGGTGCCACCAATTGCCACGCCAACGTGGTCACCCAGCACAGCGGCACCTGCAGGTGGCTTCGCGGCGGCCAGAAACGGCGAGAGATCGGTCGGTGATGAGACTGATCGACTTGGCGCCGCGACTTCGGTTTCAAATGGTCGGACACCCTCAGGCAAGACCGCACTGGACGGGCCGCAGTCACCGCCACAGATCGCCGAATTCAGGTCGCCGCGGGTCCATGCAACGGCAGTTCCTGCCACCAGAACGGCGACTGCCAGGGAAACGGTCGAGAATCCGACCCGTGCGAGCCGCCGCCGGTATACCCGACTGTTCACGTCACGACCCACATCCGTCAGACTATAGGCATCGCAACAGGAGGCAACGGTGCTGATTTTTGACGTCACAGTGGAGATCCCCAAAGGGGAGCGCAATAAGTACGAGGTGGATCACGACACCCATCGGATCCGTCTTGACCGGACGCTGTTCACGTCGACGCAGTACCCGGCGGACTACGGCTTCATCGACAACACGCTCGGCCTAGACACCGATCCGCTGGACGCGCTCGTCCTGCTGTCGGCCCCGACGTTCCCCGGCTGCGTTATCGCCTGCCGCGCTATCGGCATGTTCCGCATGACCGACGAAGCTGGCGGCGACGACAAGGTGCTGTGCGTGCCTGCCACGGATCCGCGCCAAGAGCACCTGCGCGACATCCACCACGTACCGGAGTTCGACCGCCTCGAAATCGAGCACTTCTTCACGGTCTACAAGGACCTTGAGCCCGGCAAGTCGGTGGAAGGCTCCACCTGGACCGGTCGCGCTGAGGCAGAGGCCGAGATTCAGGCCAGCTTCGACCGCTTCAAGGCCAACGGCGGCTACTGATCGGTTCCTGACCAGGTCTGGTCGCGCGCAATAGGCTCGTGGCATGGACCTTGGATTGCGCGACCGCGTTTATATCGTGACCGGCGGAACCGCCGGTTTGGGTTTGGCGACGGCGCGTGCCCTGGTCGCTGACGGCGCCAAGGTTGTGGTGTCTTCGCGGAATCAGGAATCTGTCGATCGTGCGGTCAACGACCTCGGCGAGAACGCACTCGGCGTGGTGGCCGACAACGCAGATGTCACAACGCCAGATCGACTCGTTGCGGCAGCACTCGACACATTCGGCCGACTCGACGGCGCCCTGATCAGCGTGGGCGGCCCGGCCGCCGGCGGCACCATGGACACGACGGAAGATCAGTGGCGCGCAGCCGTCGATTCTGTGCTC
>JBEBVW010000079.1:0-10441 GCA_040392565.1 Aeromicrobium sp. | reverse complement strand
GAGGATTAGTCGGCTAACCAGTGGGCGCGGCGGGCGGCGCGGCGCAGGGTGGCGAGGAGGGCTGGGCCAAGGATGATTACGGCGAGCACATTGGTGACAGCTCGGCCGGTGTCCCAGCCCGCGGTCGAGGTGAGCAACGTATAGACGACGAACCGATGCAAGTTGTCCAGCAGCGGGGCGTCAGGCACGAACGACAGCGAGCCTTCGTGATAGGTCAGTTCGACGCCCGCTAAGAACGGCCACGACGACATATTCATCAGCAAGCCGAATCCATACGCGCAGACGACGCCGTAGACCGACAACATGGCGATCTCAGCGCGGCCACGGATGGCCCGCCCAAATAGCCGGTTCGGAAGCAGACCTGCGCCCAGCCCGATCCACGCCGACGCCATCATCTGGAACGGCAGCCATGGGCCAACGCCTGATGTCAGCAACGCTGAGGCAAATAGCGACGTGCATCCAAGTACGTAGCCGAAGCCCGGCCCGAACACCCGGCCCGACAGCACCAGCAGGAAGAACACCATCTCGATGCCAGCAGTGCCAGCGCCCAGCAAGCGCAGTGCAGCATTGACGGCGGTGAGCACGCCCAGCATCGCTAACGCCTTGGAATCCATGCCGTCTTCAGTCAGTTCGGCCACGACGACTAATGCGACCAACGGCAGCAACGCCATCATGACGAACGGCGGATCCACACGTGTCGTGCCCGGTTCGATCTTGACGAGAAGCGGCCACAGGAACATCACCAGCCCTGTCAGCGAGGCAACTGCCAACACCAGCACCGATCGGGGGCGCAACCGCCGCTGAGACCCCCGAGTCTCCACCAACGTCGTCATGCTGACGCCTCCGCGACGTCGTCGACGGTCAACCAATCCGGACCAAGCACCTTGGCCACCTGTGGAGCGAACGCAGGCGACTCGGCCAACACGCGTGCGGCCGGGCCCGTCGACACCACATCTCCGTCGGCCAGGACGAGTGCGTCATCGGCGACAGCAGCGACGAACTCCACGTCATGGGTGGCCAAAATGATGCCGCGTCCGTCGGCAGCCAGGCCCCGCAGCGTCGCGGCGAGTTGCCGTTTGCCCGGATAGTCCAGGCCTCGGGTTGGCTCATCGAGCGCAACCACACGTGGCGCGGCGGTCAGCACGATCGCCAACACCAACGCCAGCCGTTGGCCCTCGGACAGATCACGCGGGTGGCGGTCGTCAGGAACGCCGGGAGCGAACCGGTCCAAGAGATCGCGACACGTCCCCGTCTCGACTTCAGCCTGCTGGTCGGCGGCCGCGCACTCCAAGCCGACGGTCTCCAAGTACAGCAAATCGGCCGCCGTCTGCGGCACGAGTCCGACAAGTCGGCGCGCTTCACCGCGCGGTTCGTCACGCGGATCCCGGCCGTCGACCTCGACTCGGCCCGCAGCCCGCTTGCCCGATCCCTGCAGAGCCCACAGCAGTGATGACTTGCCCGAACCGTTGCGCCCCATCATCGCCACGACCCGGCCGGCCGGAACATCAATGTCGACCTCGCGAACGGCAATCGTCTTGCCGTACGTCACCGTGACTCCTCGCGCCGCCAACAACGGCACCGCCGGCGGCGGAGTGGCAGGCACCCGATCGGGTAGACGCAAATCCCGCGCCGCGCGTCGTGCTTCACGAACCGACAACGGCAGCGGATCCCAATCCAAGAGCCGACCCAGCTTCACCACGGGCGGGGCGACCGGCGAGGTCAACAACATTTCGCGGGGATCGCCCGACCGGACGGTGGCGTTCTCGACGATCACGAGCCGGTCGGCGAACGGGATCACCCGCTCCATGCGGTGTTCGGCAACAACAACCGTGAGCCCAAGGTCGTCAACGAGTCGCGCCAACGTGGCCAGCACATCTTCGGCCGCCGTGGGGTCGAGCGCCGACGTTGGCTCGTCCAGAACCAGTACCCGCGGATGCATGGTCAGCACCGCACCGATCGCGACGCGCTGCTGCTGTCCGCCGGACAGACTGCGCACCGAGCGTCGGCGCAGATCGGCAATGCCCAAGAGGTCGAGGGTTTCTTCTACGCGGCGGCGCATCGTCTGCGGCGCGATACCCAGTTGTTCCATGCCGTAAGCGAGTTCGTCTTCGACCACGTCGGTCACGAAGCCAGCCAGCGGGTCTTGACCGACGTAGCCCACGAGATCGGCCAGTTCACGCGGCGCGTGATCGCGAACCGAGCGTCCGCCGACGACAATGTTGCCGGTCATCGTGCCGCCAGTGAAATGCGGCGTGAGGCCGTTGAACATCCCCAACAACGTCGACTTGCCCGAGCCGGTCCGGCCCGCCACCAGCGCGAGTTCACCTTCGTCAATGCGCAGGTCGACGCCACGCAACACCGCGTGCTCGGCGCCGTCGTGGCGGAATGAGACGCCTGCGAGTTCGATCATCGGAGCTCCTCCGCGGGGACCGGAGGCGGCGTCACGAAAGCGGGCACAACCCCGATCATGACAGCCAGCAAGACCGGAACGGACAACTGCGGCAGCACATCGAGGGCCGGGTAGGCGATATCGATGTCGGCGGTCATCACCAGCACGGCAGCAGCAACACCACAGCCGACGGTCACGAATTCGGCGAGCCGCCACGGGTCGGGGCGGTAGCGGGTGCGAGCCACCCGCCGACCGGCCGAGACGAATCCGCCAGCGGCCAGCAGGACTCCCAGTCCGATCATGGGCCACACCAATAGCCGGGGGGTCGTGTGATCGAGCAGACCGTAAACGCCGATGCAGAGACCGATCAATCCGGCCAGCAAGAATACGCCCGTCACGCGGCGCTGGGCGGGTGTGGCGGTGCCCGTGCGGCCATATCCGCGGGCGTCCATTCCGGCGGCGAGGAATAGCGAGCGATCCAATGCGTCTTCCATCACGGGCACGACGATCCGCCGCATCGCGCTGACTCCCCGACCAGCGTCGCCACGCAGATGCCGTGCTCGCCGCACTCGGGTCACGCTCTCCGCCAACTGCGGAAACAGCGACAACGCGACGATGACCGCCGTTCCCGCTTCGTACAACGCCGACGGCAGCAACTTGAGTAGCCGCTTGGGATTGGCCAGCGTGTTCGCGGCGCCGACACACAAGATGATGGTCGCCAGCCGCAGGCCGTCGTAAAGACCGCTGACGACGTCGTACCTGGTCACCGGCCCGAGAAGTTGGATTCCGGCGGCCACTTCCGGCAACGGAATACTCGGCAGGTGGAACAGCACGACGGTGTCATCGGCGCCGCCAAAGACCACCCGGAACATCACGCGCAGCACCACAACCAGGGCGGCCAAGTACAAGTAGAGCCGGAAGGACAGCGCCCACGGCGCCTCCGTTCGGCGCGCGACGACCACCAAGCACACGGCCAAGATGATCAGCAGCAAGACGAACGGATTGATCGTTGATGACGCCGCGGTGGTCAGGCCCAGAGCCCACATCCACCAAGCGGCAGGATGCAGATCCCGCGGCGTCATCGACGGTTCACGACCTTGTTGCCCTGGCGCGTGCCACGACGACACCCGCCACGATCAGCACAATCGCCAGCCCACCGGCCACCCACAACAACGCGGGCGACGAATCGTCCGTCGTTGAGGCCGTCGGCTTGATCGACTGATCAGACGACGACGCCGCAGCGGCTGTCGCCTCTGCCGAAGGGGTACTACTGGGCTTGGCTTTCGGCTTCGCTGAGGCAGTTGCACTCGGCTTCGGCGTGACCGGTTTGGCCGCTGTCGCTGTCGGCTTGGCTGCCGTGGGCTTGGGCTTTGGCTTCGGGGCCGGCGCTGGACCGAGCGGCGTCACGCTGGGCGAACGACGTCCTCCATCTTGGAAGACGAATGCGACCCATCCGCCTTTGGGCACCCGCAACGAGCCGACGCCGGAGTTGGAGTAGCTCCAGCCTCCGCCCTTGCCGTTGGCCCAGTACAGACCCCAATAAGCATCAGTCGGCGGCGTGTTCTGGCAGTTGACGCTCGGACGCGAATCCACCTTGCAGACGAATCCCGGCTGCGACGACACCCGGGTCAACGAATGCCCCACCGCACCGAAATTGCCAGACGCGGTCCCCGCTCCTCCGGCATCGCAGCGGGTGCTGTTGAACCCCTGCCCTTGCACTACGACGGTCACCCCGGTCCCGCGCTGGCACGCGGCAGCCTGCGCCGGTGCAGCCAGGCCCACTAGCGTCGCGGCCGCCACGACGAGCCCAGCGAGCGCAATGCGCACCGACCTCATGCGGCCACCCGACGAGCGCGACCCGCCAGGACGAGTCCAACACCCATCAGTACCAACGCACCGGCGGCACCCAGCAACCACGGCTGAACCGGCGAGCCAGCGTCCGGCAGTGCACCCGCGGCAGTGTTCGAGCCCTGACCAGCGCCGCTGTCACCGCCGGCGGCAGCAGCCGGTGTCACTTCCACGGTGATCGAGGCCGTAGTGCCAGTCGGCACGTGGGTTGCGGTGATGGTGTGCGGCGAGGCGTGATTGAACGTCACCCGATTGCCCTTGATGGTGTCGGTGTCGACCGACGACGCCAGTTCGATGTCATCGCTGACATCACCGGTAGAACGTCCATCGGCATCTTTGCCGCGAGCCGTGACCGTGATCGTCTGACCTTGCTTGGGCTTGCTCGACGACACCTTCAGCGTCATGGTGTCGACCGGACCGGGCTGTACCGGGGTGTTGTCTGCCAACGATCCCAGCGCGAGGGCCGCCTGGAACGTTGCGCGCACCCACTTGTCTTGATCGAGTGCGTCGATCGCCTTGCTGCCTTGAGCGCTGCGGTCAGCAGGCGTTGACGCGATGGCTCCGGCATCGGGACCGGCGGTCAACTGAAGCCCACTGATCCAACCTGCAGCCTTCTCCGCGGCAGCGGTCTCGCCATTCGCCGCGAAGACCAGCGTCGCGATGCCCGTGCTGTTGCTGTTCGGATTGCCCGCATCGCTGAGCGAGCCGTTGGCCGCCTGCTTGGACTTCAACCAAGCAACGGCGTCAGCGACATCAGCTGAATGTCCGGGGGCGTCGGTCAACGCAATCGCGGCAAACGCCGTCGCGTCGACACTGGAGGTGCAGGTACCTGCCGGCGTCTCACGGAAGCCGCCATCAGAACACTGTTCGCCAGCAAGGAAGTTCGCTGCGGCGGTGACCGCCGAGTCACCCGACAATGCGAGGGCACGTACGCCCCAACTCTGGCCGATGTTGTTCTCATAGCCAGCTGGGTTGTTGAGGAAGCGTCCGTTGCCGTCCATCAACGCGGTCAGATCCGCGATCAGATCGCGTCCCGAAACGTTGGTCGAATCATCGCCCTTGAGCTCAATGTAGGTGGCCAACTTGCCAATCGAACCGGCGTAACGGGTTCCCCACGAGTCGGTGTACTCAGCGGAGTTTGCGATGACGGCGCTGTAAACCTGGTTGGCGAGCGCGGTGTGGCCCAGCGAACGCAGGGCGTTTTGCAAGTCAAGGTTGAGACCGTAGTCAACGAACTTGTCGTCGGGTCCGGCGTCGTAACGCGATTCGAACAAATGCGTCCCGGACGGCACTTGATCGGCCAGCCATGCGGCGGCGTCGGTCTGCTGATCATTCGCCGGAGCGGCCATCGCGGGGGCAATCAGAGCGCCCGTCGACAACGTCAGTGCTGCTGCAGCAGCTCCCAACAGGTGGGGGATTTTCATCGGGTTCCTTCCCGCTGCTGACGCGAGAAGGGCAGTTTTGCCCGACCCGTGCATTTCCTCGGCAGCGTGGTTCGGTCTCGGCCCCGGCAGGTGCTCCGGCTTACCGTCCAATCAAGAACGGCCTACGGTTGCGGGTCAGCGCCGGATTTGGACCGGCTTCCCCTGGCACGTGGCTGAATATGGAGTTAGTGCCAGATGGCACGTCAGCAATCTACTCCCAGCCGGGCACGGCCGACCAATCCGGTCGGCCTCAACCATTTCCAGGTCCCATTCCAGCCAATTGCGTCCAGCCACAAGATGTGGGGGTTACACCGCTGTGATTCGTCATATATGGTGTCGATCGCAGCTGGTTCGCCTCCTCAGCCAGGGGAGTCGTCGCAAGAGGGAACCCGGTGGAAATCCGGGACTGCCCCGCAGCGGTAAGTGGGAACGACCTCCGTCAACAGCACTGGATCGGCCGATCTGGGAAGCGACGGACAGTAGGCGACATGCGCGACATGTCTGGCCCATGAGTCCGAAGACCTGCCAGTGCCCGCCGACAACGGTGGGGTCCGCGACCTCGTGGGAAGGTCAGGGGATCTAGGTCGAACGACCCTCCTCTCGTGGCACGGATTGCATCCGACACACGAGAGTTCACGAGGGGTGGACCACATGAGCATTACCGTCATCAAGCGCGACGGCACCCGGGTCGAATACGACGGCTACGAAGTTGCGCGCTCAATTGAAGAATCGGCCGCAGGGCTCGACGACGCGATCACCCGCATTACCCAATTGCGGTCCGAACTAGAAATCACGCTGTTCGACGGCATCACCAGCGAACAACTCGATGAGGCCGTTATCGGCGTCGCACTGCAGAACGTCAAAGACGACCCAGCATTCGACACCATCGCGGCACGCCTGCTGATCAAGACCCTCTACAAGAAGGTGTTCGGCGACGGCGTCACCCGCGACGAGGTCTACACCTTCCACGGACCGGCCTTCGTCCGCTCAATCACGCGCGGCGTTGAGTTGAAACTGCTCGACCCACGCCTGGCCGAGCTGTTCGACCTCGATGCGCTGGGCACTTCGCTGAACCCTGACCGCGACGATCTGCTGCGCTACATCGGCGTGCAAACGATGCGGAATCGCTACATGATCACCGAGCCGGACGGCACTCCGCTGGAGGTACCGCAGTTCTTCTGGATGCGTGTGGCGATGGGATTGGCGCTCAACGAGGCCGATCCGACTGCTGCCGCGCGTCTGTTCTACGACAAGATGTCGCGACTCGAGTACCTGGCAGCTGGCTCGACGTTGGTCAACGCGGGCACGGCCTACAGCCAACTGTCCAACTGCTTCGTGATGCAGATGGAAGACGACATTGAGCACATCGCAAAGAGCGTGCGCGACGTCATGTGGCTGACCAAGGGCACCGGCGGAATTGGCCTTTCGGTTTCAAAACTGCGCGCCGAGGGATCACCCATCCGGTCCAACAACACGTCCTCGACCGGTCCCATCCCGTTCATGCACACGATCGACTCGACGCTACGGGCGATTAGCCGCGGCGGAAAGAAGTTCGGCGCATTGTGCTTCTACATGGAGAACTGGCACCTGGACTTCGGCCAGTTCCTTGACCTTCGACAGAACTCCGGCGACCCATACCGCCGCACTCGCACGGCGAACACCGCCGTCTGGATCAGTGATGAGTTCATGAAGCGCGTCCAGGCCGATCAAGACTGGTATCTATTCGATCCGCTCGACACCCCCGATCTGGTCGAGCTCTACGGCCAGGACTTCAGCCGCCGCTACGCCGAGTACGCGACCCAAGCCGATGCGGGCGAATTGCGGCACAAGAAATTGCGGGCGCGTGAACAGTTCCGGCAGATTCTGATCACGCTACAGTCGACGTCGCATCCGTGGTTGACCTGGAAGGACACCGTCAACACCCGGGCGCTCAACAACAACACCGGCACGATTCATCTGTCGAATCTGTGCACCGAGATCACCCTGCCGCAAGACCGCGACAACACCGCGGTCTGCAACTTGGCGTCGATCAACTTGTCGCGACACGTCACCGGTCGCCGCCAAAACGCGACGGTCGAATGGGATCGCCTGGCTGAATCCACCCGGCTCGCGGTGCGCCAACTCGACAATCTGATCGACATCACGTTGTCGTCGGTGCCTGAGTCGGAACGCTCGAACGAGTTGAACCGCGCGCTCGGCCTCGGCGTCATGGGCTTCACGGACATCGTCGAGAAGTTCGGTTACTCCTATGAGTCTGAACAGGCCTACGACCTGATGGACCAGATCATGGAGTTCGTGTCGTGGCACGCCATCGATGCCTCGTGCGATCTGGCGCGCGAGCGAGGCACCTACCCGAACTTCACGGGCTCACGCTGGAGCGAGGGACTAGTTCCTGTCGATTCAATCGACCTGTTGGAAGCCGACCGAGGTGTGGCCGTCGACGTGGATCGCACAACCCGGATGGATTGGGACGCTTTGCGCGGCAAGGTGCAGGTCGGCATCCGCAATTCGACCCTGATGGCGATTGCTCCCACCGCGTCGATCGGTTTGGTCGCTGGCACGACACCGGGGCTCGACCCCCAGTTCAGCCAGATCTTCAGCCGCTCGACGAGTTCGGGCAAGTTCTTGGAGGTCAACCGCAACCTCGTCGAAGACTTACGAAGACTGGGCCTGTGGGAAGACGTGCGCGAGGACCTGTTGCGCCATCAGGGCGATCTCTCACAAGTCGACGGCATCCCCGCTGAGTTAATCGAGATCTACAAGACCAGCTTCCAACTGTCGCCGTACGCGTTCTTGCACGTCGCCGCACGCGCCCAGAAGTGGATCGACCAGGCCATCAGCCGCAACATCTACTTGGAGAGTCGCGATCTGGACAACATGGTCGACGTCTACGCCAAAGCGTGGGAGATGGGCGTCAAGACGACCTACTACTTGCACATGAAGCCGCGGCACACCGCCGAGCAGAGCACGGTCAAGGTCAACAAGGCCCAGGCCGCGACCCCGTCCGGCGGATCGGCCCCACGCCGAGGGTTCGGAGCGGCTCCCTCGTCTCCGGTGGCAGTCGAGGAGAAGGTTGACCTAGTCGTGCCCGACGACGTCGAAGAACTCGACGTCGTCGACGGCGCAATGTGCCCCGTCGATCCGCAGGAACGCCTGAACTGCGAGTCCTGCCAGTGAGCGCGGGCATCTTGGGTACCGGCATCGAAGAAGGGCTGCTGCTCAAGCCGGTCACCTACCCATGGGCGATGGAACTCTACGACCAGGCCGTCGCCAACACCTGGTTCCCCAACGAGATCCAACTCGGCGAAGATCTCGGCGACTTTGAGCGCATGAGCGATGAAGAACGTCATGCCCTGACGTTCCTGATGAGCTACTTCAACCCCAATGAACTACTCGTCAACAAGGCTCTGGCCTTTGGCGTCTACCCCTACGTCAATGCTGCGGAATGCCATCTATACCTGGCCAAGCAGATGTGGGAGGAAGCCAATCACTGCATGAGTTTCGAGTACGTCCTCGAAACGTTCCCAATCGACCGCGTGGCCGCCTACGAATCGCACGTGACGGTGCCGTCGATGGCGCAGAAGGAGGAGTTTGAGGTCCGTTTCATCAAGCGGATGACCGAGCAGTCCCTCGACATCACCACGATCGAAGGAAAGCAGGATTTCGTACGGAACCTGGTCGCCTACAACGTGATCTTGGAGGGCATTTGGTTCTACTCAGGCTTCATGGTTGCCCTGAGCTTCCGGCAACGGAATCTGCTGAGGAACTTCGGTTCGCTGATCGAATGGATCGTGCGTGATGAAAGCCTGCACCTCAAGTTCGGCCTCAATCTCATCCTCACCGTGCTCGACGAAAACCCCGAGATTGCCACCGAAGAGTTCGCGGCCGAGATCAAGCAGATGATCATCGAAGCCGTCGAGATGGAGTCGCAGTACAACCGCGATCTGTTGCCGAACGGCATTTTGGGTCTCAACGCCGACTACATCAACCAGTACGTGCGCTACTTGGCGGACCGGCGGCTCGATGAACTCGGCTTCGGCGCCCACTACGGCGACGCGAATCCGGCCAAGTGGATGGCAACAGCGAACGACACCCTGCAACTGGTGAACTTCTTTGAGTCCACCAATACGTCCTATGAGGTGAACACCCGCGCATGAGTTGCGTGTCGTTCTGGTCTGGACCCGATGGTGGCCGCGCGTGGTTGGAACGGTTGCGCGCGGCCGCAGAGGACCCGCGGCCGGTTTCGACGTTCCGCTCGCCGGACATTTCTGATGCCAAGATCGCGCGAATCCGGCAACTGGCGACTTCGTCAGATGCGAAAATTCGCGAAAGTGCCGCGTTGTCACGCCAGGCGTCGGGCGACCTGCTGAACGACCTAAGTCACGACGCCGACATGGGCGTTCGGTGCTGCGTTGCGCGCAATGAACGGACGCCGCTCGCAGTACTCCGTCGACTCGCGCACGACCGGAATGCTGGCGTGCGGGCATGGGTAGCGGCAAATCCCGGTGCACGCGAACTGCTCAATGATCTCCAGCACGACACCAACGAAACGGTGCGTCTGGTTGCGGCATGGGCAACGCGCTGGTAGCTGGAACGCTCAGCTGGCTATTAATGTCTGAACGAACGGCGGACCAGCCGGTGAGGTTGAGCCCAGATATCTTCAGGCAGGACGGTTGGGACGATCCGGCGCGTGAATGAAACGATGTTGCTGTGAGTCCAGCCAACCAGTCGCCAGCCGTCACTCCCCCGTCCCACGAAACGATGGCGGCAGCGCGTAAGC
>JBEBVW010000078.1:0-10504 GCA_040392565.1 Aeromicrobium sp. | reverse complement strand
TGACCGAGGCCCTTGACCGCTCGATGCTGGCCCGTCTCGAAGTTGTTATCGATGAAGCCACCACAGCCTTCGATGGCTACGACTACTCCAGCGCCCTTGAGGTCACCGAGAAGTTCTTCTGGGACTTCTGCGACGACTACCTCGAGCTGGTCAAGGAACGTGCCCGCCGCGAGGACGCCACCGGCCAGTCGGCGCGCGCTGCCTTCGTGCTGGCGCTGTCGGCTCAGCTGCGACTGCTCGCCCCGTTCTTGCCGTACGTGACCGATGAGGTGTGGTCGTGGTGGCAGGAGGGGTCGATCCACCGCACGTCGTGGCCGACCTCAGCCGAACTCGGCGGGCTCGGCGGCGACCCACAGGTGCTTCCGGCCGCAGGTGAAGTGCTCGCTGGCATTCGCGGCGCGAAGTCCACTGCCAAGGTCACCCAGCGCACCGAGGTCTCGGCCTTGTCCGTCACCGGTCCACAAGATGCCCTCGACCGCTTCCTCGCCGCGGCCGACGACGTCCGCGCCGCCGGCCGCGTCACCGGCACCACCACCACCTCCACCGCCACCGCCACCGCCACCGAACTCACCGTCGAGGCAACGCTAGTCCCCGCTGAGTGACACGTTTTTACAACTTTTGGGCCGCAAAACCCGCAAAAACGTGACACTCAGCGGGGAGGTGGGGTGACTAGTCGTCGAGGGTTTCGAAGCGGAGGATGTCGGGGTGGAGGCGGTCGATGAGGGCTTGGCCCATCGCGACAGCCGTGGTGGACTGACCTGAGACTGGGGGCAGGTCGTCGAAGGCGAGGCAGAGGGCTGCTTCGCTGAGCATCTTGCCGGTGCCGCCGTAGCCGGGGTCCTTGCCGCTGACTCGGGTGTGCAGCCGCACGTCCTTGGACTCGGCGATGAAGTCGAGGGTGAACCACGCCTTCTCTCGCTGCTCGGGCGTGGGGCCCTGACCGGGATCCTTAGCTTTCAGCAACAGTTTGCGAAGCGGCGGCACCTGGGCGCCGACACCGAGTACGCCCAGGCCAATGGCACCTGCAGCGAGCATGCGCGTGGTTTTGACGTGAGCGAAGTGCTGGTACTCAAAATCCGGCCCATAGGTGTCCAACGCGCGCCCCGACCGAAGCACGATCTGCGGGTCAATGGTGGGCAGTGGCACGGCCCAACCTTTGTCGTGTTCGGCGCGGCCAAGCTTTCCGGCGCCACGAACCCGCCGGTCTTCTGGTCGACCTTCAATCTCGCGTCTGCGTCCAGCCACCTTCGCCGACTCACGCATCTGTGCGAACTGGTTGATCGCCGAGTGATAGGTGCCGCCGGAAGGCTGCAGATTTCCGCGCACGTAGCCCTTCAGCGTGATCGGAATATCGTCAGGCAACTGCAGCACCGTGTACAGCGCACCGAGGTCATAGGGCATCGAGTCGAAACCGCAAGCATGCACCAGTTTGGCGCCCGTCGACTTGGCAACCTCGTGGTACTTGAGCCACATCTGGTCAGCGAACTGCGGTTCGCCGGTGAGGTCGACGTAACCGATGCCGGCTTCGGCAGCAGCCTTGATCGCGGGCTCGCCGTATTTCAAGTAGGGGCCAACTGTGGTGATCAAGACTCGGGTTTCTTCAGCCATCACGCGCATCGAATCGGCGTCGTTCGCGTTGGCAACGATGATGTCCGGCTCCGAACCGCCGTTCGCCACGATGCGGCGCGACTCCGCTTCCAACTTGGTGGCATCGCGGCCAGCGATCGCCCACGTCGCGCCGCTGGGCAGATGCGTGGACAGATAGTCAGCGGTGAGTGCGCCGGTGTAACCGGTCGCTCCAAGCAATGTGATGTCGACCGGCATGGCACTACGTCCTTGTCTAGGAAGCCTTCTTCGTAACCTCATCGTGCGTCAGCACCAGCGGCTGCGCACCCGATGTGACAGTTTCGGCCGAGACGATGACCTTGGCAACATCGGATCGGCTCGGAACGTCGTACATGACCGGTTCGAGCACTGCTTCAAGGATGGACCGCAGACCGCGCGCGCCCGTGCCTCGTTCGAGGGCGAGGTCGGCCATCGCTTCGGCAGCGTCAGGCGCGAACTCCAATTCGACGCCGTCGATCTCGAACAATCGCTCATACTGCTTGGTCAGTGCGTTCTTGGGCTCGGTGAGGATCGAGACCAGAGCGTCGCGATCGAGATTGTCCACCGCTGCCACGACGGGCAGGCGTCCGATGAACTCTGGGATCAGGCCGAACTTCAGCAGGTCTTCGGGCAGCACCCGTGAGAAGACCTTCTCCGGCACGGTCTGCTCGGCGGCACCACTACTGGAGGTGTTGAAGCCGAGGCTGTGCTTGCCGCTGCGCTGCTCGATGATCTGATCCAGACCAGCGAAGGCACCGCCGACGATGAACAGCACATTGGTGGTGTCGATCTGAATGAATTCTTGATGCGGATGCTTGCGTCCACCCTGTGGCGGAACCGAAGCAGTGGTGCCTTCCAGAATCTTCAGCAGAGCCTGCTGGACACCCTCGCCAGACACATCGCGAGTGATCGACGGGTTCTCGCTCTTGCGCGAGATCTTGTCGACCTCGTCGATGTAAATGATGCCTGTTTCAGCCTTCTTGACGTCGTAGTCAGCGGCCTGGATGAGCTTGAGCAGAATGTTCTCAACGTCTTCGCCGACGTAACCGGCTTCAGTCAACGCGGTGGCGTCAGCAATCGCGAACGGCACATTGAGCATGCGGGCCAACGTCTGCGCCAAGTAGGTCTTACCGCAGCCAGTGGGGCCGACCATCAAGATGTTGGACTTGGCGAGTTCGACCTGCTCGTCCTTATTACGACCGCTGGCAGCTTGGGCCTGGACCCGCTTGTAGTGGTTGTAGACGGCGACAGCTAGTGACTTCTTGGCGCGATCTTGGCCCACGACGTAGTCGTTGAGGAACTCATAGATCTCAGCTGGCTTGGGCAATTCGCCCAGGCTCAGTTCTGCGCCCTCGGCAAGCTCTTCCTCGATGATCTCGTTGCACAGCTCAATGCACTCATCGCAGATGTAGATGCTGCTGGGACCAGCGATCAGCTTCTTGACCTGCTTTTGACTCTTGCCACAGAAAGAGCACTTCAGCAGATCAGCGGTCTCACCAATGCGAGCCACGCGCTCGGTCCTTTCGTCGGCAATTTCTTCGAGCTGAGGGTGTCAACCCGATCACACTAACCGCCCACACCGTCTTCAGCGTCCCTTCGCGGGCACTGAAGACGGTGTGTCGTTCACGCGACCGGGGTCTTCAGGGTGTCGAGGACCTCGTCGATCAGGCCGTACTCCTTGGCCTGCTCTGCGGTCAGGATCTTGTCGCGATCGACATCCCGCGACACGTCCTCAGGGTTCTTGCCCGAAGCCGTCGCGATCATCTGCTCCATCAGTTCACGCATGCGCAGAATCTCATTGGCCTGGATCTCCAAATCGGAGATCTGACCGCCGGTGCCCTCGGTGTAGGGCTGGTGGATCAGGATGCGCGAGTTCGGCAGCGCCAGACGCTTGCCGGGGGTTCCAGCCGCCAACAGCACTGCTGCCGCCGAAGCCGCCTGACCGAGGCAGACCGTCTGTACGTCGGGCTTGATGTAGCGCATCGTGTCGTAGATAGCCGTCATCGCGGTGAACGAACCGCCGGGGCTGTTGATGTAGATCTGGATGTCGCGGTCGGGATCCATCTGCTGCAAGCACAGCAGCTGCGCCATGACTGCGTTGGCGACGTCGTCGCTGATGGGCGTGCCGAGGAAGATGATGCGGTCCTCGAACAACTTGGCGTAGGGGTCGATGCGACGGATTCCGTAGGAGGTGCGCTCTTCCCATTGCGGGATGTAGTAGCTCATTTCTTGCCCCCTCCTGACTTCATATCGCCGGCGTTGCGGACCACGTGGTCGATCAAGCCGTACTCCTTGGCTTGTTCGGGGGTGAACCAACGGTCGCGGTCAGAGTCGAGCTCAATCTGCTCGACCGTCTGACCGCTGTGCTGGGACTGCAGTTCATTGAGTTGCTTCTTCAGCAAGATGCTCTGCTGCGCCTGGATCTTGATATCTGACGCTGAACCGCCGATGCCGCCTGACGGCTGGTGCATCATGATGCGCGCGTGTGGCAGCGCGTAGCGCTTGCCGGCCGTGCCAGCGGCGAGCAGGAACTGGCCCATTGAGGCAGCCAAGCCCATGCCGAAGGTCGCGACGTCGTTGGAGATGAACTGCATCGTGTCGTAGATCGCCATACCGGCGTCGACCGAGCCGCCCGGGCTGTTGATGTAGAAGAAGATGTCCGCTTCCGGATCCTCGGCGTTCAGCAGCAACATCTGCGCTGCGATCGCGTTGGAGTTCTGGTCGCGCACTTCAGAGCCGAGGAACACGATGCGTTCTTTCAGCAAGCGCTGGTAGATGTGTCCGTCCATATCGGACGGGCCAGCCTCGCCGGCCATCGAATGAGGAGTGGAGTTCACGTCCTCGAGACTAGACGGCAGATTGGCCTGACACACGCGAGAACACGCCCTGTTCGCCCTCGGCGTAGTTGGCTAGGCGGACTGTTCGGCCTCGGCCTTGATGGCTGCAAGCGTGCGGTGCATTCCATCGAGGAGTTCGCGGTCGTGGTTGACCGCGCCACCCATCAGCCACTTTCCGGTGAGCCTCACGCTCACTGACGCCTTTGGCAGCGACGTCCGCCGTTCGACGACATGTGTACCTGTGGCTGTGGGCGTCAACTCATAGGACCATTCGACGTTGGTGGGACCAACGTGGAACGCCAGTGCAGCCGTGCCGTCGTGGGTGGGCGGCTTCCACTGAGTGATCCGCGTCGTGGTGGGCCAAACGACAGCACCGCGTCGGTTCACGTTGACGCCACGCGATCCCACCTTCGGTTTGCGGCTGATGAACATCCGCACGGTTTCTGGGCTGCGATCGCTCATCGCGTGAAGATCGGACAACAGTGCCCAGACCTTCTCAACGGGCGCAGCTATGTCAGTTTCAGCTTCGAGCGCCGGAAGTCCCTCGGAGGGAAACTCAGGCGGCACCTTCGACCTCAGACTTAATGCGCTCCAGCGTCGACTTGATACCGGCTTCGAGTTCGTTCTCGAACTCCTCAGATCCGCCGAGCATGGCCTTGGTCAGGAACTTGGATACGCCAGAAACACCATTGGGGATTGAGCGCGATTCGGTGACCCGGGTGCCGTTCGCGGTGGGCTCGAGTTCATACGTCCATACCGAACGGTTCTCGACGATACGCAGCGCCAACTTCTTCTCTGGCTCGAACGTCTGGACGACCGAGTTGGTGGGCCAGCGCTTCCAGCCCTGTCGGTTCAAGTTCAGCGTGCGAGTGCCCTGCTTGACCTCGCCACCGCCGAAGACCCACATCTTCTTGCACTGCGGGCTCCACTCCCCCATGCGGCGGATGTCCGAGATGACGTTCCACACCTGGGCGGGCGAAGCAGCGATATCGATGCTGGCTTCAATGCGTTCGCGGTTCTTTGCCTGATCGGCCATGGGAGTGCTCTTCCTGATCGTTGACTGGGCACACCCTAGCGCCACAAGGTCAGACCTTGCGGAGCCAACCAATCGCCGGCCGGCGGCGATCGCGGGCGTTGAGCCAGGCGACCAGCCAATCGCCGACCTGCGGATGGTTCAGCAGCGCGAAGTGGTGAGCGCTAGGCAAGTATTCAAATCGGGCACCATCAACGATGGCGCCGCTGCGGCCAACGCCGGTCGCCGAGGAGAAGTGCACCAGGAGATCGCCAAGGACGGTGCTCAGCGGATGACCCTGCGTTGCGCCGAGTGTTGCGGCGACGAAGTGATACTCCGCGTGCGGGAGTGGCGCGGCGGCAATGCGATCGAGACCCCACTGGGCGGTGAGATCTTGACCCTTCCACTCTTCGGCCGAGATGTAGCCGTGGCGCAGATCAACGATTCCAGCCGAGCGGGTGTCGAGGATCTTGCCGAACGGGCGGCTCTCGGGCCAGAACTTCAGCAAGCGTGATCCGACGTGAGCGACCTTTTCGAGGCGCGCACCAGCATGCGGCGTGCCCAAACAGACCACGTCGCGCACCAGGTACTGCCACGTCTCTCCGGCGGCCGTCGCGTGGTTGGTGGCTGCGCGGGCGACGAGTCCGCCCATCGAGTGGCCCACCAGCGTGATGCGGGTGATCTCGACCGGCCAATTCGCCACAAGTTGGCGGATCAACTGGTCCAGGTGCTGGCCGTTCTCCGAAATATGTAGACCGGTGTTATACCGGATCATGACCGGCGTTCCGCTGGTTTCAGCGGCCACCCGCTGGCGGTACGTGGTGCCGTGGGTGCGAGCGTTGAGATCCCAAGACTCGTCGTTTTCACAAAGACCGTGGAGGAATAGCACCACGTGGCTGGTGCCCTCGCGGAATGCTTCACGCAGCGGCCAGGAGTTGGCGGGGACATCGGCGCCTTCGACGCGAACAGCCATCGTGATCGCCTGCGGATCGTCGAGCATGCGCAACTCGTCGCCAATCAGACCGTTGATGGCCGACATGACCATGCGTCCGCGCGGGCTGTCTTCGACCGGCTTACCGATTCCGCGGCTGGCCATCGTGCGCACTGCACCGCTGCCGATACGGAGAAATCCCGAAATCGCACCGTAGATCGACGTTGTGACTGCGTCGTGCATCGACTCTGGGAGGCGTCCGCCGAGGATTCGCGACCCCCGGAAGATGCGCTTGGCAACCGACTGGTGGACGTCACGAACTGCGCCGATCAGCAGGCGATCGCCATAGTCGATCGCCAACGCTGCGACGTCAGTAGTGCGTGCCGGCTCGGTTGCCATGCCTCTATCGTGCCTGCTCAGCCCCAGAATCGGAACGCAAAACGCACGAGTCGTTCATCACGCCCGCTCCACGTAACCACGGTGGTTGAGGTGCGACGAGCCCTGCGAGGAGCCTCGAAACCAACCAACCATGATCTCGAGGCTCGCAAGCTCGCACCTCGATCACCGAAATTGGAGCCCCAACCCGGTGGTTGAGGTGCGACGAGCCCTGCGAGGAGCCTCGAAACCAGCGGAAGCGGTAACTAATCCCAGTGATTTCGAGGCTCGCAAGCTCGCACCTCAATCGCCCAGGGATGGTTAGGCGTCTTCTGCGGGCTCGTCGGTGGCGATGGAGCCGTCGGCCTGAAGCTTGCTCAGGTCGAGGGTGTTGCCGGACTTATCGGTGACCTTGGCCGACTCGACCAATGACGCGAGGGCCTTGCCGCGCAGGACTTCGCTGACCATCTCAGGCACGTGGTTGTGCTCCATGATGTGCTGGATGAAGGAGTTGGGGTCCTCGCCGGACTGCTGCGCACGGCGCATGATGTGCTGCGTCAGTTCGCTGTCGTCGATGCCGATTTCATTGGACTCGACCAACTGGTCCAGGACGAACTGAGCGATCAGGGAATCGCGGACGCTCTTCTCCAGCTCGGCCTCGAACTCGTCCTCGGTCTGCTCCTGATCGTCCAAGTAGTCGGCCAGGGTGCGGCCGGCGTAGGCGAGCTGCTGCTCGACCTGCTGGCGGCGAGCGGTGAGCTCTTCGGTGACAACTCCCTCGGGCAGCGGGGCGTCGACCTTCGAGATGACCTCATCGAGGACCAGATCGCGAGCCTCGGCGGCCTGCTGCATGCGCTTGCCGCGGGTCACGCGCTCGGTCAGATCGGCGCGCAGTTCAGCAACCGTGTCGAACTCCGATGCCATCTGAGCGAACTCGTCGTCGACCTCAGGAAGCTGCTGCTCCTTGATGTCCTGCAAGACGACGGTCACGTCGACTTCATCGCCCTTGCGGTCACCGCCGACGAGCTCGGTGGCGAAAGTCTTGCTGTCACCCTTCGACAGGCCGGTCAGCGCTTCGTCGAGGCCGTCGAGCATCGTGGCCTTGCCGATCGTGTAGGGCAGACCCGGCGCCTGAGCCTCTTCGATGGCTTCGCCGTCCTTGGTGGCTGCCGACAGATCGATGGTGACGAAGTCGCCATCCTGAGCAGCGCGCTCAACCTCAGTGAACGTGCCGAAACGCTCGCGGAGCGCGTCGATCTGCTCGTCAACGTCAGCGTCGGCGACCTCTGCGTCATCAACCTCAACCGAAATGGCCGAGATGTCCGGCAGCGTGATCTCGGGACGAACGTCGAGCTCGGCAGTAACCTCAATGGGCTCGCCGTCGGCGAACTTGGTCAGGTCGATCTCGGGCTGGCTCAGCGGCTGGATCTTCGACTCCTGCAGCGCCTGGTTGTACCAGCCGGGCAACGCCGAGTTGATGGCTTCGTCGAGGACCGCACCGCGGCCGACTCGCTGATCGACAACAGCGGCCGGCACTTTGCCCTTGCGGAAGCCCGGGATGCTGATCTGTGAACCGATGGTCTTGTAGGCCGCCTTGAGGTTCGTTTCGAACTCTTCGAACGGCACCTCGATCGTCAACTTGATTCGCGTGGGGCTCAAGGACTCGGTGGTGCTCTTCACGTGGGTGCTCTCCTGCTGGACATCGAAAGAATGTGGCCGGCGCACGCGAACAAAAGCCCACGCGCCAGGCAACCCTCAGTCTCTCACGCACCGGGTAACTGCGAGAAATCGACTCCCGCACTAGCGGGCAACGGTCACCTTGACCGCAATAGCGTTGAGCTCGGCGGCCCTTTCCAGTTTGCCGACGACCTCGTCAGAGGTGTCTGGGGGCAGCACAATCTCGAATACTGCTTCTCGGCTGGGGTTCTGGATACTTGCCCGCCAAAGTTTGGGCTCCACGTCGTCGGGCAACACCGACAGCACCTTGGTGATCGGCCGCAGTTCATCGAGCGAACTGTCACTGAACAACCAGATCGAGCCGGGTCCGCTGCTCACCATGACGTTCATGAGGCCCTCGGGCTGCCTGGGCAGAAAGTCCAGCACCCGCTGCGCCGTCGCGAACGGGTCGTCATCGGTCGTCACGTGGACGGTGTTGACGAACGTGCTGTAGTCCGTGAGTCCTGGGTCCTGTGCAGCGAAGTCGACGATGCGATCGACCTGCTCACGAGCGTCGGCCTTCGACAAGGTGGCTGGCTTCTTGTCGACCGTGGCATACACCGAAACGACAGCGTCGTCTCCAGATCCGTTAGGTGTCACGAACCGCACCGACAGATGGTGCTCTGACACTTTTTGATCGACGCGGTGGCTTGCCAATTTCGCGAAGACGCCGGCAACTTGTTCGGCGGTCAGATCTGGCTTCAAGACGACTTGCGT
The DNA here is from genome assembly GCA_040392565.1 of Aeromicrobium sp. Lineage (GTDB taxonomy): Bacteria > Actinomycetota > Actinomycetes > Propionibacteriales > Nocardioidaceae > Aeromicrobium. The sequence continues at coordinate 1,311 of JBEBVW010000078.1, read as the reverse complement.
GTCGGCCGAGCCCACCCCGGGCAGATCGTTATTGCCTCGAACCTGGTGCGATTCAACTTCAGGAACTGTGTCGAGATAGGCGCCGTACTGTTCGGCAAACGCGCTACCGGCGTTGGCCGTACAGCCCGAAACGAGCGCGGCGAGAGCGACCAGAACGCCAGTAAGGATTCGTGTCAGCATGTCCAGATTCTGCCGGACCGAGCATCACCACGGGTCGATTCCACCAGGCCCGGCGGGTCGCACGACCGAAGAATCCAGTCCGCGAATCAAGCGATCTCGAGTATCTGCCGGGTCAATGACCCCGTCGATTTCGAGCACAGCCGCCATATTGATCGCCGTGCCGCGCTCGTAGGCCATTGCGACGAGCGCGTCGAATAGCGCTTCACGTTCTGGACCTTCGGGCTTGGCTTCCAACTCTTTGCGGAAGCCCAATCGCACGGCGCCTTCCAGGCCCATTCCGCCGAACTCGCCAGTGGGCCAGGCCACCGTCATCAGGGGTGCGTGCAGGCTGCCGCCCGTCATCGCCATGGCGCCAAGCCCATATCCCTTACGCAGCACCACGGCCAACAGCGGAACCCGCAGATGGGCGCCAGCGACGAACATGCGACTGGCGTGCCGAACGTGCGCCTGCGCCTCGCTGTCGGGCCCGACCATGAAGCCAGGGGTGTCGACGAACGACACGATGGGCAGGCCGTGGGTGTTGCACAACCGCATGAATCGTGCGGCTTTGTCGGCTGCGTCGGCGTCGATGGCACCGCCCAAGTGAGCCGGATCGTTGGCCAGCACTCCGACGGGGCGTCCACCAATACGAGCGAGCGCGGTGACGATGGCTCGTCCGAAGCCTGATCGAAGCTCCAAGACTGAATCAGCATCGGCGACACCGGAGATGACTTGCCGGACGTCGTAGACCCGCAGTCTGTTCTCCGGCAAAGCTGATCGAAGTGCAGTCGGGTCGGGAGAATCGACGGCTGCAATGGCTCCTTGAAAGTAAGCCAAGTACTTCTTTGCCGCGGCGACAGCTGCTGCCTCGTCCTCAACGAGAACGTCGATCACACCGTTGCTGGATTGGACCTTTGATGGACCCACTTCTTCGGGCGTGAAGACCCCGAGCCCGCCTCCTTCGATCATGGCCGGTCCACCCATGCCGATGGTGCTGTCGCGGGTGGCGATGATGACGTCGCAACAGCCGAGCATCGCGGCATTGCCCGCAAAGCAACGACTCGCGGCGATGCCGACCATCGGCACAACCCCGCTGAGGCTGGCGAATGTGGCGAAGGTCGTCAGATCCAAGCCAGCAACCTGCGCTGTGTC
>JBEBVW010000077.1:0-10507 GCA_040392565.1 Aeromicrobium sp. | reverse complement strand
CGGCCAACAACCACACACTCGGCGTGTGGAACGGCGACGGGGGCGTCACCGTCCGACGCCCCGATGGTCGGCTCGAAGTCGCCTTGGCCACCGCCACCGGCCCACGACATTTAGCCACTACGCGTTTGCCCGATACCGAAACGCTGCACGCCATGACGGTGCACAAGGCCCAGGGCTCACAAGCCGATGTCGTCACCGTCATCATGCCGCCCGATGACTCTGCGTTGCTCACCCGCGAGTTGTTCTACACCGCCGTCACGCGTGCAAAGAAGCAGGTGCGCATCATCGGCACTCCTGAATCGATTCGCGCCGCCGTCAACCGCCGCGCACTTCGCGCCTCCGGGCTTGCCGATCGGCTTAGCGGCGGATATCGATCCGACTAAACGTCGGTCAACGCATCCTCTGCCAGCAAGGCGCGCAATTCCGGCCGTCCGGAGATTCCCATTTTGCGGTAGACGCTCTGCAAGTGGTTGTCGACAGTTCGACGTGACAATCCCAATGCGCTGGCGATTTCTGGGCTACTGAGGCGGTCGCGGACCAGTTCCACGACTTCCCACTCGCGCTGCGTGACTTCGTCGCGCAGTCTGGTGCGTGTGCGGGTGGGACGTTGGCCGAACGCGCGTTCCAAGGCGACGCGTGCCGAGGTCAGCCGATATATTGCCCCGGCGTCCTTGGCTTTTCTCGCGGCTTTTTCAGCGTGCTCGAGCGCAGCCACAGCAGCTGCGGCCATCCCGCCGTCGGCGAGTCGACGGGCAGCGATGACGAGGCGACTAAACGCGTTCTTATGAAGGGCGTCAGCAGTATCGTGCAGTGCGCCGTACAGTCCGTCGATGTAGTTCACATCGGCTCGGATCTGGCCGAGCAGGTCCGCAGCTTGGTGAGCCGATCCGATGTGGAGACAGGCGCCGAGCGAAATTGCGGCAACCAGATGGTGGCCTTGGGCCCAGGCCCCCTGTGCTGCCGCGGTGATGATCGCCTCGGCTGTGGCGATGTCGCCACCTTCGGCCAGCAGGAGTGCTTCGGCCTCCGCAATCAGCATGGCCGCCTTGGGCTCGGCGCGCTGGACTGGAAGTAGATCGTTCAGGAAGGCTCGTGCTGCTGCAGTTTCACCCCGACGGGCCTCTACAGCTGCACGCAGGGCAATAGCTGCGCCGAGCAACCCAATGGGATCGCGCCAACTCAGTTGGTCGACGGCGAGGCGCGCGAGGTCGGCAGCATCGTCCAGGCGACCGCTGTACATCACATGAATTCCCAGCGTGTACGACCACAAGCCCACCGCATCGGGCGGGCACGTCGCGCGCTGCTGCTCGATGGCCGATTGCGCTGCTGCTCCCTCGCCGAGCGAAAGCAGGTGGAAGTACTGCTGTAGATGCACCATGGCTGACGCCATCGGATCGAGAATTCCGTATTCGGATTCGACTGCGACGAGCTGCTCGGCAACCTCAGCCGATGCCCGACCGCTCATCGCGTCAAGCATGACGCGTGCCATTGCCGCACGCACGATCAGTTCGGGGGAGGTATCAGACGCTGGACCGTCGAGACTGTCGGGTTTACGAGCGTCAGTTGATTCTCCGAGCAGCAATCGCCAGGTAGCGAGGATGGGCTGCAAAGACTTCTGGCTCGCAGGGTCAAGGCGGTCTGCCAATCGGTTGGCTAAGCCCAGTGCCGACGCAGCATCGAACCTTCGGTACGCAAGGTGTGAACCCCACCGCGAGATGAGCACGGCGATGTTGTCGGTGGTCTCGGCGAGGTCGGCAGCTTGGGTGAACGCTGTGTCTGCGTCGTCGAGGCGAGCTAGGTGGGACAACGAGGTCGCTTCGTTCAAGACCGCGGTGAAGGGCAGTCGGCGGGTGTCATTGGTTCGCGCCGCCTCGGTCAGTTCGATTGCGACGGCATGCTCACCTAATCCGTATGCGTAGCTGGCTGCCCATTGCAGGTCCTCTGTGGTTGAAGGGCCGCCGGAGTCGATCCGTAGTCGGATGGCCGCGAACCGAAGGGTTGGATCACCTGTTTCTTCAAGGCGGTCCGCAACGGTTGAGTACATCCGCTGCTGATCGTCTGGACCGATCAGTTTCACGGCCGCATCACGGTAGAGCGGGTGCGCTGGGCGCAGGCCGTCTTGTCTCATCTCGCGCACGATGTCGGCATCGATGAGTCGCTCGGCCCGAACGCGGTCGCGCGCAAGTGGACACAGCACGTCGATCGGCGCACCCGCTCCGAGGGCGATCACTTGAAGGACTTCTAAATCGGCTTCCTCAAGTTGGGAGATGCGGTCACTGATGGATGTCGAAATATCGCCACGCAAGCCGACGGAGTCGATCGTGATTCCGGACGGTGACCGGTGGATGCGGCCGGAGCGTTCGGCCTGGTTCATGAGTTCACGCAGGTAGAGCGGGTTTCCGTCGCTAACGGTTCGGAGTCGTTGCACATCGTCGGGGCGAGGCGGAGCGCCCAGATACGTCCGTACGACCTCCTCCACGGCTGGCAGTTCGAGGCCGCTGACTTCGACTTCTCGAACCAGGTTTTCGTGCCGGAGCCGCTCAATGGGACCGCCCAGCGGTACGCCGGATCGAGCTGTCAACACGGTCGGAAGTCCGAATGCGCGAACGACCTGGTAGACCACGGCTGCAGACGCAGGGTCCAGCAGGGGAGCGTCGTCGACAACCAGCACGGCCGACGATGCATGTGAGCCCAGCTCGGTCATGAGACCTCGAACGACGCTGCGCACACCATCGGCACGCGAAACACCGAGCAACTGCACGACAGGAGCAAACGCAGCCAACGGCACATCGGACAGTTCGGCCAGCGCGGCGACGGTGAACAACTGGTCGCCTTGCGATTGCCGACGACGGGCGGCCACTTGTCCAGCAAGGGTCGTTTTGCCAGCGCCAGCTGGTCCCGTCACCATCACGGCGCGCGCAGGCCGTTCAGTCAGTGCTTCCTCGATGCTGTGACGCAACGCGGGGCGGTCGATGATCGGCCACTGCATGCGGGGAAGTCTAGGGCTGAAAGCAGGCCTAGGTGGTCGGAACGACGGTGTACGAAACGGAAGTCTCGCTCTCGCCGTAGTTCGAGACGCCGGCGAGAATCTGATAGCTGCTCGACTCCAAGATCAACTGAACCATTTGGCCGGCATCCGTCGTGCCGTTGACAGTGAATCCGGCCGCAGTCAGTTGGGCTTTCACCTCAGCTGCAGCATCCGCAGGGGAGGCATCGGTGGTGATCATGACGGTCCAACCGCGTTGGTCGGACTCCGTGATCGAGACCGCGTTGATGATGGTTCCGTCAATCAGCGGCACGTCGTCGGCAGGAAAACCCTCAGGCAATTTCGCGTCGGTGCTCGACTTGACTGTCCCGTCGGTTGTTTCGATCGTGATGTCGCCGTCGTCGCGGCTGACCTTAGCGTTGTCAGTCACAAGTTCGTCAGTGCCGCCGCAGCCACTCAGCAGCGTGGCAAGGGTGGCTGCAGTGACAACTGCAAGGGCCATAGGTCGCTTATGAGGAGACATTGGGAGCCTTTCATTCAAGGGGGTCGGCTTAGAGTCGCCGATGTCGCCCTTGGGCATTCTGAGTAGGACCTACCTACTTGTCGCGCGCACCACGACAGTGGAATCAAACTCGTGACCGTCGAAGTCTCCGCACGTCATGAGCGTGAGGACGCTTGGGCCAGTAGTTCGATAGACCGAATCAGCAATGGCGGCAAAGTCGTCAACGTCGACCTCCTCGACTGACTCGACGGTAAACCCCCAACGCTGTGAGTCTGCCGAGGTGACATCGACGGTGTCTCCTGGCGAGAGTTGACCGAGTTTGTCGAAGACACCGCCGCCTCGTGATTTGGTGTGGCCGACGAGCGCGATGCTCCCCGACGCGCCAAGCAGTGCGCCGTGCTTCCACCAACCCACGCGTCGCGGGTCCGACGGAACTTCTTGTGAGCCATCGCCGAGGGTGCCGAGCGGGTCAATCGCGGCGTCCGTGATGCCGATCGAACGGATGGCAAGCGTCATCGGGCGGCTTGGGAGTGGGGTAGGCGAGGTGATCGCGGAAGTCGGTGCCGCCGCGCGTGGTGAGGGCGGGCGATCAGATCCGGCCGGCGCGCAGCCGCCGAGTGCTAGAACTGCCGCAGTCGCGAGGGCGGCGGCCGACGACCGCCGCCGCAGGTTCACGACAGTCCGGCCCGAGGCGCCACTGTCGGCTGGCCAGTGGTGTCGCTGTCGTCGTCGGGGGTGTCGTCGTCGGGGGTGTCTTCGGAATCATTCGGTAGAACAGTCAGTGGAACCGAGGAATACGCGGTGCCTTCCTCGCTGGTTGCCTCGATGACCACGGTGTAGACGCCAGGCGGAAGATTGACCGTGACATGTAGAGAGTTTTTCGGATTGACAGTTTGAGGTCCATCCCAGCCGGGTAGTGCAACCGGCGTGCCGCCTTGATGGGCCCATCCGGTCGCCGAATCGGCGTCGACGGCAGCCCAGGTCAGCTCGATCGTTCCGCCCTGGACGACAGAGGTCGCGGTGGATCCGTCAACCTGCAGGCCGACGCCGAGCGCGGCAGTTGCCGATTGCGGGAGGAACAGCAGGCTCAGCGCGGCGCCGAGTAGCGGAACCAGGACGAAACGTAGGCGGGGGAACTGTCGAGTCATGGCAGCACTCTCGCCCAAGGTGGTCAGACACATTCTGAGTACGACCTACTCAGTGCGCTGAGAGGGGTGTCCTTTGAATATTTCTTCATGACCACTTCATGGCGTACTTCCGTCCTCGCAACTCCGATTCTGCTGCTCACGATCGCAGCCTGCGGAGATGACAAGCCCGCGACCGACCGGCCGGCTGCCGGGGACACTGCTGGCATCTCGAACTCGACGCCGACAGGTGACTTTGAGATTCCGGAGGTGTCAAAGGACGCGATCTTGGACCTCATCGGCCAGGCAGCCGACGGTTCGATTGGCGCCTCGGGATACGAAGTCGACGGCAAAACTCTGACGTTCGATATGTCGGGCAAGGGCACTCTGTCTGGTTCGGAATGCCAGATTCTGAGCAGTGTGGCGAACGCGTTCGAGTTGCCCGATGGCGCCAAAATCGTGCTTGATGCAGGAGGTTCGAAGCAGGAGTGCGAACTGGGGTGACGCGTCACTCAGCTGATGGTGGGAACAATCAGCTGGGCTGAACGCTTGCAATCCAGGTGACCTCAGCACCGACCGCAACAACGGAGCGACCGGCCCATGTGGGGTTGGCACTGCTGGCGCTGGCGTTGGGTGGGTTTGCCATTGGCACCACCGAGTTCGTGACGATGGGTCTGCTGCCTGACATCGCAGAGTCCATTGACCGCTCGAATGCCACGACCGGCCACATCATTACGGCCTACGCGTTCGGCGTGGTGGTTGGTGCCCCGATCATCGTTTCGTTGGGGGCAGCGTGGCCGCGCCGCGAACTTGCTGCGCTGCTGATCTTGGCGCTCGGCTTGGGTAATGCCGTGACGGCAATGGTCGATGGATACCTGCCGGTGCTGGTCTCACGCTTCCTTTCGGGCTTGCCTCACGGCGCCTACTTCGGCGTTGCATCGCTGCTGGCGGCTTCTCTGGTGCCTGTCCAGCAGCGGGGCCGCGCGGTCAGTCGGGTCATGTTGGGGCTCTCGGTAGCTACGGTTGCCGGGGTCCCGGCAAGCACTTTGCTGGGTCAGCACCTTGGTTGGCGTGCTGCCTACTGGATGGTGCTCGCGCTGTCGGTCGCGGCAGCGGCGATGATCATTGCGTTCGTCCCGCATCAGCCCGCCAACCGTGGAGCCACGATTCGCAGCGAACTAGCGGCATTGCGTAGTTCACAGGTGTGGTTCGCCATTACTGCTGGCGTCGTCGGCTTCGGCGGACTTTTTGCGATGTATAGCTACATCGCTCCGCTCGTCACCGACGTCACCGGGCTTTCCCGCGACGCGATTGCCGTGTTCTTGCTCATCTTCGGCGTGGGCAGTGTCATCGGTTCGTGGATTGCGGGGCCTTTGGCGGACTGGAGTCCAGCGAAATCCGTGCTGATCGGATTTACCGCCCTCGCGACGGCTTTGCTTCTGTTCTGGTGGTTGTCCCCGCATGTCGTGCCTGCTGCAGCCTTGGTCTTCATCGTCGGAATGCTCGGCTCGGTCTTGGCGATCACCCTGCAGATTCGGTTGATGACTGCTGCGGGATCGGCTGAGATGTTGGGCGCAGCACTCAACCACTCCGCACTCAACGTCGCCAATGGGCTTGGCGCACTACTTGGTTCCATCGTGATCGCCGAGGGCTACGGCTATCGAGCGGTCAGTCCAGTTGGCGCTGCGTTGGCGGCAGCCGGAATTGTCGTGTTCGCCGCGGGGTTGGCCTGGCAGCGTCGGAGCGTCAGCCGGACGTACTGACCTGCTGAGCGCCGATGGCTGGCCGCAACCACACGATGTCTCCGAGGTGCAGTCCTAGCGCGGTTGCTTCCGCGCGACTGACGGTGACAAGCACCGGGTCCGGATGAAGTGCGTCGGTGGGCTGCACTTCCAGCCGAACCTCCCAGCCCACCCGGGTCCAGCGAGTGATGGGTCCTGATGTGATGGCGGCTTGTTCGTAGCGGGATATCTCGATGTCGTGCGGCCGGATCAACTGGTCGCCCAACCGAGTAACAGGGCCAAGGAATGACAGCACGAACTCACTCGCCGGTGAGTCGTAGAGCTCGTCGGGTGTGCCGATCTGCTCAATGCGACCTTCGTTGATCACCACAATCGAATCGGCAACTTCGAGTGCCTCTTCTTGATCGTGGGTCACGAAGACGGTGGTGACGTGAACTTCGTCGTGCAGGCGGCGCAGCCAGTCGCGCAGTTCCTTGCGCACCTTGGCATCGAGTGCGCCGAATGGTTCATCCAGCAGCAGCACAGTTGGTTCGATCGCCAGCGCTCGAGCCAGTGCCATGCGCTGCCGCTGCCCTCCGGAGAGTTGCGATGGAAGGCGATGGGCGAACTGGCGGAGGTGGACCAGATCGAGCAGCTCGCCGACCTTGGCGTTGATTTCCTCTGGCGGGCGTTTGCGGATTTCCAGTCCGAACGCGATGTTGCGGGCCACGCTCAGATGTTTGAACGCTGCGTAGTGCTGGAAAACGAAGCCCACGTTTCGCTTCTGTACCGGTAGGTGAGTGGCCTCGTGGCCTTCGATGACGACCGAACCGCTGTCGGCTTCGTCCAGTCCGGCGATGATCCGCAGGAGTGTGGTCTTGCCGCCACCGCTGGGGCCAAGTAGGGCGGTGAGCTGACCGGTAGGGATGTGCAGGTCGATGTCTTGTAGAGCGACGAAGTCGCCGAAATTCTTGTTGACGCCGGTGATTTCGATGCTCATGCGGAGTACTTCCTGTTTTCGGCCCAACGGAGGAGTGAAACGGCGGCAATAGCCAACACGGAGACGGCTGCTAGGAGGAACGCGATCGCGTAGGCGGCGTCGGCGTCGAAGCCTAAGTACTTTTCTTCGACAGCAAGCGTGGCGGTTCTGGTTTCGCCCAAGACATTGCCGGAGACCACTTTGACGGCTCCGAATTCGCCCAGTGACCGAGCCAAGGTCAGCACGACGCCGTAGACGACGGCCCACTTCACGCTTGGCAAGGTGATGCGCCAAAACGTTTGCCAGGAGTTGGCCCCGAGGCTGTAGGCCGCTTGCTCTTGTTCGATGCCGATCTCCTTGAGAGTCGGCACAACCTCGCGGATCACGAGTGGGAGAGAGACGAATGCTGTGGCCAAGACGATGCCGGGCGTGGAGAAGATGATCTGGAAGCCTCGGCTTTCCAGAGTGGGGCCAAACCACCCGTCACGGCCGCCGTAGACCAGCACCAGTGCCAGGCCAACAACGATCGGTGAAACCGATAGCGGCAAGTCGAGCAGTGCACTCAGCAGGCGTTTCCCGCGGAATTGCGATCTCACCAACAGCAATGACATGCCGACGCCGAACACCGTGTTGATCGCAGTGGCGATCACAGCGGCGAAGAAGCTCAAGCGCAGTGCGTGCACGGTGTCGGGATCGCTGAACACTGCACGAAGCGATGTGAGTCCGTCGTCGAAGGTATGGGTGACAACCAGGGTCACCGGCCATGCCACCAACAGCAACAGATAGGCAATGGCAAAGAAGCGCAAGAGGTAGCCGACCGTGCTGCGGCGGACGGGTGGATTAGCCACGGCGTGCAACCCGTCGTTGGATGACGTCCAGCGCAATGATGACGGCAAGCGAAATCACGAGGAGCAGTGTGGCGATCGCGGCCGCGCCGGCCGGATTGTCGTTCTCGATCGCGCTGAGGATGCGAACTGATGCCACCTCGGACTCGAATGGCAGATTGCCCGACAAGAGCACCAATGATCCGTATTCGCCGACTGCACGAGCAAACGAAAGGGCTGCTCCTGCGGCGATAGCGGGCGCCAAGCTCGGCAGGATGATGCGCCGGAACGTCAGCAATCGGCTGGCGCCCAATGACGCGGCAGCCTCCTCTACGTCACGATCGAGTTCTTGCAGAACCGGTTGCACCATCCGGACTACGAACGGCAGTGTGACGAACAGAAACGCCAGATAGACAGCGCCCGACGTGTTCGCCAGGTGCAGACCGAGCGGGCTGTCGTTGCCGTACAGCGACAGAAGTACGAGCCCGGCCACGATGGTGGGCAAGGCGAACGGAATGTCGATAATCAGTTCCAACAGTGCCTTGCCGGGGAACTGGTCACGCACCAAAACCCAGGCGATGACGGTGCCAGCAAAGATGTTGATGACCGTGACCACGAGTGCTGCGGTGACCGTCAACTGGATGGCATGTGCCGTCTGCTCCGTCGTGACGACTCGCCAGAAGTTCGACCAGCCGCCCTCTGACGCGGTCACCAGCACAGCCGACAGTGGGATCAGCACCAGCAGGCTGAACCACAACAGCGTGATGCCGAGGCCGAGCCGGCCGGTCTTGGTCACTACTGAGTCGCCTTTCCGGATTTCTCGATCGATGAGGTGACGATACCGACGGGAGCGCCGTCTTTTCCGTCGCCGAACAATTTGTCCTTGACGCCGTCCCACCCGCCGAAATCGTCCAAGGTCAGCAGATGCTTGACCGCCGGGAAGGGGTGCGTGGGATCGGGGGCGCCTTCGACGACCCCGCCGAAGTCGACGTCGTCACGAATCGGTCTGAACCCTTTGAGTGCGAACTGCGTTTGGCCGGCGTCGCTGAGAACGAAGGCGAGCCAGGATTCGGCGACCTTCGTGTGCTTGGCGAGAAGGGCGCCGGCGTTCTCGATCTTCAGCGTGGTTTCGGGAATCACGTACTCGAAGCCATGGCCGTTCTGGGCGGCCAGGATCGCCTCGTTCTCATAAGCCAGCAGCACATCACCATTGCCGTCGAGGAACGATGTGGTGGCGTCGCGTCCACTGTTGGTCAGCGAAACCACGTTCTTGAAGAGGGCATCCACGAATTGGGTGGCATCGGCTTCTGATCCGCCGTTCTCGGTGACGTGGCCCCAGGCAGCGAGTGCATTCCAGCGGGCGGCACCAGAAGAAGCTGGATTCGCTGTCACGATCTTGATCCCGGGCTTGGTCAGATCGTCCCAGCTGCGAATGTTTTTGGGGTTCCCGTCTCGCACGCCCAACACCACGATCGAGGATGACACCACGCCCTTGTTGGCTCCGTCGTCCCAGGTCGGATCGACCAGGCCGGCCGCGACGAGGCGGTCAACGTCGGTGCCGACGGAGAAGTGGACATAGTCCGCTTTGAGACCGTTCTCCACCGCGCGACTCTGATCGCCTGAAGCGCCGTACGACGTTTTGAAGGCGACATCGGCGCCGGTCGTGTTGAATTCGGATTGGTTGAACTGAGTGGCAAGCGACTTGTTGGCTGCTTCGGGCACAGCGAAACCGACGATGTTGATGCTGTGAGCGGGATCGGCCTGACCACCTCGCGTGAAGAAAGCGAATCCGGCGATGAGGGCAGCGCCGAGTACGGCGATGCCGATGTAGAGCCCACGACGGGACTTGCGGACGTAAACCTGGTCGCTCATGGGTAGAAAACTAGGCAGCAACGCGCCATTTCCGCAGCACTCTCAGCGGGTGAGACAGTTCGGCGCGCCGCGCTGAACTGCGCTATCGGGGTTCAGTCAAAGACAACTGTGCGCGGACCGTTGCGCAAAACCCGCGATTCGGCGTGCAATTGCACGGCGCGCGACAACGTCTGCGCTTCAACGTCTCGACCCACGCGCGCCAGATCTGCTGGCGCGAGTCGATGGTCGACGCGCAGCACTTCCTGCTCGATGATCGGACCCTCGTCAAGATCTGCCGTGACGTAGTGAGCCGTGGCACCGATCAGCTTGACGCCGCGGTCGTGGGCCTGCTGATACGGCCGGGCACCCTTGAAGCTGGGTAGGAAGCTGTGGTGAATGTTGATTGCGCGCCCAGCCAGGTGCTGGCACAAGTCGTCGCTCAAGATCTGCATGTAGCGAGCCAGCACGACCAGGTCGATGTCCAGATCGTCAATGAATCCGCGAATGGCTGCTTCGGAGG
>JBEBVW010000076.1:0-10562 GCA_040392565.1 Aeromicrobium sp. | reverse complement strand
CCAACGGATGATCTCGAGGCTCGTACCTCGCACCTCGATCACCGGTGTGCTGGCGGGGGTGTGTCAGTTTGTGAGGACGGCTTCGGCCCACTGGTCTTGGGCGGCGGCGGCCAACTTGTCGAGGGCGATGTTGAAGATGTCGTCGCCGAGCTGATCTTCGAGCATCCAGATGATGCCGGGATCGGACTCGAACTCAGCGGACCACTCGACGTAGCAGGTGGTGTCGTGCTGCGGCTCGACCACGATCGTGGCGCGGTGGTCGGTGATCGGGAACGGCGGCTCGGGCATCGAGTACGAAAGCGTCATGGCCTCGTCTTGCAGTTCGCCCACGGTGACGACTAGTTCGGCGGACGCTTCGGGGCCACCCTCGTAGATGTTCAGGCGCGGATGCCAAACGGCGAAGTCCTGAACCAATTCCCACACCCGCTCAGGCGGGGCGGCAATGAACGTACGACGGGCGATGCGGGCCACAGTTTCTCCTTCGAAGACAGCGTCTACCAGTCAACCGTGTCCGACCGCCTTCCGGCGACCCAAATGACTGAGGGATTGCTCACGTCGTGTGGCTGGGCCACAGGGCGCGGCGGTCCAGCAAGCGGATGCACGCGGGCACCAGGAGCGGTCGGATAATGAAGGTGTCCAGCAGAATGCCGATCGCCATCGCCAAGCCGAACTGGTACAGCTCGCGAATGGGCTGTGTCATGAGCACAGCGAATGTGCCAGCCAAAATGACGCCGGCCGATGAGATAACGCCGCCAGTTCGGACGATCGCCGTGCGGAGCGCTTCAACGGGGGTGCGCGTCGCCAACTCCTGGCGATATCGCGTCATCATGAAGATCGTGTAGTCAACGCCGAGGGCGACCAAGAACACGAGGACGTACACCGCAACTCGATTGCCGAATCCGATGTCGCTGCCCCAATGGAGCGTCAGGAATGCCGTCAGGCCCATGGTTGCCGCATACGAAGCGATCAGGGTGGCCACTAGATACAGCGGCGCGATGATCGATTGCAGGACGACGCCGAGAATGATGGCGACGACGATCAACATCACCAGACCAACAACGACAAGATCGCGGTCCAGGGCAGTGCGGGTGTCGGCCGCAACGGACGTCTCGCCGCCCACCAAGACCTGGGCATCGGAGATCTCGGCGTCCTTGACTGCCGTTGTGGCGGCCTTGGTGAGGCCAGGGACAGCGTCCAAGGCCGCAGCGCTGTACGGGTTGATGTCGAGGGTGACCTCAACAGCGGCGGTGCGCTGGTTGTCCGAGATCGCGTTGCGGCCGACGTGTGCGACGTGCGGCGCTTCTGCCAGTTCATCGCTGATGGTCGTGACTTGAGCCGGAGTGATCTGGTCTTTGGACGTGACAATCACGCGACTCGGCGCGATGGTGCCGGGGCCAAATGAGTCGGCCAACATGTCGCGGCCGGTAGCGGACTCGCTTTCGATGCGGAAACCGCTGACCAGGTCAAAGCTTTGTTGCACACCGATCAGCCCAGTCGACATCAGTGCCAAGCCAGCGAGTCCTGCGGCGAGAATGCGTCGCGGATGATCGATCGCGACCGTGGCGAGACGCTTCCAGATGCGTGGGGCCGGCGGCTCTTGTCCGACGACGGGAGCGCGGCGCGGCCAGAAGGCAAACCGTCCGGTCAACACCAGCAGCGCCGGAGTGAGAGTGAACGCAACTGCGGCCATCGAGATAACGCCGACGGCCAGATAAGGACCGAATGCGTGCAGGGTGGGGGAGACCGCGGTGAGCAGCGCAAGGACGGCCGCAACGATGGTCGACATGCTGGCCACGAGCGCACCAGTGACTGATCGCATCGCGATCGCGACGGCTTCGGTCGGGTCTTGGGTCACCGTCAGGGCTTCGCGGAATCGCGAGAAGATGATGAGTGCGTAGTCGGTGCCTACGCCAAACAGCAATACCGTCATGATCGAGGCCGTCTGCCCGCTGACCTCGATGAGCCCAGCGTCGGCCAACAGCGCGCCAACGCCCTCGGCTAAGCGCATCGCGAATCCGACGCCGACGAGTGCCACTGCGACCAGGACCGGCGAGCGGTAGATGGCAAACAGCAAGATCATGACGAGCGCGATGGTGCCGAAGAGCAGCACTTTGTCGCTGCCGCCGAAAACCTTGACGGCGTCGACCACAATTCCGGCGGGCCCAGTGACGGCGACCTCGACGTCATCGGGGGCAGCCTTGGCAGCGATCGTGCGCAAATCATCCACTGTGTCGCGGTAGCTGTCCTGCGAGGGCTGGCCCGACAGCTTGATCGCGACTGCCTGGGCGGTGCCATCCGGGTTCGGCTGACCGGGGGAAACGCTGGACACATGGCTCAGGTTCGCGGCGGCGATTTGCTTGGTGATCGCAGTCGTCGCCTCGGCGGTCGTTGCCTGCGAATCCGAGCGGATCACGATGATCGCGGGCGGGCTAGCGTCAGCGTCCAGGTCGCGCTGTGCGATGCGGTCGGCACGCATCGACATGGAGTCCAACGGCGGATTGTCGTTGTCGTTGCTCTTGACTGAGTCGAGCGTCGGCGCCATCGACGTCAGCACCCCGATGAGCAGAATCCACCCGATTACGACCAGCCATGAGCGGCGGCGAGTCAGCAGTGGACGGCGATCAGTCGAGGTCTTCACTGTGATGAGTCAACCTGATTACAGGACCAGGCGCATCTGGCGTAGGTAGACATTCGCCTCTAACTTTTGATGGAGGTGTCAGTCGTCGGTGCCGATCAGCCCAAGATCGCGGGCGCGTGCAACGGCGGCAGTGCGCGATTTGACGTCCAACTTGGTGAACACCTGCACTAGGTGTGATTTCACAGTTCCTTCGCTCAGGAACAGGGTGCGAGCCACATCGCGATTGGACATTCCGGTCGCCACTGAACGAAGTACGTCCAGTTCGCGCGGGGTCAGCCTCTTTTGCGGTTCGCGTAGTCGATCCAGCAGTCGGGTGGTCGCCGCCGGCGGCAACGTTGAACCGCCCGTTGCTGCCGCTTGGACGGCCGCCCACAGTTGATCCGGCGGCGCGTCCTTGAGGAGATAGCCGCTTGCGCCGGCCTCGATCGCACGCAAGATTTCGTGGTCGGTGTCGTAGTTGGTGACCACCAGGACGTGAGGTGCTGGTGTCAGCGAGCGAATCTGGCGGGTGGCGTCGACGCCGGTTTGGCTGTCGCCGCTAAATCGCAGGTCCATCAGGACCACATCGGGGGCCAGCGTGCGCGCCAGTTCGACAGCTTCGCTGACGGTGGACGCCTCGGCCACGATGTCGACCGCATCACCCTGGCGGCCCAGCAGTGCGCGTAGTCCGGCCCGCACGATGGCGTGGTCGTCGGCGATCATCACTCGGATCACGCGGGCTCCTGACTGAGCGGGAATGAGACCGACACTGCCGTGTGGCCCGGTTCGGATTCGACCACGAACTGGCCGCCGAGGTCGAGCGTGCGGGCACGCATGGTGGCCAGTCCGAAGCTCCGGTGGTCCTCGGCTGGCCGGTGAGCAGCGTCGAACCCGACGCCGTCATCGACGACATCGAGGCGCACCGTGTCGCCTCCCCAACTCAGCGTTAGCGCAGCGTGGACATTGGGTCCGGCGTGCTGATCGATATTCGCCACAGCGCCCTGGGCGATGCGAAGCAGTGCAGCCTCAACGGCAGCTGCGAGCGGCCGACTTGCGCCGTCGACGACGAACGTCACGGGCGCAACAGCGCGTTCGCCCACCTGTTCCAGCGCAACTGCCAGGTTCGAGTCGGTGAGATCTGGTGGGGTCAATTCTTCGAGAATGTGTCGTGTTTCGGCCAAAGCCGCCGCGGCTGCACGCCGGGCCATCGCAATCCGGTCACGAGCCGGCGCGGACAGAGATTCGTCTTCCGCAGCGTGAAGGAGCATCTGAATGCTGCTCAACCCTTGCGCGACGGTGTCATGAATATCGCGGGCGAGCCGTTGCCGTTCAGCGGACTTGCCGGCTTCGCGTTCGGAGGTGGCCAAGTCAGAACGGGTCCGCTGCAATTCTTCGATGAGGCGTTGTTGTTCGTCGAGAGTGTCGAAGAGTAGCCGGAATCCCAGGCCGATCAGCACCGAAATCACTGCGCCGAGGATGGGTGCGGCCAAGAGCGCCAGCGATTCGTCCGAAATCACCGACCGGGTGACGTCAATGATGGTGAGTCCGGTGACGGCGGCAATAGCCACGGGGATCGGCAACTCAGTCAGAAATACCAGGAACAGGCCGACCGATAGGTAGGAAGCGTCGGCACCCAACGCGCCCAATGCGATCCAGATCGCAACCATGGCGATGAAGGTGACGGTATTTCGTGGCCAGGTGTGGTTGAGGCGAATGTGTAGGCCGTAGATGACGGCGAATAGGCCAATCAGTAGCACGATGGTCCAGCGGTGCGATTCGCCGAGGGTGATGGCTCGGACCGCGACGACAGCGGCCAGCGCCAAGATCAGGCCGTGCAGCCCCCACCGGAGCCGTTCAATCACGGCGGCGTTGGCGAAGTAGGAGCGACTGGATTGCGGTCCCGATAGGTCCCTGCTGGTCGTACAGCATGGTTGAGGTGGTGCCGAATCCGCCGGGATCTGCGTGGGTCTGTGCAGCTACGCCGACCCACTCGCCAACCGGATGGCGGTGCAGATGGATGCTCAGATCGGGGTTGGTGAACAGGTACTCGTCGGCGGGCAGTAGCCAGCTGACGCCATTGCCGAAGTCGGCCGCAGCGGCGACGCGCATGGCAGGGGAGACCGGTTCGCCCTCGACGATCGATGTCGAGACACGGAACCAGGCCGCGCCAGGGCCCGGCTGCGTGCCGTCGCCCTGAGCGAGTCGGTGTTCCATGGCGGTGCGTGCGAACGACACAGTTCCGTTGGCTGACCCCGGCAGATGAAGAGGTGGGCCGCCGGCCTCGGGGCCTGGCTCGATCGACGGCGGCGTCCATCCGGGAAGTCCGTCCGGCAGGTCGACCGGTTGCGCCACCATCAACAGCGCATGTGCGCGCGCCACGAGCACGCCGTCGGCAGCGAGGTCGATCGTGACGCGCGTGGTGGATCGCCCCGCGTGCACCTCGACGCTGCTGGTGAGGGGAGCGACCGGCACTGGCTTGACCAACTCGACCGTGAGTCGCGTCAGCATCAGGCCCGGCGCTTGCGCTTCGGCGATGTAGGTCAACAGGGCGGCGGGTGCGCCACCATGTTGGGCACGCTGATCCCACGGGCCGCTGGCAGCCGCTGTGGGGTGCCAGAAATCGCCGTGGCGTTCGTAAACGGGCTGGATCACAAAAGAACCGTACCGGACTTGAAAAGATACCATAGGGGGGTATAGTACCTGTCATGCACGAGCACAGCTACATCGCTAATCAGACCAAGGACGACTACCTCAAGCGGTTGCGCCGTATCGAGGGCCAGGCTCGCGGTTTGCAGCGCATGGTCGAGGAAGACAAATACTGCATCGACATCCTCACGCAGGTGTCGGCCATGACGAAGGCCCTGCAATCAGTGGCTCTTGGTCTGCTCGATGAGCACATCGCTCACTGTGTCGTCGACGCCGTGAAAGAAGGCGGCGCCGAACAAGACATCAAACTCAAAGAGGCGTCCGACGCAATCGCCCGTCTCGTTCGTTCTTAAGGAGAACATCATGAGCCAGACCGCTACTTTCACCGTTTCGGGAATGACCTGCGGCCACTGCGTCGCCTCGGTGACCGAAGAGGTCCAAGAGATCGCCGGCGTTGAGACGGTCAACGTTGAACTCGCCACCGGCGCACTCACCATCACCAGCGCTGACCCCGTCGACCAAGCTGCCGTCAAGGCTGCGGTCGAAGAGGCCGGCTACCAGCTCGCATGAGCACGACGGCCAAAGTCGCCGGCTTCATCGTCGCCCTTGCCGCTGCCTTCGGCCTCGCTTTCGGGGCGGGGCAGTGGTTCGGGCCCGATGTGGAGTCTGAGAAGTCTGCATCGCATGAAGCCGGGCCCAATGAAGCGACTGCCAGCGAAGAGGTCCCAGGAGGACTCATGATTTCGCAGGATGGCTACACCTTGGCGTTGGATCATTCCGACACCAATCCTGGCAAGAACGTCCCGATCCAGTTCACGATCGCCGGACCCGACGGCAAGCCCATCACGAAGTACGACGTTGCGCACGAGAAGAAGTTGCACATGATCGCGGTGCGCCGCGATTTCAACGGCTTCCAGCACGTGCACCCGCTGATGGCTGCCGATGGCACCTGGTCCACCAACCTGGATCTGGATGCCGGCCAGTGGCGCATCTTCGCCGACTTCAAGGCGACCGGCGCCGATGCGCTGACGTTGGGTGCAGACTTGTCCGTGGCAGGGCGGGTCAACCACCGCGACCATGTGACTGAACAACGCACCGACGAAGTCGACGGGTACACGGTCACTCTCAGCGGTGATCTGAAGGCGGGCGCCGACGCAAAGCTGACCGTCGACATCACACTCGACGGCAAGCCGGTCACCGAC
Source organism: Aeromicrobium sp. (assembly GCA_040392565.1). Taxonomy (GTDB): domain Bacteria; phylum Actinomycetota; class Actinomycetes; order Propionibacteriales; family Nocardioidaceae; genus Aeromicrobium. Next base: position 4,097 of record JBEBVW010000076.1, on the reverse strand, counting down.
CTGCAGCCGTACCTCGGCGCCTACGGCCATTTGGTTGCACTACGCGCAGGCGACTTGGCCTACCTGCACGTGCACGCTGAGGGCGGTCGCAAGCCGGTGTTCCACGCCGCTGTTCCTAGTGGCGGCACGTACCACCTGTATCTGGATTTCAAGCACAACGGAGTCGTCCGCACCGCGGCCTTCATTGTTGATGCATCCGGTTCGGCGGCAGCGCCCACCGGCGGACATGGAGAAGGGGAGGAGGGTGGACATGGCGGCCACTGACATCCCAGTTGCAACGGACGCGCTCGAACTACAGATCAGCGGCATGACCTGCGCCTCCTGCGCCAACCGCATTGAGCGCAAACTCAACAAGCTCGATGGCGTTGTGGCCACGGTCAATTACGCGACCGAGAAGGCCAAGGTCTCGTTCCCGAGCAGCATTACGCCAGAAGATCTGTTGGCCACGGTGGAGTCAGCCGGTTACAGCGCCACGCTGCCTTCGACCAAGACCGATGAGGTTGTGGTCGACGACGACCCCAGCAAACCGTTGCTTCAGCGATTGCTGATCTCGGCCGCTCTGTCGATTCCGGTGATCGCGATGGCGATGGTTCCGGCGCTGCAGTTCACGTATTGGCAGTGGCTGTCGCTGACCCTGGCTGCCCCGGTGGTGGTGTGGGGCGCCTGGCCATTCCACAAGGCCGCGTGGGTCAACCTGCGGCACGGCACGTCGACGATGGACACCCTCATTTCACTGGGCACTATCGCGGCGCTCGGCTGGTCGGTCTACGCCTTGTTCTGGGGCACCGCCGGCACGCCCGGCATGACGCACCCGTTCGAGTTCACGGTCGAACGCACCGACGGCGCAGGCAACATCTATCTCGAGGCCGCCGCTGGCGTGACCACGTTCATCTTGGCGGGCCGTTACTTCGAAGTGCGCTCCAAGCGACGTGCCGGTGCAGCGCTGCGTGCGCTGATGGAATTGGGCGCCAAGGAAGTTGCGGTACTGCGCGACGGCGAAGAGGTGCGCATTCCGATCGACCAGTTGGCCGTCGGCACCCAGTTCGTGGTGCGGCCGGGGGAGAAGATCGCCACCGACGGTGTGATCGACGAAGGCTCATCGGCCGTCGATGCGTCGATGCTGACCGGCGAATCCGTTCCGGTCGAGGTCGGCGTGGGCGATGCCGTAGTTGGCGCCACGGTGAACGCTGGCGGCCGTTTGGTGGTTCGCGCCACCCGCGTCGGCTCGGACACCCAGCTGGCTCAGATGGCTCGCCTCGTGGAGGACGCCCAGAACGGCAAGGCCGAGGCGCAACGACTAGCCGACCGCATCTCGGGCATTTTCGTGCCCATTGTCATCGCATTGTCGGTAGCTAGCCTCGGCTTCTGGGTCGGCAGCGGCGCTAGCTTGGCCACCGCGTTCACGGCAGCCGTCGCGGTGCTGATCATCGCTTGCCCGTGCGCGTTGGGCCTGGCCACGCCGACCGCTCTGATGGTTGGCACAGGTCGTGGCGCTCAGTTGGGCATCTTGATCAAGGGCCCCGAGGTGCTTGAGTCGACGCGTCGCGTGGACACCATCGTGTTGGACAAGACAGGCACCGTCACGACGGGCCAGATGACGTTGATTGATGTCATCGCCGCCGACGGTGAAAGCGTCGACGATGTGCTGAAATTCGCTGGCGCGCTAGAGGACGCATCAGAGCACCCAATCGCTCAGGCCATCGCGAACGGCGCCCGCGAGCGTGTCGGCGCACTGCCCACAGTCGAGGACTTCGCGAACCTGGAGGGGCTCGGCGTTCAGGGCATCGTGATCGAGGATGAGAGCAGCCGCGCAGTTCTGGTGGGCCGTCCGAAATTGCTGGCCGATTGGTCACAGCATTTACCGGCCGATCTGGAACGCGCGTTCAAGGACGCACAGGGCAAGGGCGGTACGGCCGTCGCGGTCGGTTGGGACGGCGCAGCTCGCGGCGTTCTAGTGGTCGCAGACGCCGTCAAGCCGACGTCGAAGGAAGCCATCGAGCGGTTCACCGAGTTGGGACTGCGACCGGTGCTGCTGACCGGCGACAACGAAGCCGTTGCTCGTGCCGTCGCTGCGGAGGTTGGCATCGCAACAGAATCGGTGATTGCCGATGTGCTGCCCGCCGACAAGGTTGAGGTGATCAAGAAGCTGCAGGCCGAGGGCCGGGTTGTGGCGATGGTGGGCGATGGCGTGAACGACGCCGCCGCGCTGGCCCAGGCCGATCTGGGTCTCGCCATGGGAACCGGCACCGATGTGGCCATCGAGGCCAGCGACCTGACCTTGGTGCGTGGCGATCTGCTGGTTGCGGCCGACGCGATTCGGCTGGCACGCCGCACGCTGGGCACGATCAAGGGCAATCTGTTCTGGGCATTCGCCTACAACGTGGCTGCTCTGCCGTTGGCGGCAGCAGGCCTGCTGAATCCGATGCTCGCTGGCGCGGCCATGGCGTTCTCATCAGTGTTCGTGGTCAGCAACAGCCTGCGGCTGCGACGGTTCAACTAGTCGTCTCGCTCAGCGACGCAATCAAGGCTTCGACGCGGTTCTTGATCTCATCTCGAATGGGACGGACCGCGTCGATGCCTTGTCCGGCCGGGTCGTCAAGCACCCAGTCTTCGTAGCGTTTGCCGGGGAAGTACGGGCATTCATCGCCACAACCCATCGTGATGACGACATCGGCTGTTTGCACAGCTTCGGTCGTGAGCACCTTGGGCGTGTTCGCGGCGATGTCGATTCCGACCTCGGCCATCGCTGCAACGGCTACGGGGTTGATCTCATTGCCTGGCTTGGAACCGGCCGACAGGACGTCGATGTGGTCGCCAGCCAACTGCTGTAGGAATCCAGCAGCCATTTGCGAGCGGCCGGCGTTGTGGATGCATACGAACAGAACGGTGGGTTTCATGGCTTCTCCCAGAGAATGCGAATAGTGACCAGCGCGAGCGCTGCACCGATGAGTTGCATCAGGACGAACATCGCGACCGAGGCCGGATCGATGCCGGCGAAGGTGTCGGTGAACATCCGGGCGACAGCCACCGCCGGATTGGCAAACGACGTGGACGAGGTGAACCAGTACGCGGCCACGATGTAGGCGGCGACGCCGTAGGCAACTGCGGCGACGCGGCCCGCCTGCAGCAGCGCGAAGATCACCAACACCAAGCCGAATGTGGCCACGGCTTCACCCAGCCACAAACCACCTCCGCTGCGTTCGTGATCTGACCAGGTGATGGCGTCGAGGTTGAACATCAAATTGGCCAACACAGTTCCAGCGATGCCGCCGGCGATCTGTGCCGCGATCAGGCCGATCGCGGCTCGGGCGGGAGTCCTTTTCAACGCGACCGCCACCAGTGTCACCGCCGGATTGAAGTCGGCGCTGATCGACTGCAGGGCCACGATCATTGCGATCAGAATGCCGCCGGTGGCCAGGCTGTTGATCAGTAGTTGCAGGCCCACATCGTCAGTCAGTTGAACCGCCATGATGCCCGAGCCGACGACGGTCGCGACCAAGAACAGGGTGCCGATGAATTCGGCCAGTAGTGCTTTCACGCTTTGGTCCTCAATCCGGCGGTGAGCATGACAGCGCCGACTGTGGCGAGGCCGCCGAGCAGCGCAAACGCTGAGGCATAGCTGCCCAGCAGATCGGCGGCCGCAGCGCCGGCGAACGGACCGAACGCTGCTGCCAGCGATAGCGGAACGGTGAGCACGCCATTCACACTGGCGTAGCGCTCTGGACCCCAGATTTCGGTGACGATGGTGGCACCGACGAGGGTGAAGAGCCCACGCCCAAGACCGGCGACAATCGAAATGGCGATGAGCACGGCAAATGAGTCGGACACCGCCGCAAACAGCCACAGCGGAAGCGTGAGGAACGCCGCAATCAGCGCCGTGCGTGCGGCAATCGGCAGAAGCCGGGTGAGGGCCGGATAGAAGACCCGGCCCACGACTTGGCCGGCGCCGCCGATGCCCAGGACCCAGGCCGCCGATTCGGCCGAGAACCCGTGCTCCTTGAGCAGCGGAATCAACGCGATCAGCGAAGCGAAGGACGCCAACGTGAGCGCGAACCCGCCGATTGCGATCATTCGGAACTGTCGGCTTCTGGTGATCG
>JBEBVW010000075.1:0-10564 GCA_040392565.1 Aeromicrobium sp. | reverse complement strand
CCCAGGACGTGCAGAAGCGCCACGATGACACAGCGCTCATCTTGGAGGACATCGCGGACAAGGGGCTGGAGTCGCCCACGGGTCGTGCAGGCGTCCGGCGGATGAACCAGATGCATGGCAGCTACAACATCAGCAACGACGATATGCGCTACGTGCTCTCCACATTCGTCGTCAGCCCCATCCGATGGGTCGAGAAGTACGGCTGGCGCGAGATCACCGACGACGAGCGGTTGGCCAACACTCGCTATTACCAGCGACTTGGGCGACTCATGGGCATCAAGGACGTTCCGGACACATATCAGGGATTCGCCGAGTTAATGGACTCCTATGAGCGTGAAACCTACGTCTATGACCGTAAATGTCGTGCCGTGGCCGACTCAACGCTTGACCTCTTCATGACGTTTTATCCACGGGGAATGCGCCGGATGATGCGCAAGTTTGCGATCGCGCTGCTGGATGACAACGTGCGCGAAACGTTCGGCTTCGACCGTCCGGCCCCGTGGATGTCGAAATTGGCACACGGCTCGCTGCGGGCCCGGGGTCGACTGATCCGGTTCTTCCCAGCGCGACGGAAGGCGTCGATGCTGAAGAACACGCACCGTATCCGCAGTTATCCCAACGGCTACCTGATTGAGCGACTGGGCACATTCCCGTCGACCATGCCCGATATTCCCGAGCACGCGGCAGTTGAGGCTGCGGCAAGCTGACTCGCGCGGGAAGCCTGGAGCGGGCCAGCGTGTTGTACGTGATGTGAAGCTTTCGGTTCTCGATCTCGTCCCTGTCCGTACCGATCAGACGTCCGGCGATGCGCTGGCTGCGACGGTCGAGTTGGCGCAGGCGGCCGACCGCTCGGGGCTGACTCGCTACTGGGTTGCCGAGCACCACAACATGCCTGCCGTGGCGGCGACGTCTCCGCCGGTGTTGATCGCGATGCTGGGAGCGCACACCGAGCGCATTCGCTTGGGCTCTGGCGGCGTGATGCTGCCCAATCACGCCCCGCTCGCTGTCGCCGAGCAGTTTGCGCTGCTGGAGGCGGCGTACCCGAATCGCATTGATCTGGGAATTGGCCGGGCGCCCGGATCAGATCCAGTCACCTCGTTCATGTTGCGTGGGGGACGAGGCGATGAAGACATCGAGAAGTTCCCGCAGTATCTGGACGAAGTCGGAGCACTGATGAGTGCTGATGGGGCTCAGGTGCAATTGCCGCGGCAGCAGTACGCGCTACGAGCGACGCCGTCCGCGATCACCGAACCGCGACTGTGGTTGCTCGGGTCATCGATGTATTCAGCTCATTTGGCGGCTGCCAAGGGTCTGCCATATGTATTCGCGCATCACTTCTCAGGTCAGGGCACCGCAGAGGCGCTCGAGACCTATCGCTCGGAGTTTCGGCCCAGCGATTTGGCGCCCGAGCCCATCACATTCCTGACGGTCAATGTCGTGGTGGCAGACACCAACGAGGAAGCGGCCGCCCTCGCCCTGCCCAATCTGCAGAATATGGCGCGATTGCGCAGTGGGCTCCCGCTGACTGCCTTGGACTTGGTCGAAGACGCCGAAGCCCTCGACATCTCGCCGCAGGTTCAGCCGCTCGTCGACGCGGGGTACCGCCGACTGATCTACGGCACGCCGGATAAGGCCGCCGCACAGATCACCGAACTCGCCGAACAATTCGGCGTCGATGAGGTCATGCTGCATCCGGTGGCGTCGGCCCGCCGCGGAACAGACCCGCGTACAGCTCCCGCGCGTGTCGCCACCATCGAGCTGCTGGCTAGCGAACTCCTGGGCTGATTCGTCACGCGAAGTTCACTTCGTGCTGACCCGCTCGTCACTCGCTGACGTCAGGCTGGCGGCATGAGGACAAGTCGCAGTACTTCACTGCTAGTGGTGGTGGCACCCGCGATTATCTGTGGGATCGCTGGTGCCCTCGCCGCTGTCGCACTGCCGAACGGCAATCAGGGCGACGTTTTCAGCTCGACGCCCGCGGCATCAAAATCCTGACGAACCGACGGCAGATTGTCGGCTGAGACCGCTGCAGTGAGTCCTTCAAGGACCGTGACCGAAAAGCCGTTGTTCCGAGCGTCGAGGGCAGTTGCTCGCACGCAGTAGTCGGTCGCGATCCCACAGACGTCGACGTGGGTGATGCCCTGCTGGGTGAGCCAATCGGCCAATCCGACGCCGTCGGCGGTACGTCCTTCGAACCCGGAATAAGCGGCCTCGTACTCGCCTTTGAAGAACGTCGCAGCGAACAGATCGTCCGTCAGTGGCACGTGCAGTTCTTCGCCATTGGTTCCGACCACGCAATGCCGCGGCCAAGAATCGACGAAATCGGGTGTCTCAGAGAAGTGGCTACCTGGGTCAATGTGGTGATCGCGGGTTGCGATGACAGTCGAGTACGCACCCGAAGCGATTAGTCCAGCGACATCTGTCGCCACCTGCGCCCCGCCCTGAACAGCAAGCGACCCGCCTTCGCAGAAGTCATTCTGGACGTCGACAACGATCAGGGCCGTGCTGCTCAACTCGCTCACCCCTCCACTGTAGGCAGGCGTCGCGGCTAGCTGACCTTCGTGTCGAGTACCGGGCCGCCGGGCGAGAGCATGGACGCTGCTGGCGGGAGTTCAGCCATGGCCATCGCGTGATGTGCCTGAATGTCTTCGTTCGTGGGTCGGTGCACGACATCGCCATCGCGAACCAGTTCGACGAGCAGGTCGCGATCGTCGCCGTCATTGTGCGGAGCGGTACCGATGCCGATCACTTCGGCCACGGCCCGACCGTTGGTGCGGCGACGCAGCGCGAACTTGCGGCCGCCCACAGATATCTTGTCGCTGCTCTTCTTCGCGACCGCAATCATTTCGCCAGCATCGTTCGCCCGAGCGACCAGTTTGTAGACGAATCCGCTCGTCGGAACGCCAGAGCCAGTCACGAGCGAGGTGCCGACGCCGTATCCATCCACGGGAGCCGCAGCGAGCGCCGCAATTGCGTGCTCATCTAGGTCGCTGGTGACGGTGATGCGGGTCGCGGTGTTGCCCAGATCATCAAGCTGTTTGCGGACCGAGTGGGCCAGCGACACCAGATCACCAGAATCCAACCGGATCGCCCCGAGTTCAGGTCCACCAACCTCAACGGCGACCTTGATCGCCTCGGTGACGTCGTAGGTGTCGACCAGCAGTGTGGTGCCAACTCCGAGCGATTCGACCTGGGCAACAAACGCATCGCGCTCGGTGTCGTGCAGCAGCGTGAAAGCGTGAGCGCTGGTGCCAGTTGTCGGAACGCCGTAGGTGCGGCCGGCCTCAAGATTGGATGTCGCGGCGAAGCCCGTAAGCACCGCCGCCCGTGCAGCGGCAACGGCAGCAGCATCGTGCGTGCGCCGTGAGCCCATTTCGATGCAGGGCCTGCCGCGCGCCGCTGAAATCATCCGCGCCGACGCCGAAGCGATGGCCGAGTCGTGGTTCAGGATCGACAAGAACAGAGTCTCCAGCAGAACGCCCTCGGCGAAGGAAGATTCGACGACCAGCACGGGGGACTGCGGGAAATACGGCTCGCCTTCGCGATATCCCCAAATAGAGCCGGAGAATCGATAGTCGGCCAGCCAATCGATGGTCTGGGCATTCACCACATTCGCTTCGGCCAGCCACGCGAGAGCCTGATCGTCGAAGCGGAACTGTTCCAACGCCGCAAGCAAGCGACCGGTTCCAGCCACCACTCCATAGCGGCGGCCGCCGTTGAGCCTGCGCGAGAACAGTTCAAAAACGCTGGCCCGGTGCGCGGTGCCATTGGCCAAGGCGGCCTGCAACATCGTCAGTTCGTAGCGGTCCGTCAGAAGTGCTGTGCTCGTGGTGGTCACACCTTCACCCTAGGCCGGTTCGGTCACCTGTGGGCAGCGCGTTTTGGCTTGTCACGGCTGTGCGACACAATGAAGGCGTGACGTCACCGGCACCAGTGGAGGTCGAGCAGCCCGATGTCGAGGACATCGTGCAGCTTGAAGAGCCCTGGGTCACCATCGTGTGGAATGACCCGGTCAATCTGATGTCCTACGTCGCCTACGTCTTCCGCAACTACTTCGGCTACTCCGACGAAAAGGCGCATGAGCTGATGATGTCGGTGCACACCGACGGCAAAGCGATCGTCTCCAGTGGGAGCCGCGAGCAGATGGAACGCCACGTCCAAGCGATGCATGAGTACGGCCTCTGGGCGACCCTTGATCGTGGTGATGCTCGGTGAAACGCACTCTTGATCTTGAGGGGTTTCGAGGCTCGCAGGCTCGCACCTCAACCCACGTCGCACCGCTCGCACCTCGATCAGCGACCCCGGTGGTTGAGGTGCCGAGGAACGAGGCCTCGAAACCAGCAGAGAGGCCGCTGACGCAGTGAAGCCATTCAAGAAGCGCCGCAGGGGCGGCACCGTGGCCGAGTTCGAGTCTGCCGAGGCGCATCTGCTCGCGAGCCTGACCAGCCAGGTCGTTGAACTGCTGCGTGATCGCAACTCCGAAAGCGGCTCCGACCCTGATCCGCTGGCCATTCAGTTGGGCATCGGCGGACCTTCATTGCCGCCAGAAGACCCGGTACTCCAACGACTCCTGCCCGATGCCTACCGGCCGGGCTCCTACCGTGATGCTGCAGCCGATGCCGAGGAATTCCGCCGGCTGACCGAGCGATCGCTGACCTCGCTCAAAGTTCAGAACGCCGAAACGGTTTTGGCCTCCCTTATTGAGGGTGGACTCGAACCGGGACTTCCCAAAGAGGGCGATCCCACAGTCGAAGTCGAACTAGATGAGGCTGAGGTCATCGCGTGGCTGAAGGCGCTCACCGATGTGCGACTTTCGTTGGCCGTGCGACTCGGCATCGAGAACGAGGAAGATGCCCAGTTGGTGGCGCACTCCGACGATGAATCAACCCTGGCGATGGCAGAAATCTACGACTGGCTCGGCTATGTCCAGGAATCGTTGGTTCATACCCTCGACTGATCCATCTCACGGTTTCGACCACCGCCGAGCGGCAGTTTGTTGACCGATAAACTGAACCGCGTGTTGACCATCGATCAGGCTACGTTCGACGCCATCGTCGCGCATGCTCGCCGCGACCATCCTGATGAAGCGTGTGGTGTGGTGGCCGGGCCATATGGTTCTGATCGTCCCGCCCGGTTCATCCCGATGCTCAACGCCGCAATGTCGCCGACATTCTATGAATTCGACTCGGGCGATTTGCTCAAGCTGTACCGCGAGATGGATGACAACGACGAAGAACCGGTCGTTATCTACCACTCGCACACCGCGACTGAGGCCCATCCGTCGCGCACCGACATCAACCTGGCGTCCGAGCCGAATGCGCACTATGTGCTCGTTTCCACCCGCGATGGCGCCGAGGTCGAGGGCACGCCGATCGACTTCCGGTCCTTCCGGATTGTCGACGGCCAAGTCACCGAGGAAGAAGTCCGGGTCGTCGAACGTTATGACGATGACTCCGAAAACACACAGAAGGCAGAAAACTGATGGCAGAGGTCCGCATCCCCACGATCCTGCGGCCGTACACCGACGGCGAACGCGCCGTTACCGCCACGGGCAGCACGGTTGCTGAACTGATCGACAACCTTGAGGCCAATCACGAAGGCATTAAGGAACGACTCCTCGATGGTGCAGACGTGCGCCGTTTCGTCAACATCTACGTCAATGACGAAGACATCCGTTTCACGGGCGGCCTGCAGACCGCCGTTGCCGATGCTGCGACCGTCGTGATCCTGCCGGCAGTTGCTGGCGGCGCTGGCGAGTCACGCTGACCTGATGCGCTTCGATTCGCTGGTCGACTCAGTCGGTCATACGCCACTGGTCGGTCTGCCGAATCTTTCGCCGTCGGCCGACGTGCGGCTGTGGGCAAAGCTGGAAGACCAGAACCCCACCGGTTCAATCAAAGACCGCGCTGCGTTGTCGATGATCGAGGCCGCTGAGGCTGATGGAACGCTGCAGCCGGGCGCCACGATTCTGGAGCCCACCAGCGGAAACACCGGCATCTCGCTGGCCATGGTGGCACGCCAACGCGGCTACAAGTTGGTCTGTGTCATGCCCGAGAACACCTCGGTCGAGCGACGCCAATTGCTCACCATGTGGGGCGCTGAGATCATTTCGTCACCAGCTGCGGGTGGCTCCAATGAAGCCGTGCGGGTGGCTAAGGGCCTGGCTGCAGAGCATCCCGAGTGGACCATGCTGTACCAGTACGGCAACGCTGCCAACGCCGATGCGCACTACCGCGGCACTGCTCCAGAGATCTTGGCTGATTTGCCCGAGGTCACTCACTTTGTTGGCGGACTGGGCACCACTGGAACCCTGATGGGCGTCGGGCGGTTCTTCCGCGAGCACAAGCCCGAAGTGCGCATCGTTGCGGCAGAGCCGCGCTACGGCGAGCTCGTCTACGGACTGCGCAACCTCGACGAGGGCTTTGTTCCCGAGTTGTACGACGCATCGCTCATTGACTCGCGCTTCTCGGTCGGCCCGCGCGATGCGGTGCGGCGGGTGCGTCAGTTGATCGATCACGAGGGCATCTTCGCGGGCATCTCGACCGGCGCGATTCTGCATGCGGCTATCGCGCAGGCAACTAAGTGCGTCGATGCCGGGGAACGCGCTGACATCGTGTTCGTCGTGGCAGACGGTGGTTGGAAGTACCTGTCCACTGGCGCTTACGAAGGCACTCTTGACGAGGCCGAGGACGCCCTGGAGGGCCAACTCTGGGCCTGACCTTCGGTCCGCCCTTGGTGACCGTCGGGGGACTCGGTTAGCCTCGTCCCGTGCAAGACATTGTGGTCTTCTCTGGAAGCGCTCACCGGTCGTTGGCCGAGGACATTTGCAATGAACTGGGTGTGACGCTGTCGCCGTCGGACACGGTTCGTTTCTCGAACGACTGCCTGCAAGTGCAGTTGCTGGCCAATTGCCGCCAACGCGATGTTTACATCGTGCAGCCGCTTGTTCCGCCGACTCAGGACCACCTGATGGAACTGCTGCTGATGGTTGACGCGGCTCGAGGCGCATCCGCCGCATCCATCACCGTGGTCATGCCGCACTATGCCTACGCCCGATCGGACAAGAAGGATGCGTCGCGCATTTCGATCGGCGGCAAGTTGGTCGCCGACATGCTGGCCACCGCCGGTGTGACGCGCGTGGTCACCATGACATTGCACGCGCCGCAGGTGCACGGGTTTTTCTCCATGCCGCTGGATCACCTCACCGCGCTGGGCGAACTTGCTGAGTACTACCGAGGTCAAGATCTGACCGACGCGGTCGTCGTGTCGCCCGACTTCGGCAACGCCAAGACCGCTTCGCAATTCGCCCGTCTTCTTGGCCTGCCCGTTGCGGCCGGAAGTAAGCAGCGCAAGGCCGACGACAAGGTAGTCATTGACGCGATTGTCGGCGATGTCGCTGGCAAACGAGCCATCGTGCTCGACGACGAGATCGCTACCGGCGGATCGATTATCGAACTCGTCACCATGTTGGAGTCGGAGGGCGTCACCGAGGCATCGGTCGCCTGCACACACGGACTGTTCACCGGCAAGGCTGTCGAGCGGTTGCGCAATCACCCGACCATCAGTGAGGTCGTGACAACCGACACAGTTCCCGCGCCAGAAGATTGGCCTGAGCTCAAGGTGCGGTCAGTTGCTCCGCTGTTTGCGCAGGCTATTGCACGTATTCACGCAGGTGAATCGGTGTCCAGTCTGTTCGACGGCGTCGATCCGAGCCACGCTCCACCGCAGCCCAAGTTGCCACTCTGACGCGACACGGTGCGCGCGCTGCGGGGGTTTCTACCCGTCGGCGGCGTGACCACCGTAGGCTCGACAAATGGACGACGCACCCATCGGGATCTTCGACTCAGGCTTTGGTGGCCTGACTGTCGCCCGTGCGGTGCTCGATCAATTGCCGCATGAGCCTGTCCTCTACCTTGGCGACACTGCTCGCCAGCCTTATGGGCCCAAGCCGATCTCCGAAGTGCGGGAGTACGCATTGGAGTGCCTAGACCATCTGGTTGATGAGGGCGTCAAGGCGCTGGTCATTGCGTGCAACTCGGCCAGCGCCGCGGTCCTGCGCGACGCTCGCGAGCGCTATGACGTCCCGGTCGTTGAGGTGATCGTGCCGGCGACTCGTCGTGCGGTGGGTGCTACGCGCAATGGGCAGGTGGGGGTCATCTGTACCGAGGCCACAGCTCGGTCCCGGGCCTACGACGACGCCTTTGCCGCGAATCCGGGAATCCATCTCACGACCCAAGCTTGTCCGCGGTTCGTCGAACTGGTCGAGCAGGGCGTCACCAGCGGACCCGAACTGTTGTCGGTTGCCGAGGGTTATCTGCAACCGCTGATTGACGCAGAGGTCGACACCTTGGTGCTCGGGTGTACCCATTATCCGCTGCTCACCGGCGTGCTGGCGTACGTCATGGGCGACGGCGTCACGCTGGTTTCTAGCGCGGACGAAACGGCCAAGGACGTCTACCGACTCCTTGTGCGCGACGGGCTTGAGCGTCCTGCCGGCCGGCCCGCACCCAGGCATCGCTTCTTGACGACTGGTCGGCCTGAAGATTTTCGTGCGCTCGGGCGCCGGTTCCTCGGTCCAGAAGTCGATGATGTTCAGCAGTTCTCGTGGATGGGGGCGGTGTCGTCGTGATGCGGTTGACGATCGTCGGTTGTGCGGGCTCGTTTCCGGGCCCGGATTCGGCGGCGAGTTGTTATCTAATCGAAGCGCCGTACGAAGGCAGGACCTTCCGCATCGTGCTTGACCTGGGCAGTGGTGCGTTCGGTGCACTGCAGCGTTACATCAAGCCCAGCGAGGTCGATGCCGTGTTGCTATCGCACCTGCACGCCGACCACTGCTTCGACATGTCGGGGTTCTACGTCGTCGCGAAGTACCACCCGAACGGCGCCTTCCCTCAAATCCCGGTGCTTTCGCCGCCTGGCGCGAATCGTTTTCTGACCGACGCCTATGGCCAAGAGGATGCTGACGGCATGGGCGGACCGTTCGCTTTCCGTGACTGGGTCGACGGCGAAGCTGTTCAGTTGGGCCCGTTCACGATCACCGGCCGGCGCGTGGTTCACCCGGTTCCCGCTTTCGGCATGCGCGTCGAATGTGGTGGATCTGTCATTGCCTACTCTGGCGACACTGCCAGCACCCCTGTGCTTGACGAGTTGGCCCAGGACGCTGACTTGTTCCTATGTGAGGCGTCGTTCCTTGAGTCGGCGACCAATCCGCCCGGAATTCACCTCACCGGCGCCGAAGTAGGCCGCCACGCCCAGAACGCCGGCGTCAAGCGACTTCTCGTCACTCACATCCCAGTGTGGACCGACTGCGCCGAAGTCGAGGCCGATGTGAAGTCCTCCCCATGGAACGGCCCCTTCGAACTGGTTCGCCCCGGCTCCACTTTCCAGGTCTAACGGTCCCGAGATTTGCGCACTTTTGCACCGATTTCAGTCAAAGAATGGTGCATTACTGCGCAAATCTCGGGTCCGATACCCTCGGGACATGACTCGTGAGGATGGCCGTGCACAGGACGAGCTGAGGCCCGTCACCATCACCCGGAATTGGCTGGATCACGCCCAAGGGTCGTGTCTGATCGAGTTCGGCAAGACCAAGGTGTTGTGCGCAGCGAGCGCCCAGGAGGGTGTGCCGCGTTGGCGTAAGGGATCGGGTCTGGGCTGGGTCACCGCCGAGTACGCGATGCTGCCGCAGGCCACGCATGACCGCTCTCCACGCGAGTCGGTCAAGGGCAAGGTTGGCGGGCGTACCCACGAAATTTCGCGTCTGGTCGGCCGTTCATTGCGCGCAGCCATCGATTACAAAGCCTTGGGTGAGAACACTATTGCCATCGACTGCGATGTCTTGCAGGCCGACGGCGGAACCCGCACCGCAGCGATCACAGGTGCCTACATCGCGCTCGCCGATGCCGTCGCACACCTACGTGATGCCGGTGCTCTGGCCGGTGAGCCGTTGGTTGAATCGGTCGCGGCGATTAGCGTCGGCATCATCGATGGCACGCCGCTACTCGATCTGCCTTACGTCGAGGACGTGCGCGCCGAAACCGACATGAACGTCGTGATGACTGGCTCGGGCAAGTTCATTGAAGTGCAGGGCACGGCCGAAGGCGCACCGTTCGACAAAGCCGAACTAGATGCACTGTTGGAGTTGGCGGCTAAGGGTTGTGCAGACCTCACGCGACTGCAGAATGAGGCGCTCGGTCGGTGAGTGCACGCGTCGTTCTGGCTTCAAATAACGCCAAGAAATTGGCCGAACTGCGTCGCATCCTCGAGCCGCTAGTTCCCGGAATTGAAGTCCTCGGACTCAGCGATGTCGCCCAGTATCCAGAGCCTGCAGAGACAGAGGCGACGTTCGAGGGCAATGCATTGCTCAAAGCACGCGCCGCGATGGAGCACACCGGCTTGCCGGCGTTGGCCGACGATTCGGGCTTGTGTGTCGACGAACTCAACGGAATGCCGGGCGTCCTGTCGGCACGGTGGTCTGGAGTGCCGAAGTCTGAAGGCGGCGACGCGGCTAACAACGCACTATTGCTGAACCAGTTGTCAGACACTCCCGACGAACGCCGCGGCG
>JBEBVW010000074.1:0-10637 GCA_040392565.1 Aeromicrobium sp. | reverse complement strand
CGAGCAGTGGGTGCACGAGGTCACCTTCCACACCTTCGTGCACGAGAACGTCAAGCGCCTCATGCAGGGCTTCCGCTACGACGCCCACCCGATGGGCATGCTGATGTCCAGCGTCGGCGCGTTGTCGACCTTCTACCCAGAGGCTCGCAATATTCAAGACACCGAAGTGCGCCACGAGCAGATTGTTCGATTGATCGCCAAAATGCCGACACTCGGCGCATGGTCCTTCCGACATGCCCAGGGCAAGCCGTACGTCTACCCCGACAATGAGTTGAGCTACACCGAGAACTTCCTCTCGATGTTGTTCAAGATGAGCGAGCACAGGTACGACCCGGACCCCCGCCTGGTGAAGGCACTCGACGTCCTGCTGATCTTGCACGCCGATCACGAGCAGAACTGCTCCACCAACGCCGTTCGTTCGATCGGCTCCAGCCAGGTCGACCCGTACTCGGCCGTCTCCGGCGGTATCGCTGCCCTCTACGGCCCGCTGCACGGCGGCGCGAACGAAGCAGTGCTCAAGATGCTGCGTCGCATCGGCACCAAGGACAAGATCCCCGCGTTCATCGAAGGCGTGAAGAACGGTGAAGAGAAGCTCATGGGCTTCGGTCACCGCGTCTATAAGAACTTCGACCCGCGGGCCACGATCATCAAGAAGGCGTGCGACGACGTCTTTGAGGTCACCGGCGTCAACCCGCTGCTGGAGATTGCTCAAGAACTCGAGAAGATCGCCCTCGAGGACGAGTACTTCATCAAGCGCAAGCTCTACCCGAACGTCGACTTCTACTCCGGCCTGATTTACGAAGCGCTGCAGTTCCCGCCGGAAATGTTCACCGTCCTGTTCGCCATTGGCCGTACCCCCGGCTGGCTGGCCCAGTGGAATGAACTGGTTGACGACAAGGAACAGAAGATCGCCCGCCCCAAGCAGATCTACACCGGCGACCGCACCCTGACCTTCACCCCCCGCGAAGAGCGCTGGGCCTAGTCCACCAGTCCCGAGATTTGCGCAGTTTTGCACCATTTTGAGTGCAATTTCGGTGCATTAGCGCGCAAATCTCGGGGTCCTGAGTGCATTAACGTGTGAGCGTGCGGCTGCGAATCGATCTGTCCTATGACGGGGCAGAGTTTCACGGATGGGCGACGCAGCCAGGGTTGCGGACGGTTCAGGAGACTGTTGAGTCGGCTATCGGCCTGGTGCTTCGCCTTGATCAACGCCCGGCCCTGACGTGTGCGGGGCGCACCGACACAGGAGTGCACGCTCGCGGCCAAGTGGCGCACGTCGACCTTGACGACGCCGATGTGACCGTTCTCGAGCGACGTCTTCGCCGCGTGCTGCCCGAAGACATCGTGGTGCGCGCAGTGAAGCCCGCGCCCGAGGGCTTCGACGCACGATTTGCGGCGATCGAACGCCGATATGTCTATCGCTTGTGTGATGGTGTGCCGGACCCGCTCACCCGCGCATCTGTCGTCTCGTGGCCCAAGCCCTTGGACGTTGAGTTGATGAACGCCGCAGCCTCGCATCTCATCGGCGAACACGACTTCGCTTCGTTCTGCAAACGCCGCGAAGGCGCCACAACGATCAGGCATCTTCGGGAGCTCTCGGCCGTCCGAGTCGGGAACACACTCGAAACCACGGTCCGTGCTGACGCCTTCTGCCACTCGATGGTGCGTTCGCTGATGGGAGCACTGACGGCCGCTGGAGAAGGTCGCTACTCCCCAGACCTCGCCTCCGAACTCCTCGCCGCCAAAGTGCGCGATCCGCGGGTCAAAGTCATGCCAGCACATGGACTGACCCTCGAAGAAGTCGTCTACCCACCCGACGACCAACTCGCCACACGAGTCGTTCAGGCACGACGTCGCCGCGATGAAACCTGAGCCTGCGGTCGAACTTCTCCCGCTTACTCTGGAGCAGCTAGATCGGCTTGCTGTCGGTGATCTCGCTGCCGCCGGTCGATCTCTCGGGATGGCCGTTCCCCCTGACTTTGCCGACGGGCAGTGGATCTGGCAACACTTTGCCACGCTCACCCGCAACGAACCAGAGGAAGCGTGGTGGCGTTCTCAGTACTTGATCGTGAAAGACGCGCGGATAGTCGGACATGCACGTCTCCACGGTCCCCCTGATGATCGCAGCGAGGTCGCCGTGGGCTATCACGTTGACCCCATCGCTCGTGGTCGTGGATACGCCAAAGCAGCGACGAAGGAACTCATCACCACAGCTCGCGGCTGTTCCGCGGTGAAATCCCTCACCGCACTCATCAGTGAAACGAATGCGGCATCGATCGGCGTCGCCACGAGCGTAGGTTTCGTCGCCGACGGAATGCAACGCCACCGGTTCGGGTGGCTGATGCGCCGATTCGTCTTGCCGTTGCGTGAATGAGGGCAACCGACAACGATGGGATGGTGCCTCAGCACAGTTATGCCCTTATCCCGTTTCGCCGCAAGGCCGGCGGTATCGAAGTGTTGATTGGGCACATGGGAGGACCGTTCTGGGCTCGCAAGAACGTAGGCGCATGGTCATTCCCCAAAGGGCTGCCCGAGGCAACCGACAGCGACGGGCTAGCCGCCGCCCGTAGAGAGTTCTACGAAGAACTCGGGCTGGAAGCGCCAACCGACGGTTTCATAGAACTGGGCGACATCAAGCAATCGGGCGGCAAGGTAGTCACCGGATGGGCAGTCGAGGCCGATCCGAACCTTGCCGACTTCTCCCCAGGAGCCTTCAGCCTTGAGTGGCCGCCGCGGTCTGGCCAGATACAGGACTTTCCCGAGATTGATCGGATCGCATGGGCGTCGCCGGACGAGGCGCAGCGGTTGCTCGTCACGGCGCAACGCGAGTTCGTCTTGCGACTTCTCCAGATCGTGTCACGATAGACGGCGTGTCTCCGGGCCTCATCGCAACCCTGCTCGTCTGGGGAACCATCACAGCAATCTCGATTTGGCCCATCCGACGGCCGAGACCACTCGCGCTCGCGGTGTACCTCATCACGTGTGTTGTCGGCGAGATTCCGCAATTGTT
The DNA here is from genome assembly GCA_040392565.1 of Aeromicrobium sp. Taxonomy (GTDB): domain Bacteria; phylum Actinomycetota; class Actinomycetes; order Propionibacteriales; family Nocardioidaceae; genus Aeromicrobium. The sequence continues at coordinate 7,627 of JBEBVW010000074.1, read as the reverse complement.
CGCCCTGATAGTCACAGTTTCGGTAGTTCCGTCGCTACTCAGCGACGACCTCGGAACCGTCGGAACCGTGGCAGGCTGGACTGCCTTCGGGCTCATCTTGATCGGCCTGACCCTTCTCACAGTCAGGGCTACGCGTGCGCGCAAAGCGATGGACAACGGCCTATCGGCGGCTGGGCTACCCGCTACCCGCCGCGGCCGCGCAGCCTGGCGCACCTTCCTCCAACCGTTGCCCATCCGTCCACGTTCTGTCGAGCAGATTGCAGGCGTTGCCTACGGCGATCACCCACTTCAGCAGATGGACTTGTACAAGCGGCGGGACGGGACCACCGATGGTCCGGTACTGGTGTACTTCCACGGCGGCGGATACTCCGGCGGGGGTCGTCACCGCGAAGGCCGCGCGCTGCTTCACCACCTCGCGAACCGTGGATGGTTATGCATCAGCGCCGACTATCGACTCCGTCCCGAGGTAGGAATTGCCGAGCATCTCGCCGACGCTCGAGCCGTCGTTGCATGGGCTCGCGCGAATGCGGCCGACCATGGTGCCGACGCCGAAACGATTGTGATGGCTGGCAGTTCAGCCGGTGCTCACCTGACGAGCATCTGCGCCCTGACACCAGCCGAATCGACACCGCTTGCCGCGGCATTCTGCCTCTACGGGTACTACGGCCGCTACTACGAAGGCAGTAACGACGAGACGGTACCGACTACCCCGTTTGGCCTTGACCCGTCGAAGGCGCCACCCATGATCATTGCGCACGGGTCGCTCGACACGTACACGCCCGCATTGCTGGCCAAAGATCTCGCCATTCGCCTGGCCGATGCTTCACGTGCACCGGTGGTCTACGCCGAATTTCCGGGAGGCCAACACGGATTCGACGTCACCCGCTCTTGGCGAGTACAAGCGCTTCTTGATGGCGTTGACGTGCTGATCGACACGTTGCCGGCCAACAGACCGCGCCTGTCAGAATGATCCCGTGACCGGCCACTACTTCGATTCCGACCCCACGGGAGCGGAGAAGCGGCGCGACATCACCGCCCACATTTGGGGCCGCGACATGACGTTCAGCACGTCCACCGGCGTCTTCGCGCACGACGGACTCGACAAGGCGACCGACGTGTTGCTGCGGTCGGTCGAGCCACCCATCAACGGAACCGTGCTCGATCTGGGCTGTGGTTGGGGACCCATTGCATGTGCGCTAGCAGCCGCCGAGCCGGCTTTGGATGTCTGGGCCATCGATATCAATGCTCGTGCGCGTGATCTGACTCGGCTCAATGCCGATCGACTAGGCGCACCACTCCACGTCGTCCACCCTGACCAAGTCCCTGCCGACCTGCGGTTCGATCAGATCTGGTCCAATCCCCCGATCCGCATCGGGAAGGACGCACTCCACAATCTGCTCAGCCAGTGGCTTCCGTGCCTAAAACCTGACGGCGTCGCCTGGCTCGTCGTAGGCAAGAACCTCGGCGCCGACTCACTGCAGCGGTGGCTGTGCGATCAAGGCTGGAACACCGAGCGGCACTCCAGCGCCAAGGGCTTCCGGGTGCTGCGTGTCACCCGGTGACCCCTGCTCTGAGTGGCCACGTAATCTCGAGCAGCTCCTGGTCCGCCAGACTCTGCTGTAGGCCGCTCGAGGCCGGCGGCAACAGAGGGATAGGGAGATGGACACTTCCGACGATCAGCAGCCTGGCGCGATGACCCCCCTCGCTCCCGAACAAGCTGACGGTCAACGACGATCCAGCCGGTTGGGCCACCACTCGGTCGAGTACGATCTGGCCCACTGTTTCGGCCGCACGCGAGTTTGGAGCATGCGAAGTTTGGTGTTGATCAGTCGGCCGACAGCCGCGTACTTGGCATTGACGTGCTCCAAGTACTTCCTGACCGTGCCGTGCTTCACACCAAGCTCACCGGCGACGTCATTGAGCGTCGATCCCGATGCGAACGAAGTGAAGGCCCGATTCCCCTGATCGCTCAAGGTCGGGTGCGATGCTCCCCTGTGGTGAACTCCTCGCGCGCACGCGGATGAGACAGCACAACTACGCACACTTCGTCCGCAGTGGTCGTACTCCGATGCTGCCACTGCATTACGACAGAGACAACATCGCGGTGCACCGCTAGTAGACGGTGACGGTCTTCTTCGACGACGTCTTCATGTTGACGTTGATGTTGCCGCCGTATGTGGCCGTGATCGAGTGCTTGCCCCTGGAGATCAGCATTAGGTCAATCACCGTCAATCCTGACGGGTCTACCGCCACAGTCTTGAGGACTGTCGCGCCATCCCTTACGGTCAGCGTTCCATCGACCGACACGCCCACAGTCGATTTCACGGTGACCTTGAGCGGGAATGTCACACCAGTCTTCACCTTCGAAGAGACCGACTGCGTCACACTTGATGAGGCCTTGACCATCGTGAGCGTGACCGGTTTCGGCGCACCAGCGTCGAGGCCATCGACCATTCGAGCGGACACGGTGTGGCTTCCGACAGCCCAGGTAGCAATCGTCGAGAAGGTTGCTTTGCCCTTGCTTGACGTCGTCACTGGTGCGCCGAAATCGGCCCCGTCAATCATGAGTTGCACCGCTCGATCACGCGCAGCGCCCCGTTGGTCCTGCACGTACACGCTGATTGAGGTTTTCGAGCCGTAGCTCACTGATTTGGAAGCCGAGATGCTCATCCCAGTTCCAATGACGACCGGCGTGGACGTCTGAGACAGGGTGGTGAAGCCGCTGTTCTTCGGGTTGACCCTCACACTAATCGAGCGCCCGTAGTACGACTTGGGAACCGTGTACGTCGACTTGGTCGCTTTGCGAATCGACATGCCGTCAACCAACCACTGGTACGTCACCGAAGGCTGGCTCGCCGACGACCACAGCCCCTTGCTCGCTGTCAGCTTCTGTCCCACTCCCGGCTGACCAGTGATCGTTGGCTCATCGACCGGTAACGGTGCCTTGGACAAATCCAAGATGCCGGTACCGCATCGTTTGCTGGAGCAGTTCAGGTTGCGGTACACCGTCCACCACATGCCCCCGACGTCAACCTTCTTCTTCGACGAACTTGACGGGAAAGATTGAACTGATTTCTGCAGCGCCGCCTTGACGCGGGACGGGTGCATGCCGCTGGCTATGAATAGCGCGGCGGCAGCTGATACGGCAGGCGCCGCCATGCTGGTGCCGTCGTAACTGTCGTATGACGGGCTTTGCGGCGAGGTGTGCCCCGAATCAACAGCCGACAGAATTCCAGAACGCCCAAAGTCTTGGTCACCGCCGGGCGCCGCAATATCGGTGCCGGTGCCTGCGTTGGCAAATGACGACAGGAAACCATCGTCGCGAGTTGCGGTGACGGCAATCCCTTCACCGCAGCGCGCTGGCACTGAGTACAGCTTGTCGTCGTAGCTATTGCCTGTGGCGATCACGGTGACGGATCCGCGCTGCAGAGCGCCCTTAATCACGCTGTTGAAAACGCTGCATACGTCCTTGACGATGCTCTTCGGCGCACCGTAGAAGTCAGCCCCCAGTGACAAGTTGATGACATCGGCTGGGGTTGTGTTCGATGGAGTGCCGTAGATCGGCGCTCCCGAGGCCCAATCGATGCCATCGAGAATGTCGTCCAAGTCTCCGCCGCAACGCCCCAGAACCCGGACCGGCTGGACCTTCACGTCAGGAGCGATGCCGGAGATGCCAACGCCGTTGCCTTGCTTTGCTGCGATAATTCCAGCCACGTGCGTGCCATGCCACGAGCTGTCTTCCTGCTCCTCAAGTTCCTCGCCATAGCAGTAGTCGTCACCCACCGGGATCCAGTCACCGGGATCACTGGGATTGGAATCGCGACCATCGCCGTCGTTGGACGTGTACAGGTCGGAAATGAAGTCATAGCCCGATACCAGTTGACCAGAGAACTCTGGGTGAGTCGGCACGACACCGGTGTCAACCACTGCAACGAGCGCATCGGCTCCCTTGGTCGATGACCACGCATACGGCGCCTTGGCGCTGTACCCACCGGCGTTGGCTGCGTAGGCGTCCCAGACCCCTCGCTGCTCGCTGAACCGCGGGTCGTTGGGCACGATCGGCGACGTCGCCGTCGACCTGAACCGGTAGTTCGGGACAGCCCATTCAACATCGCTGCGCAGTGCGATTTCAGTGGCTGCGGCCGCAGCAGTCTCACCGTCGAGGGGTTGGTCAACAAGAATGAGGGAGCGCGATCCGCTGGACTTCCGCAGCCCGGTGACGTCAACGCCATTGCCCAGCGATGACTGCGCTGCACGCTCAAGCGTCGACTTTGCCGCGCGAGACTTCACAATGATGCCGTTGGCCTGGGGCAGTACACGCTCACCCGACTGCGCGGACTTCGGCTGCTCTGCCGGTTGTGCATTCGACACAGTTGGTGACATGACCGCGCCGCCAAGGGCCACAGTCGCCGCAAGCGCAACTAGTCTGTTCATCTCGACCGACCTCTTTCAGTTCACGCGCTCGGCCGATCGGCGAGAGCAAGAATCTGAATTCTAGGGACGATTCGCTCCCTTCGCAGTCAAATGTAAAAGTGAAGGCTCGCCGCCCCAGCAGGGTGGCGAGCCTTCACTTAATTCTGGCCTCGGTGCTGCAGGCCAGCATTTGCTATTTAGCTTCGTCGGCTTCCTCAGCGACTGCTTCGTCGGCTGCCGGCTCCTCAACGACAGCCTCTTCTGCAGCCTCAGCGACAGGTGCCTCGGTCTCAAGCACTTCGTCGGCCGGAGCCTCAGTGACCACGTCTTCGACGGGTGCTTCCTCGACAGCCGGAGCAGCCTTCTCGGCCTTGGCCTTCTTAGGCGTCTGGTTCTGCGCCGGGAAGTCCTTGGCTTCGACAATCTCGATCACTGCCATGGGGGCGTTGTCGCCCTTGCGCGGAGCAACCTTGGTGATGCGCGTGTAGCCGCCGGGACGGCTGGCCATGGCCGGGCCGATCTCGGTGAAGAGCGTGTGGAGGATGCTCTTGTCGCGGATCACCTTGACGACGATGCGGCGGTTAGCCACAGTGTCGATCTTCGCCTTGGTGATGAGGTGCTCAGCGTACGGACGCAGGCGCTTGGCCTTGGCCTCCGTGGTGGTGATGCGGCCGTGCTCAAACAGGCTCTGCGCGAGGTTGGCCAGGATCAGGCGCTGGTGCGCCGGGCTGCCGCCGAGGCGCGGTCCCTTAGTGGGGGTAGGCATGATGTGTTCTCCAGTAGGTCAGTCGTGGACCAGCAGTTCAGTACTGCTCGTCCTCGGTGAAGCTCGTGTCGTCGTCGTCGTACTCGGCCAGCGCGGCAGCGGGGTCGAACCCAGCCGGGCTGTCCTTAAGTGCCAAGCCCATCTCCTGCAGCTTCAGCTTGACCTCGTCGATCGACTTGGAGCCGAAGTTGCGGATATCAAGCAGGTCCTGCTCCGAGCGCGTGATGAGTTCACCCACGGTGTGGATGCCCTCGCGCTTGAGGCAGTTGTACGAGCGAACAGTGAAGTTCAGGTCCTCAACCGGCAAGGCCAGATCGGCAGCCATCTGCTCATCGACCGGCGACGGGCCGATGTCGATGCCCTCGGCCTCGACGTTCAGCTCGCGAGCCAGGCCGAACAGCTCGACCAGAGTCGAACCAGCCGACGCGATGGCATCGCGGGGCAACATGCTCGACTTGGTCTCGACGTCGATGACCAGACGGTCGAAGTCGGTGCGCTGCTCGACACGAGTGGCCTCGACCTTGTAGGTGACCTTCAGGACCGGGCTGTAAATCGAGTCGACCGGCATGCGGCCGATCTCCGAATCGCCGGACTTGTTCTGCACCGCGGAGACATAGCCACGACCACGCTCAACGACCAACTCGATCTGCAGCGACGCCTTGTCGTTCAACGTGGCAACGTGCAGGTCCGGGTTGTGCACCTCAACACCAGCAGGTGCCTCGATGTCGGCAGCAGTAGCTGCGCCTGCACCCGACTTCGTCAGGTACATCACGACCGGCTCATCGATAGTCGAGGAGACGACGAGTTCCTTGAGGTTCAAGATGATCTCGGTGACGTCCTCGGTGATACCGGGGATGGTCGAGAACTCGTGCAGTACGCCGTCGACCTTGATCGACGTCACTGCTGCGCCCGGGATGGACGACAGCAGCGTGCGACGCAGCGAGTTGCCGAGGGTGTAGCCAAAGCCCGGCTCCAACGGCTCGATGACGAACCGGGAACGGAACTCCGAAATGGATTCCTCGGACAGGATGGGGCGCTGAGCGATCAGCATGGTGTCTCTTCCTTTCGGATCTACCGCTATTTGAAGATCCGGGTGGGGTTGCGGTGTTAGAAGTGCTTAGATCCCCGAGGGGACGGTGGGCAGGTTAGATCTTCGAGTAGAACTCGACGATCAGCTGCTCGGTGATCGGGACGACGATCTGCTCGCGCACGGGCGCCTGGTGAACCAGGATGCGACCGCGATCGGCAGAGACGTCCATCCAGCCCGGAACGGTGTCCGAGTCGTGGGTCTCACGAGCAACGATGAACGGCGTGGTCTCCAGCGACTTGGGCTTGACATCGATGATGTCGTGCTTGCTGACCTGGAACGACGGGATGTTCGTCTTGACGCCATTAACCAGGAAGTGTCCGTGGGACACCAGCTGGCGAGCGTGGCGACGCGTGCGGGCCAGGCCGGCACGGTAGATAACGTTGTCGAGACGCAGCTCAAGTGCGATCAGCAGGTTGTCGCCGGTCTTGCCTGGGCGACGGTGTGCCTGCTCGTAGTACTTGCGGAACTGCTTCTCAAGGATGCCGTAGGTGTAACGCGCCTTCTGCTTCTCGTGCAGCTGAGTGCGGTACTCCGACTCCTTGACGCGCGTACGACCATGCTGGCCGGGCGGGTAAGGACGCTTCTCGAAGGCAGCGTCGCCACCCACGAGGTCGACGCCAAGGCGGCGCGACTTCTTAGTAAGGGGTCCGGTGTAACGGGCCATGATTCAAATACTCCTGAAAATCCGCGTCGCTCAGAGGCGGCGGTGCTTGGGCGGGCGGCAGCCGTTGTGCGGGCTGGGGGTCACGTCGGAGATGGTGCCGACCTCAAGGCCGATACCGCTCAACGAACGGATTGCCGTTTCGCGGCCCGAACCGGGGCCCTTCACGAAGACGTCAACCTTCTTCATGCCGTGGTCCATCGCCTGACGACCGGCAGCTTCAGCAGCCATGCCAGCGGCGTACGGGGTCGACTTACGCGAACCCTTGAATCCGACAGTTCCGCCCGACGCCCATGCGATAACCGCACCCGTGGGGTCGGTGATCGTGACGTGGGTGTTGTTGAACGTGCTCTTGATGTGGGCTTCGCCCTGAGCGACGTTCTTCTTCTCCTTGCGGCGCACCTTCTTGGCGCCAGCGCTCTTGGGAGGCATCTAGATCACTTCTTCTTTCCGGCGACGGTGCGCTTCGGGCCCTTGCGGGTACGAGCGTTGGTCTTGGTGCGCTGTCCGCGGACCGGCAGGTGTGCACGGTGACGGCGGCCCTGGTAGGAGCCGATCTCCATCTTGCGGCGGATGTCAGCGGTGACTTCGCGGCGGAGATCGCCCTCGGTCTGGTAATTGGCCTCGATGTGATCGCGCAAGGCGACCAGATCGGCGTCGTCCAATTCATGAACGCGCTTGTCCGGGCTGATGCCGG
>JBEBVW010000073.1:0-10791 GCA_040392565.1 Aeromicrobium sp. | reverse complement strand
GCCACAACCCAACTCCCCGCTGATTGTCACTTTTTTACCGGTCTTGGGTCGTAAAACCTGCAAAAACGTGTCACTCAGCGGGGGTCGTTACCAAGTGGGGCGCATGCGGATGATTTTGCGGCGGAGGACGACGGTGCGTTTGCCGGTGCGGTCTTTGCGCAGACGATCGAGCTCCCAGCCGTGATACTCGGCCGCTTGGGTGAGCATTCGGCACACCGCATTGCGTGACTGATGGCGATCGATTGTCAGATTCCAGAACTCGTACTCGACCATCGACGTCCTGCGCTTCCTGTCAGCCCGGCTGCCCGGGATTGGAGACGTCGTCCAACGCTTGGACGATCTCGTCAGGGAGGATCACTTCGTCGGCCTCAAGATTCTCGGCCAATTGGGTCGCGGTGCGAGCACCAAGGATTGCGGTGGCGACGCGCGGGCGGTCTGCAATCCACGCCAACGCCACCTGCGCGGGTGTCACGCCTAAGCCTTCAGCCGCTCGAACAACAGCCTCGACAACGCCTGACGGCGAGCGTAAGAATCTGCCGAGGGCGGGCTCCCAACCGGGATCGGCCCCACGAGAATCGCCGGGGATCGACCCACCGCGATACTTCCCGCTGAGCACTCCACCGGTCAACGGCGACCACGCTAGGACGCTCATCTCGTGATGCTTCAGCGCTGGCATGATCTCGGACTCAATGCCTCGGCGGAGCAGTGAGTATTCGACCTGACTACTCAGGACCGGAATGTTTGCGCGATGTTCCAGACCAAGGCGAGCTGCGGTGGTCTGCCACCCGGAGAAGTTCGAAATGCCGACATATCGAGTGCGGCCTGAAGTGACCGCGTACTCCAACGCCGACAGCACTTCATCGAGGGGGACCGTCGGATCCCAGCGGTGGATCTGCCACAGGTCAAGATGGTCGGTACCGAGGTCGGCGAGCGTCTGGTCAAGCTGAGCAAGCAGAGTTCCGCGAGATCCGTCGATCATGTCGTGTGGTGGTCCGTCGGCAGTGAATCGAATACCTGCCTTGCCCGTCAGCGACAACAGGTTGCGCACACCGAGTTTGGAAATGAGGCTGCCCACCAGGGCTTCGGCGTTTCCGCGCCCATACACGGGTGCCAGATCGATCGTGGTGCCGCCGACTTCGAGGTAGGTGGTCAGCTGATCCTCGGCGTCATACGCGTCTGTCGCATCGCCCCAGGTCATCGTGCCCAAAGCGAACCGTGACACCCGAAGGCCTGAACCCCCGACTTGCCGCAGTTCCATGATCGTCAGGCTAGTCAGCAGGCCGCGTTCCACCACGCGACACGCCGGAGCGTGTGACGTGTTGCCGCTGGAGGATAGGCTCCTGCGACGTGGATCTGATTCGAGCTATCGTCCTTGGCGTAGTTCAGGGACTGACCGAGTTCCTGCCTATTTCCAGCAGCGCACACCTGGCCATCGTGCCGAAGTTCCTGGGGTGGGACGATCCCGGTGCGGCCTACACAGCCGTCGTGCAGATCGGCACCGAACTTGCTGTCCTGCTCTACTTCTGGCGCGATATCTGGACGATCGGCTCTGGCTGGGTCCGTGGCGTGTTCTCGCGGGAAGCTCGTCTGGCGCCGGAATGGCGGATGGGCTGGTTCATCATCATCGGCTCGCTGCCCATCGTGATCCTCGGCCTGGCGCTGCAGGACCTGATCGACCGCGAGTTCCGCAATCTATGGGTCATCGGGACAACGCTGATCGTCCTCGGCATTGTTCTCGGCCTGGCCGAAAAATTCGGCCGCAAACTCAAGCCGATCGACGAACTCAACGCCCGTGATGCAGTTCTGCTTGGCGCAGCGCAAGCCGGCGCATTGGTTCCCGGTGTCTCCCGCTCCGGCGCCACGATCTCCATGGGCCTATTCCTGGGCTACGAGCGAGCAGCAGCGACGCGGTACGCGTTCCTGCTGGCTATCCCCGCCGTCGTCGGAGCGGGAATCTACAAACTCAAAGACATCGGTGACGGATCAAATGCCTACGGCTGGGGTCCGACGCTTGTTGGCACCGTGGTTGCGTTCGTCGTCGGTCTGGCAGTCATTCATTGGCTGCTCAAGTACGTCAGCACCCGCTCGTATGCGCCATTCGTCGCCTACCGCATGGGCCTGGGCGCACTCGTGCTGATCCTGGTCGGCACCGGTACGATCGTTGCCTCAACGACGGTGGGCTAAGTCAGAGCCAGCCGGAGCGCTTGAAGCGCCAGTAGACCCAGCCGCAGAGGCCAGCCATGAACGCGAGGCTGAGCGGGTAGCCGTAAGTCCAGTCCAGCTCTGGCATGTGCTTGAAGTTCATGCCGTAAATGCCGGCAATGGCAGTGGGGATGGCGAAGATCGTGGCGCCAGCGGTGAGTTTGCGCATGTCTTCGTTCTGCTGAACGCTCAACTGCGCGAGATGGGCGTTGAGAGCGTTGTCGAGCAGATTGTCGATGGTGTCGATGACATCGGCAGCGCGAGTGAGGTGATCGCTGATGTCGCGGAAATACGGGCGTGCTTCCTCAGGGGTCGCGATGGTGGCAAATCGGTTGACCGGCTCGCGCAGTGGCTGCACCGCACGACGAAATTCAAGCGTCTCGCGCTTCAGCCGGTAGATGCGTGTCGAGTCGCTCGTGCGTTCGGCAGAGAACACGGAGGTCTCAACCTCTTCAACGTCAGTCTCAAGCTCGGCTGCGACTTCTTCGTAGTGATCCACGATCGAGTCGACGACAGCGTGAAGGGCGGCAGTGGGCCCGTGCGACATGGCCTCGTCGTAGGTTTCGGCCCGGCGACGCGCTTCCCGCAGATCGGGGCCGCCGTGGCGCACAGTCAGCAGATAGTGCTGGCCCATGACAACATTGACCTCGTTGGTCGTGATGTCGTCGTCGTTATACGAAACAGTGCGCAGTGACATGAAGAGGTGATCGCTGTACGACTCCAGTTTGGGTCGCTGGTGTGCCTCAACCGCGTCTTCGATCGCGAGCGGATGCAGGCCAAGCGATTGTCCAATGGTTGACACTTCGCCATCGGTCGGCTCGTTGATGCCGATCCACAAGAAGTCGCCGTCTTCGAGCTGCGCCAAAGCTGAATCGAGAGAAGCTGAATCGTGGGCCACATCTGCGCGACGGCCTTCGCGGTAAACAGCGCAATCGATGATCACCCCGTCATCGTGGCACCGGTCAGCTCCGATCTGGTGGCGACAGGCCGAACATCAGCCCTCGTCTCCGTGTCTCGGTGGCCAGCCAGATAGGCTCGGCGACATGCGCGCTTGGACAAGTCCGACCGTCCCGTCACTCGCGAATATGGGCCTTGGTACCGGCCCCCAGGTGCGGGTACGGGATACGGCAACTGGCGAACTAGTCGCGCCGGCGACGGCCGATGCCGCGCGTTTGTATGTCTGCGGCATTACTCCCTACGACGCGACGCATATGGGTCACGCCAACACCTATCTGACCTTCGATTTGTTGCAACGGGCCTGGCTCGATGCAGGACTGAATGTGACGTATACCCAGAACGTCACTGATGTGGACGACCCCTTGTTGGAGCGTGCCAACGACACGGGCGTCGACTGGGTTGAACTCGCAGAGCGAGAGACAGAGCTGTTCCGCACGGATATGACGGCAATGCGCATGCTTGCTCCTGCGCATTACATCGGAGCGGTTGAGTCGATCCCGCTTGTCGTCTCCATGGTCGAGCGCCTCCAAGCTGCTGGCGCCGTCTACCGAGTGGATGACGATCTGTACTTCGACGTCCACACCGACGACAGCTTCGGTGCGGTGTCAGGCTATGACGCCGAGCAAATGCGGAAGGTCTTTGGTGAACGCGGGGGAGATCCCGACCGGGCCGGCAAGCGACATCCCCTCGACTGCCTGTTGTGGCAGGCCGAACGTCCTGGCGAACCTGCCTGGGACACGTCCCTGGGTCGCGGGCGACCTGGCTGGCATATCGAATGCGCTGCCATCGCTCTGGAGCACCTCGGCACCGACTTCGACGTACAAGGCGGCGGGTCCGACCTGATTTTCCCGCACCACGAAATGTCGCGATCTGAGTCGCTGGTCGCCACCGGCGAGCCCTTTAGCAAGGCGTACGTCCACGCCGGCATGGTCGGGTACGACGGCGAGAAGATGTCCAAGTCCAAGGGCAACCTCGTTCTGGTCTCGAAGTTGCGCGCTGCCAACGTTGACCCGATGGCAATCCGACTGGCTCTGATGGGCCACCACTACCGCGACGATTGGGAGTGGTTCGACGCCGACCTAGCGATGGCCGAGGACCGCTTGGCTATCTGGCAAGCAGCACTCGATCGCCCTGCCGGACCCGATGGTGCTGCCGTGATCGCCGCGCTGCGCGACGCACTGACCAATGATCTCAACGCCCCTGTGGCGCTGAAGGTTGTCGACGCGTGGGCACGTGCCGATGGTGACGACGTGAACGCCCCCGGCTTGGTCAGAGTGGCAATCGACGCGCTGCTCGGTGTCGATCTAGCTGCCAGCTGAGGGCCAAACACGCCAAGATCACAACACCTGCGACTCCGGCGGCAACCACGCCGTTGAATGCCTGGGCATGAATGCCGTGTGTAGCGTTGGCGATCGCCACGACTCCACCCACTACCGCAGCAGCGACGATGGATCCAGGCAGCGACCACGATGGCAGAGATGACGTCCAGGCTCGGTCGTACTTCTGCTCTAATCGAAATAGTTCAAACGCTGCAACCGCGAGAACGATTGCCAGTCCTAGGACACCAGATGCGTACTGGATCCAGAGATATCCCTCGAGCCCTGTGTGTTCGGCCTGTAGCCACTCCAGGTGTGAGGTGCCCCATCCATATGAATGGGTGAACGCATCCCAGGTGATGTGAGAGGCGCTGCCGATCGCCGCGGCTACTGGCACAAGTCGCCATTGGTGGCGACTAAGTCGGCCGCTGGCCGGAAGCCGGTGACGCACAGGTCTCGGCGCAAGATCCACGACTGCGTCACGAATGAACGAAAACCACACACCTAGGCAGATCACTGTCACGATGAGATCTATGGTCAAAACACCCCACCAGGAGTGGGTGATGCTGTAGCCCGACATCCCGGTGAAAAAGACGGGCAAGTCGGGCACCATCGACCCCAGTGCGAGGGCCGACATGGGTAGTGGCGAGCCGCGCAGGGCCAGAACCACGGCCGGGTGCGCCGGGGTTACAGGCACCTATTAGTCCTCGTCCGCGCGGTGGCGTAGGTATCGCTGGAACTCGCGGGCAATGGCATCACCGGATGCTTCCGGAATTTCGGTAGCCACTCGTTCCTTTTCAAGTTCTTCAACGTAGGCGGCCAGCTCTGCGTCGCTAGACATCACTTCGTCGGCCCCGCGCTGCCAAGCCTCGGCGAGCTCGACCAACACTCCCTCCGGAAGGGGAGTGCCGACGACATCTTCAAGTGACCGCAACATCGCAAGGGTGACCTTCGGGCACGGCGGTTCGGCGAGGTAGTGGGGGACAGCTCCCCACAACGACACCGTGGTCATGCCCATTTCATTGGCGAGTTCAGTGAGGATCGTCGTGATTCCAATGGGGCCGGAGTACTGCGACGGAGTGGCTTCGACTTCGCTCACGATGCTGGGGTCAGTGGTCGACACGCTGACCGGTGACGGGTGCGTGTGCGGAGAATCGGCGAGCAGCGCACCCAACGCATAGACGTCGCGCACGCCAACCATTTGAGCGACTTCAAGGAAGGCGCGACAGAACGTATTCCAACGAATGCTCGGTTCGGGTGCACGCAACAGCAGCACGTCGCGGTCGGCCTTCGGCGGATGCGCCACGAACAGCCGTGGCGTCGGCCAGGTGATATGCCGGCTGCCGGGCTCAGCGCCATGCGGATCGAGGTGATGTACCTGGGGTCGCAAATCCGGCTCGGTCAGGACATAAAAGTCCTCAGGATCAAGTTGCAGCAGCAACTCGGCATCCCATTGCTCGATCAGATGGTCGATCACACCAGAAGCTGCGTCGGCGGCATCGTTCCAACCGTCAAACGCAGCAACCAGCCAGGGGTCACGTAGGTCAGGGAGGTCCAGTTCGTCGGGCATCACTGCCCACCATAGCCGGACCCGACCCCCAGACTCACTCGTCTGGTGAGTACCCCAGGTTGGGCGACAGCCACCGCTCGGCCTCGGCCAAGGTCCAGCCCTTGCGGTCGGCGTAGTCGGCCACTTGGTCGTGTCCGATTCGTCCGAGCACGAAGTACTTTGATTCTGGGTGCGAGAAGTACAAGCCGCTCACTGAAGCACCTGGCCACATCGCCAGCGAGTCGGTGAGTTCAATACCAGTCTTGGCTTGCACGTCGAGCAGATCCCAAATAGTGCGCTTTTCGGTGTGTTCTGGGCACGCCGGGTAGCCGGGAGCGGGCCGAATGCCTGAGTACTTTTCAGCGATCAGCGCTTCGTTGTCGAGTGATTCGCTGGCGGCGTATCCCCAGAATTCGGTACGCACTCGCTCATGGAGGCGTTCAGCGAAGGCTTCGGCCAGACGGTCGGCCAGCGACTCCAACAAGATGGCGCTGTAATCGTCGAGCTCCTTCTTGAACTCCATGACCTTGTCGATGGCCCCAAGACCCGCAGTGACTGCGAAGGCGCCGACGTAGTCGTTCAAGCCGGTCGCAGCAGGAGCCACGAAGTCTGCCAACGACTTGCGGGCTGCGCCCGACCGACCCTCAGTCTGCTGTCGCAGTTCGTGGAGAGTCGCGCGAACCTCGGTCCGCGATTCATCGGTGTAGACGGCAATGTCATCGCGTTCGATCTGATTGGCCGGGAACAGGCCGTAGACACCCGAAGCGGTCACCCACTTCTCGGCAATCATCTTGTCCAGCATCTCGTTGGCATCGTCGAACAACTTGCGTGCTGCTTCGCCGGACGCCGGGTTGTTCAGGATGTCCGGATAGCGTCCGCGCATTTCCCACGAAAGGAAGAACGGCTGCCAGTCGATGTACTGGCGCAACTCCTCAAGCGGGTAGTTCGTTAGTGCTTCCACCCCAAGCTTCTTCGGTACTGGCGGCGTGTAAGTCGCCCAGTCAATCGGAGTGCCCTGTTCACGTGCAGCATCAATTGTGAGGAGCTTGCGCGTGTCTTGGCGGGCCGCGTGGCGCTCACGCAACCGCTCGTACTCGTCGGAGTTCTCCTCCAGGAACGCGGGGCGCTGGTCATCAGACATCAAGCTCGCCACGACCGGCACCGACCGTGAAGCATCCTTCACCCACACAACGGGGCCGTGGTACTTCTGGTCGACCTTGACGGCGGTGTGTGCGCGCGACGTCGTGGCGCCGCCGATGAGCAGCGGGATCTTGAACTCTTGCCGTTCCATCTCGGCTGCCACGTTCACCATCTCGTCGAGTGACGGGGTGATGAGACCGGACAGACCGATCGCGTCGGCGTTCACTTCTCGGGCCGTGTCGAGGATCTTCTGGGCCGGAACCATGACACCGAGGTCGATGACTTCGTAGTTATTGCACTGCAGCACGACGCCAACGATGTTCTTGCCAATGTCGTGGACATCGCCCTTCACCGTCGCCATGACGATCTTGCCGTTCGTACGTGAGGTGTCGTCAGGGCTCTTAAGCGCCTCGATGAACGGGATGAGGTGAGCGACGGCCTTCTTCATGACACGTGCCGACTTCACCACCTGGGGGAGGAACATCTTGCCCGCCCCGAACAGATCGCCGACGACGTTCATGCCGTCCATCAGTGGACCCTCAATGACCTCGATCGGGTGTCCACCTGCAGCGTCAATTTCCAGGCGCAGTTCTTCGGCGTCGGCCTCGGCGTATTCGTCGATTCCCTTGACCAGCGAGTGCGTGATGCGCTCGCGAACCGGCAATGTGCGCCACTCTTCGGTGGCTGCTTCCTGCTTCTCGCCAGTGCCTGCGAAATCGTTGGCGATCTCTAGAAGACGTTCGGTTGCGTCGTCGCGACGGTTGAGGATGACGTCCTCAATTCGCTCGCGCAGTTCCGGATCGACCTCGTCGTAGACCACCAAGGCGCCCGCGTTCACGATGCCCATGTCGAGGCCAGCCTCAATCGCATGGAACAAGAAGACTGCGTGAATCGCTTCGCGCACCGGGTTGTTGCCGCGGAATGAGAAGGAGACGTTTGAGATGCCGCCGGAAATCTTGGCGCCCGGGAGATTCTGCTTGATCCACCGGGTGGCCTCGATAAAGTCCACGCCGTAGTTGGCGTGCTCCTCAATGCCTGTTGCGACAGCGAAGACGTTCGGGTCGAAGATGATGTCTTCAGGTTCGAAGCCCACCTTGTCGACCAGAATTCGGTAGGCACGTTCGCAGATTTGCTTGCGGCGTTCGAGGTTATCGGCCTGGCCGTCCTCGTCGAACGCCATGACTACGGCGGCGGCGCCGTACTGGCGACACAGTTCAGCCTCGCGGATGAACTTTTCCTCGCCTTCCTTCATCGAAATGGAGTTGACGATGGACTTGCCTTGGATGTTCTTCAAGCCCGCTTCGATGACTTCCCACTTCGAGGAATCGATCATGGCGGGAACACGGGAGATGTCTGGTTCTGAAGCAATCAGACGGGTGAAGCGATCCATCGCCTCGACGCCGTCGATCATGCCTTCATCCATGTTGATGTCGATCACTTGTGCGCCGTTTTCCACCTGCTGGCGCGCCACGGAGAGGGCGGTGGCGTAATCGCCGGCCTTGATCAGATTGCGGAAACGAGCCGAGCCGGTGATGTTGGTGCGTTCGCCGATGTTCACGAACAGTGAGTCTTCGGTGATGGTGAACGGCTCAAGACCAGACAGGTGAGTGGCGGGGGCTACGGTCGCGATTTCGCGCGGCTTCTTGCCTTCAACATCGCGGGCAATCGCGGCGATGTGTGCCGGTGTAGTGCCACAACAGCCACCGACGAGGTTGACCAGGCCAGCTTGAGCGAACTCCGAAACCACGGCCGCTGTGTCGTCGGGGGCTTCGTCGTACTCACCGAACGCGTTGGGCAGACCAGCGTTGGGATAGGCCGAAACAAAGCAGTCAGCCACACGCGCCAACTCCGCAACATACGGGCGCATTTCCTTCGCGCCCAGCGCGCAGTTCAGACCCACCAGCAGGGGTTGGGCGTGGCTCACCGAGTTCCAGAACGCCTCTGTGGTCTGGCCAGACAGCGTCCGCCCGGACGCGTCGGTGATGGTTCCAGAGATGACGACCGGCCAACGGCGGCCGAATTCTTTGAAGACTTCTTGAACGGCGAACACTGCGGCTTTGGCGTTCAGCGTGTCGAAGATGGTCTCGATGAAAATCAGATCGGCGCCGCCGTCGAGAAGGCCCCGTGTGGCTTCGCAGTACGCCTCGACCAGGCCCGCGTAGGTGACGTTGCGAGCTGCGGGATCGTTGACGTCCGGCGAGATCGATGCCGTGCGGGTCGTGGGGCCGAGTGCGCCCGCGACATAGCGTGGCTTGTCCGGCGTGCTGACTTCGTCGGCAACTTCCCTAGCGAGGCGTGCAGCCTCGTAGTTGAGCTCATAGGCCAGTTCCTGCATGCCGTAGTCGGCCAGCGACACCGCATTCGCATTGAATGTGTTGGTCTCGATGATGTCGGCGCCGGACTCGAGGTACTCGCGATGGATTCCCGCAATGATGTGCGGCTGTGTCAGCGTCAGCAGATCGTTATTGCCGATGACGTCGGAGGGCCAGTCCTTGAACCTCTCACCGCGGTAACCGGCCTCGTCCGGGCGGTCACGCTGAATGGCGGTTCCCATGGCGCCATCAAGGATCAAGATCCTGCTCTGCAGCGCCTCGGTGAGAACCTCGGTGGCATCGGGTTGGTGGCGAACCACAGGGCTAAACGTCGACAAGATGCATTCCTTCTGACGGCTGTCGGGCGGAACGCTGGGGGTGTCCAGCCGGCGGCGGGCTCGCGTGGGCCTAGTGGGGACATCCCGAACGGGAGTTCCTATTGTGCCACTTCACGCGGCGTGATGCGGGCGAACCTCGGTACTGGTGTGCCGATACGGTGAGTATGTGCTCGACTTTGCTGCGGTTCTGTGGGATCTGGACGGAACGATCGTCGACACGGAGCCGCTCTGGATGGGCGCAGAAACCGAACTCGCAGTGTCATATGGCCGCACCTGGAGAGACGAGGATGCGTTTGACCTGATCGGCAGTGACTTGCTGACGGCTGGCGCAATCCTGAAGTCCAAACTCGGCATTGATGACATGACGCCACGTCAGATCGTCGATTACCTCATTGCACGGGTCGTGGCAGGGCTCCAAGGCGAGATCACCTGGCGGCCTGGTGCAGTAGAGCTCATCCGATCATTGGCGGACGAATCCGTTCCGCAAGCGCTGGTCACGATGTCCTGGCATGAGATCGCCGATCCATTCGGCAAATTGTTGCCCTTCGACACTGTCGTTTCGGGAGATCAGCTCGAACGTGGAAAGCCACACCCCGACCCGTATCTGTTGGCCGCCGAACGCCTCGGCGTAGATCCGGCCGATTGCCTCGCTGTCGAAGACTCGCCGACGGGCGCCGCCTCCGCATCAGCCGCTGGTTGCCGTGTTTTGACAGTGCCGCACATCATCTCGATTCCGCCCGGACCCCGCCGCCTCACCGTCCCCACCCTCGCCCGTGTCACTCCCACCGCCCTCCGCACCCTCACCTTTGACCGCTGAGGAGTCACTTAGTACCTACCGAGGAGTCACTGCGTTCCCGCGAGGGTGAACTAAGTGACTCCCAATCGGGTACTAAGTGACTCGTCAGCGGGTACTAAGTGACTCGTCAGCGGGGGGAGGTGGGAGGATGCCGGAATGACTAGTGAGCGGCCAGTCGGTG
>JBEBVW010000072.1:0-10840 GCA_040392565.1 Aeromicrobium sp. | reverse complement strand
TTGTACGAGGAGTACAAGTCCTTGACCAGCAGCGTGAACATTTCCTCGTGCGTGGGACCGAGCAGCATGTCGTTGCCCTTGCGGTCCTGCAGGCGGAACAGGTTGGGGCCGTACTCGACCCAGCGGTTGGTCGCTTCGTAGGGCTCACGTGGCAACAGCGCAGGGAACCGCACCTCTTGCGCCCCGATCGCGTCCATTTCTTCACGCACGATGGCCTCGACCTTGGCCAACACTTTGAGCCCCAGCGGCAGCCACGAATAGATCCCTGGGGCTACTCGACGGACGTACCCAGCTCGCACCAAGAGTTTGTGACTTGGCACCTCGGCATCGGCCGGATCGTCACGGAGCGTGCGGAGAAAAAGCCGGGACATACGCATGCCAGAACCCTATCCGCCCCTGAGGAGTCACTCCGTACCCCCTGAGGAGTCACTCCGTACCCGCTGACGAGTCAGTTTGTACCCACCGACGAGTCACTCCGTTACAGATTCAGAACAGGATGGACGCGAAGGTCGTCAGTTGTTCGAACCCAACTCGTTCGTAGGTACGCCGGGCCACGGTGTTGTGGTCGTTGACGTACAGCGTGACCACTGGCGAGATATGCGCCCGGACTTGCTGGACCACCGCCGCCATGGCCGAGGCCGCAAGGCCCTTGCCACGCAGATCGGGCCGCACCCACACGCCTTGAATCTGGCAGCCGTGAGGCGACAACGCGCCAACTTCGGCTTTGAAGGCAACCTCGCCATCCTCAATCATTCCAAATGACCAGCCGTGGGTAATGAGCTGTGCAACACGGGCCCGGTATCCAGATCCTCCAGTTTCTGGATCGACGCCCACTTCTTCGGTGAACATCGCCACACACGCCGGATGCACCAGGTCGATTTCGTCAATCGCGAACCGGCGCACCCGAGGATCCGGCGCGATGTCGCCGTCCCGGTCAATCACTAAAAACGGCTGATCGTGCCGAGGCGACCGGGCAGGCCCCCAGGTCGATTCCAGTCGCCCCCACAGGTCCAGTACTTGCTCTTGTTGTCCGACGATCGACCAGGGCCGACGTTGCGTCGCCAGGTGATCGGCGAAAGCTGCAATGGCCTCGGGTCCGGCCTCAATCGGGACGACGTTCGCTCCGATATGGCAGGCCGCGGTCAGAACATCGCCCTCGAAGTAGCCGAGGATCTGTCCGGCCAGCCAGCGAGCATCTCGGCCAGCGCTGTCGATTCGTGACCGAACAAAGAGATTGACCAGCGGATCGCGGTCAGTCAGATCTCGCAGCGCGCTCAGTTCTGGGACGGCGAGCGGGCGCACCAGCGCAGGCGTTCCGATCATCCGTCACCTCCCGGCACATCGCATTCGTCGCTCCATCATGCCGCGCGGCCGGACCACCCGTTAGGCGAGGGCGCCCAGTACCGCCTCTGACTCGACGAATCCCTCGTCGCTCGGTGCCGAATTTTCGTCGAGAATGCGGCGGCGCTGCCGAGCCCGGAGTTCCAGGTGCGCCTCGGCTGGACGGTCAACCCCCAGCAACGCACGACCCTCGGCCGGGGTGCGAACGACGTCCTCTCGCGGTGCAACGCCATGCCAGTTCGGCAACACCACCGGCAGTGTCGATGGCGCAACGATGGCCAGCACCGACGTACGGAGACGCACGGACCGGTTGATGACGCCGAACCCGATCCGCAAGACCGGCCGCACCGCCACGTCAGTGAGCCGCGACTGTCGGATTCCGCCCATCTGTCGCATCCACCGAGGCATCGTCGCGATGGTGCCGGCTCGGACAACAGCGTTGACCGCCACGACAGCTGGGCGAGCCACGATGGGATGCGGCGTGATCACTCGGACACCGTCAAGCAGGTGATCCATCATGTGCTGCGCGGCCTCGCTGGAGGCCAAATGCGGCCGCATCCGCTCAAAGTAGGCGCGCACTTCCTCGCGAGAACGCGGAACGTCCGCCGGATCGCAAGTCTGCAGTTCGGCAGCGATTGCACATTCGGCCCAGTACTGGCGTTCGTCCTGCTCGCTGAGCCTGCCCGGTCCGTATTGCTCATAGGCCTTGAGCACTGAGTGCCAGCCGGTGATCAGAATCCACAACTGTGATTGCGGGTCATTCGCGTCATAGACCCGCTGCGTGACCGGATCGACGCCAACTGCTGTGGAATGGATCTTGACCAGAATGTCGGCGAGCTTGGTTGCCGATCGAGCATCACCGAAGGCCACCGTGGCGAAATAGCGCACCGTGCGTTCGTACCTGGTGGCAAGGCGGTTGTAGTTCGCACCCGTACCATCGACCGCCGCAATGAGATGCGGATCAAGTTCTTCGATGACGGTGGCTCGCTGGATGCCGATAATCGGCGTCGCGGCATATCCCCAGACCCGTTGCGCAACCGAGTCGGGGCCGAAGAATCCCCAATCTTCGTGCGGCGTGATCTCACGATGCTTACGTCCCATTGGTTCTCTCCATATTTCAGATTTGTCAGACTGCAGCAAACGCCCGATAGACGGCACGACCCAAAAGATCGCCTAATTCGTCGGCCGACCACTCGCCGTCAAGGTAGCTACGGATCCCCGATTCGCATGCGGCCATGAATAGGTCGACCAGGACCGGCAACTTACGGTCAAGGTCAGTTGTGTTCCACCAGCGCCGCATGGCCGGGCCAATCCAGTCCGTCGCGGCCTGGCGAACAACTGTGCGCGACTGCGCGTATGTCGTGGCAACAGCAGGGTCGGGCGCTGCGAACAACAACAGTCGCCATGTGTCGCGGTGCTCCTCTACCGAAGCCAAGAGCTCCTTGAAACCTTGTGCGAAGACGGCCTCTGCGTCATTGCCTGACCCAGACGCGTGCAACGCCGCGACGACTGACACGGTGAGCGTCTCGGCTTCACGATGCAGCAACGCCTCCATCAGTTCGACCCGGTCGCCAAAGCATGAGTAGACGACCGGCCGAGTCACCGACAATTCCGTCGCGATACGGCCGAATGTGACGGCACCAAGTCCATCGCGAACAGCGATCGCCAGCGCGGCATCAAGAATCTGTGGACGCCGACGTTCTGGTCCCAGATGCGCTGCGCGGCGCCCCTCTTCGGGTGTCTTGATCGTGTCAGGCACCCCACTACTTTCCTACACCAGTGTAGGAAAGTCCAGCGTCAGCTGACTGTGACGTTCGCCGATGCCCCGTCGACGGGCTCCATCGTCTCGGCGATCCGCATCGCTTCTTCAATCAGCGTTTCGACGATCTCGGACTCCGGCACGGTCTTGATGACCTCGCCCTTGACGAAGATCTGACCCTTACCGTTGCCCGACGCAACACCAAGATCGGCTTCGCGCGCCTCGCCGGGACCGTTCACAACACAGCCCATAACGGCGACCCGCAGCGGCACTTCCATTCCCTCAAGTCCGGCGGTCACTCGCTCGGCCAGCGTGTAAACATCGACCTGCGCACGTCCACACGACGGGCAAGAAACGATCTCCAGTTTGCGTGGGCGCAGATTCAGCGACTGCAGGATCTGAATACCAACCTTGACCTCCTCAACCGGAGGAGCGGACAACGAAACCCGGATCGTGTCGCCGATGCCCTGGCCCAGCAGGTAGCCGAAGGCCGTGGCGCTCTTGATGGTGCCTTGGAAGGCCGGGCCGGCTTCGGTGACGCCCAAGTGCAGTGGCCAATCGCCACGTTCAGACAACATCTCGTAAGCCCGCGCCATCACGACGGGGTCGTTGTGCTTGACCGAAATCTTGAAGTCGTGGAAGTCATGTTCTTCGAACAATGATGCTTCCCACACCGCAGACTCAACGAGTGCTTCTGGCGTGGCCTTGCCGTATTTCTCCAGGAGACGCTTATCGAGCGAGCCAGCGTTTACACCGATGCGCAGGGAGACGCCTGCGTCCTTGGCGGCCTTGGCGATAGCGCCCACTTGGTCGTCAAACTTGCGAATATTGCCGGGGTTGACCCGCACCGCTGCACAACCAGCATCGATGGCCGCAAAAACGTACTTAGGCTGGAAATGAATGTCAGCGATCACCGGGATCTGGGACTTGCGCGCAATATCGGGCAATGCGTCAGCATCGTCCTGACTCGGGCAGGCGACACGCACGATGTCACACCCTGCAGCCGTGAGCTCAGCAATCTGCTGCAGCGTGGAATTGACGTCCGACGTCAGAGTGGTGGTCATGGACTGCACCGAAACCGGAGCGTCACCGCCGACCTCGACCTTGCCGACCTTGATCTTGCGGGTCGGGCGACGCGGCGCCAACACGGGCGCGGGCGCTTCGGGCATGCCGAGGGAAACCGGAGTACTCACGCCTCAAGGATAGGCCGCTAACCTAACCGCGCGCCTGCCCGTGTCGCCGATGTTCAGGTCAGGCGCACCGGATTGACGATGTCGACGTACAGCAGGATCACGCTCATCACGATCAGCAGGAACCCGACGGCATAGGAAACGGGCAAAGCTTTAGCAACGTCGACGAACCCAGGATCGGGCCGGCTGCGCAGTTGAGCCCATTTGCGCCGCATGGCTTCCCAGAGCGCACCTGCAATATGGCCGCCATCAAACGGCAGCAACGGAATCAGGTTGAACAACGCGAGGAACATATTCAGCCCCGCCAGCAACGTCAGCACGCGCGTCGTGCGCTCGGCCCAAGTGGGGTCGTTGTAGGTGACCAGTTCTCCGGACAACCGGCTCGCTCCCACGACACCGATGGGGCCGTCGGGGTCGCGCTCCGCCCCGAACGCAGCCTTCGTGACGTCGACCATCCGTGCTGGCAGTTTGACGATGGCCTCGGCGGTTCCCGTCACGTACGTGCCGAGGGTCGAGGCAACATCGCCCGGTCCCCCACGCTGAATCGCATACTCCGGCCCGACGCCGAGGAAGCCGACCTTTACCGCAGTGTCTGGGTCATCAAGATCGGCCCGCGTAATGACCGACGGGGTGACCGACGCATTCATGGCCTGACCGCCGCGAGTGAAGCCGATCGTCACCTGCTCGTCGCCATGAGCACGAATCTGCCGGGTCAGTTCCTCCCACGACGTGATCTTTTCACCGTTGAACGAGGTGATGACATCGCCAGCCTGGATGCCAGCGAGCGCAGCTGGGGCTTTCGGGTCGCTGTCTGTGCAGGCACGGCCGGCTTCACTGTCGCTGATGGCGCAGTCAGACACGCGTGCGACCGTCATGGAGGGCTGATCTACACCGAATCCCATGATGACGATGGTGAACAAGACGATCGCGATGACCACGTTCATCATCGGCCCGCCCGCCATCACGACGATCTTCTTCCAGGTGGGAAGCCGGTAGAACATCCGATGCATATCGGCGTCGTCGACGTGTTCGTATTCGGCGGCCCGCGCGTCGGCAGCCAGCTGGGTGAACAGCCCGGTGTTGGTAGCCCGAACTTCGTGCGGGTCTTCATCCTTGGCCGGCGGCAGCATGCCAACCAAACGCACATAGCCGCCCAATGGGATGGACTTGAGGCCGTATTCAGTCTCCCCTTTTCGGACGGACCAGACTGTGTTGCCAAACCCCACAAAGAACTGGGTGACCTTCACGCCGAACCGCTTGGCCGGCAGCATGTGCCCGACCTCGTGCAGCCCGATGGAGATCGCGATGCCGAGGGCAAAAGCGATGACCCCTAGTGCATAAATCAGCGCATTACCCACGGACCCGACCTGCCTCAATCAACTCAGTAGCCCGGCGACGCGCCCACGCGTCAGCTCCCAGCACACTTTCCAAGGTCAGATCGCCGGTGATGGCGAGTGAGTCTCCAAGATGTTCATCGACGACGGCTGCCACGGTGTCAACGATGCCTGGGAAGTCCAAGTGCCCACCGATGAACGCATCAACGCACACCTCGTTCGCCGCGTTGAACACCGCTGGCCCCGTGCGACCGAAGGTGCCTGCTTTCCGCGCTAGGCGGACGGCAGGGAACGCTTCGTCGTCCAGGGGGTAGAACTCCCACGTCGCCGGTTGCGTCCAGTCGCAGCCGGGCGCCGCATTGGGAATGCGGTCTGGCCACGCCAAGCCAAGCGCAATGGGCAGCCGCATATCCGGCGGCGACGCTTGCAGCATGGTGGCGCCGTCGGTGAACTCGATCATCGAGTGCACGATCGACGGCGGATGCACCACAACGTCGATGCGGTCGAAATCAATGTCGAACAACAGGTGGGCCTCAATGACTTCGAGCCCTTTGTTGACCAGCGTGGCCGAGTTGATCGTGATGACCGGGCCCATGTCCCAGGTGGGGTGCGCCATGGCCTGCTCTGGCGTCACCTGAGCGAGTTCAGCACGAGAGCGGCCACGGAACGGCCCACCGCTGGCGGTGACGACTAGGCGTCGCACTTCCTCAAGTCGCTCACCGCGCATCGCCTGCGCAAGCGCTGAATGTTCAGAGTCGACCGGAACGATCTGGCCGGGCTTAGCTGCGCCAGTCACGAGCGAACCGCCGATGATCAGGGATTCTTTGTTCGCCAGCGCCAGGGTGGTGCCGGCCTCGAGCGTGGCCAAGGTGGGGAGGAGACCGACGGCGCCTGTCATACCGTTCAGGACCACATCGCAGTCGATGCGGGCAATTTCCGTTGCCGCATCTGGCCCGGCGAGAATGCGCGGGATGCGGTGGTCGCCCTGGGCGTAGCCGCGGCGTTGCGCCTCGGCGTAGAGCGCGAGTTGCAGGTCCTGCGCCGCCTGCGCCTTGGCTACGCCCACGACCTGAACGTCGAATGCGATGGCTTGCTCGGCCAAGAGTCGCGCATTCGCACCGCCCGCAGCCAGCGCGACAACCTCGAACCGATCCGGATTGGCCGCGATGACCTCAAGGGCCTGGGTTCCAATCGACCCGGTGGAACCAAGAATGGCGACACGCTTACGCATGCCGCCATTCTCGCCCACCCACTGGTGCACGGGTTGGCCGGTTACTTCACTTCTGCTTTCAGCACTCGCCACAGGCCGAAGGCCATGGGGATGAAGAACCAGATGAGGCTCGACGAGCCGATCTGACCCCACTCCTCGCCGGTAGGCCCGCCGGGATTGAACAGGGCCGCCTGCGCATAGTTGAAGTCAATCCACGGCTGCAGATCCTCAAACCAGTCTTGGAACGCCGCGAGGATCGCCAACAGCGACGGCGCAACGAACGCATAGACGAAATAGGCCACGATGGCGCCAGCGGAGTTGCGGATCAAAATGCCCAGCATGAAACCGATCAGCAGGCCGAAGACATTCGCCAAGGTGATGTAAACGAGATCCGTCACCTCGAAATCCCATACAACATCGACACCGTTGACGGCCGCGCCGATGACATTTCCGATCGCACCAATGCCGAAGGCAATCAGCATTGAGACGACGCCGACGAGGACCGACGCCACAGCCTTCGCACCGATAACCGAAGCACGATGCGGGGACAGCGTGAACGTCACAAGGCCGGTGCGCTGGCTCCATTCGCTAGTGACCGACAAGATCGCGATGATCGGCAACAAGATGGCCATCGGCACACCAAATGCAGTACCGAAAGTGCCGAACTTGATCTCTT
Organism: Aeromicrobium sp.; assembly: GCA_040392565.1. Classification (GTDB taxonomy): domain Bacteria; phylum Actinomycetota; class Actinomycetes; order Propionibacteriales; family Nocardioidaceae; genus Aeromicrobium. Next base: position 3,330 of record JBEBVW010000072.1, on the reverse strand, counting down.
CGTCTGGCACGACGAACATCACGATCGTGGTGGCGAGGACCGCCACGATGCCGATGCTCATCATCAGCCAGAAGCCCGAACGGGTGTTGAACATCTTGCGCAGTTCGACCTGAACCAGGCGCGCGAACGGGATGCCCGGCACGTCTTCGCTGATGTGCTGCACTGGGGTTGCGGTGGTGGCGCTCATGCCATACCTCCTGAAGTCGGCGCGAGGGCTTCTCGCTGAGTGTCACTCGTGAGCTGGAGGAACATTTCTTCCAGCCCGGCCCCGCCAGCGGGGCGCAGCTCAACGAGTGGGATTCCTGCGGCAAGCGCGATACGGCCAATCTCGGCGGGGTCTGTGGAGACCTGCAGGCCGTTGGCCACGGCCGCAGGGGCCTGCCCGGCTGCAGTCAGCGCATTGGCCAGTGCCTGGTTGTCGCCTGATGTCACAAACGATCCCGCGGACTGCAGCAGCTCAGCCTTGGTGCCCTGGGCGACGATGCGACCCTGGCCGATCACGATGATTTCGTCAGCGATGATCTCGATCTCGTGCAGCAGGTGAGAGGACAACAAGACCGTTCCGCCACGATCGGCGTAGTGACGCAGCAAGCTACGCATCCAGTGGATACCGGCCGGGTCGAGTCCGTTCGCCGGCTCATCGAGGATCAGTACCTTCGGATCGCCCATCAGCGCATTGGCGATGCCGAGTCGCTGGCGCATGCCGAGCGAGTAGTTCTTGACGCGACGCTTCGATTCGGACGGAGTCAGGCTGACGAGCTCGAGCATTTCGTCGACTCGTGAGGTCGGCAAGCCCATCGTCATGGCGGACAGCGTGAGGATTTCACGACCGGTTCGACCGGCGTGCTGGGCGGACGCGTCGAGCAGGACACCTACCTGCCGTCCCGGATTCGGGATATCGCGGTAGTGCTTGCCATCAATCAGGACATTGCCCGCGGTCGGCGGGGTGAGGCCAGTCATGATGCGCATCGTCGTCGATTTGCCGGCGCCGTTGGGTCCCAGGAAGCCAGTGACGGCTCCGGGGCGGCACTCGAACGACACATCGTCGACGGCACGGAAGGGTCCGTACGTCTTGGTGAGGTTCTGGACTGTGATCATGTGGTCCATCTTGTCCGACGCCGCCCACCAATCGCGTCAGTCAGGTGGCCGAAGTTGATAACCAAAAGTCGTAGGGGTTCTCACCCATCGGCCGACGCCCTCACTCTCTATGAAGCCCTAGCCTGAACATGTGAACGCCTCCTGCGCCATTCAACGAACCTCGTGGTGGGGTGAGACATGGCGTCTGGCCGCCGTCCTGGCTATCAGCGGCATCGCTTGGTTCGAGATCGCCCAATGGCAGGCCGCTAATCATCCGTGGTGGCTGTGGCTCGATCTCGCCCTCGGGATCACGGGCTTGGTCTTGCTGCGATGGCGCCGCACCCATCCGGTCTTCGTCAATGTGGTGATCAACCTGATAGCGCCATTTTCGGCTTCGGTCGGCGGACCGGCGACCCTTGCGCTGATGTCGTTGTCTACCCGTCGCCGCTGGCGCGAAATCATTCCGATCTCGGTGCTCGGTCTGGTTTCCGGTATCGCACAGGTCAGCATCATGGAACCCGAAGTCGAAACGCTCGCATTCTCGATTCCCTTCATCATGGCCATCATCGCCGTAACGGTCGGCTGGGGTCTGTACATCGGCTCACGCCGTGAACTCCTCGCTGGACTACATGAGCGTGCTCAGCGAAATGAAGCTGAGCAGGCGGCAAAGGTGTACCAAGCTCGCGCCGCAGAGCGCACCAGAATCGCCCGCGAGATGCACGATGTGATGGCACATCGCATATCGCTGGTCACGATGCACGCCGGCGCTCTTGCCTACCGCGACGACCTCGACGCCAGCCAAGTCAAGGAAACGGCTGCGCTCATTCAGCAAACGTCGCACCAGGCGTTGGAGGAACTGCGCGAGGTGTTGGGGCTGCTTCGTGAAGATCCTGGCGACGCGCACCCTGAACCCCCGCAACCGGAAGCGTTCGACATTCCGGATCTGGTTTCGGAGTCTGTCGCTGCGGGCATGACCGTGCGCGTTGATCTGTCCGTCGACCTTGCTGCGGTACCGACGAGCACCGGCCGGACGCTTTATCGAATCGCGCAGGAGTCGTTGACCAACGCGCGAAAGCACGCGCCTGGAGTTGCGGTCGACCTCCAGCTACATGGCAGCCCCCACGACGGCATCACAGTTCGAGTCACCAATCCCCTCCCTGTGGGGGCGGCTGTGTCACCACGGCCACCGTCATCAGGGCTCGGCTTGGTCGGGTTGTCCGAACGGGCCGCTCTGGTCGGCGGCCGGCTCGACCACCGCCTCGAAGGACAGTCGTTCGTCGTGGAAGGCTGGCTGCCGTGGCCGACCAACTGATTCGCGTCCTTCTTGCCGACGACGACGCGCTTGTCCGATCGGGTCTGTCGTTGATGTTGGGCGGATCGCCTGATCTCACGATCGTTGGTGAGGCGACCAACGGCCAAGAAGCCATCGACCGCCTCGCCGAAGTCGACGTCGACGTGGTGCTGATGGATATTCGCATGCCCGTCCTCGACGGATTGGAGGCCACGACGCGGATCCTGGCCAAGCCCAACGCACCGCGCATCATCATCTTGACCACATTCGACGCCGACGAATACGTCGTGCGTGCGCTTGCTGCTGGTGCCACCGGGTTCCTTCTCAAGGACACTCCGCCCGCCGACATCGTGGACGCAATCATCAAAGTCGCAGGCGGCGAGCCGATGCTCTCCCCCACCATCACGACGCAGTTGATTCGCCAAGTCACCGAATCGGCTACCGACGCAAGGCAGAACGAGGCGACCGATCGCGTAGCCCTGCTCACCGAACGAGAACTGGAAGTTGCTCAAGCGATTGGCCGCGGCGCCTCCAACGCCGAGATCGCGCAAGAACTGTTCATGAGCGTCGCCACGGTCAAAGCCCACATCTCTCATCTCTTCGACAAACTCAACGCCTCCAACCGAGTCCAAGTCGCCATCACCATCCACGACGCCGGCCTCCTCTAACCCACCCCCGCGATTTGTGAAGAAATCGGTCACTTCCAAGGTCATGGATGACCGATTTCGTCACAAACCGCGGGGTCATGGAATGTCTGAGACTGCTGAGCGCTTGGAGTGGTCATGAAGAAGATCGGTTTTTTGTCGTTCGGACATTGGACTCCGCATCCCACGTCGCAAGCACAATCTGCCTCCGACGTCTTGCTGCAGTCGATCGACCGTGCGGTCGCAGCGGAAGTAAACCGTTCCCCCCGCCCCCAATTCCCGGTGCACCCCGACCCTCGCCAACATTCATCCCCCGGA
>JBEBVW010000071.1:0-11007 GCA_040392565.1 Aeromicrobium sp. | reverse complement strand
ACCCGGGTCATCAAGGGAACGGGCCGACGCTGCATAGCAGCGACCCTACCTGTCCACGATGGCGAACCGTGTGCTCAGAGCGAGGCGAAGTACTTCGCGGCGCGCCGATGACGATGCCGGAACACACGCGCAATGATCCAAGCGTGCACCCGTCCTGTGCCGGGCACACGCGGTGTGAACGTCAGTCGATCGTGGATCTGCGTCTGGCTACCGTCACCCACCGGCGTAAGGGTCCGTTCGTGTTCCCACGTACGCGCTGTACGCATCGTTGAACATTCGTGAAATGACCTGCCCGGCTCTAGGCCGACGATCGTCATGTCGTCGTAGTCGAACGGCAGCACGCCAAACAATCTGACACCGAAACGACCCACGGGCTCGCCGACAACCACAGACGACAGACTGATGTCGCCAACTCCAACAGGCAGCCGCATCGACATCAGTGGCATCAACTCGTCGTTGATGCCGGCCATCGACGTCACCCGGTTCCAGACCTGGTCGATCCGCGCTTCAACGACACTGCACTGGTCGACGACGCGGGACATGGCTACAGCGTGGCAGGTTTGAAGCCGGGACGCTTCGACTCGTAGGCGTCAATCGCGTCGGCATGCGACAACGTGATGCCGATGTCGTCTAGGCCTTCAAGCAAACGCCAGCGGGTGTAGTCGTCGATCGTGAATGAATCCTCGATCGCGTCGGGGCCCTCACCGGCCTTCACCGTGCGTGCTTCAAGATCGACCGAGACAGTCGCGCCCGGATTGGACTCCAGGTATTCCCACAGTCGCTCTACGACCTTGTCGTCGACCTGAGCCGCGAGCAGACCGGCCTTGCCGGAGTTGCCTCGGAAGATGTCGGCGAACCGCGACGAAATGACGACCTTGAAGCCGTAGTTCTGCAGGGCCCACACCGCATGCTCTCGAGAGGAACCGGTGCCGCAATCGGGACCAGCCACCAAGACAGTGGCCTTGTCGTATGGCGACTTGTTCAAGATGAACTCAGGATCCTTGCGCCACGCCTCGAACAGCCCGCCTTCAAAGCCGTCGCGGGTGACCTTCTTGAGCCAATGCGCCGGGATGATCTGGTCGGTGTCGACATTGCTGCGACGCAACGGGATGCCAACGCCAGTGTGCGAAGTGAACTTCTCCATATTGATCAGGCTCCTGCCAGCTCGGGGAGGTCGGCCGGCGAGGCCAGATGGCCCAGCACACCGGTGGCGATGGCCACGTCGGGCGACACCAAGTGAGTGCGGCCGCCCTTGCCCTGGCGACCTTCAAAGTTACGGTTCGACGTTGATGCCGAGCGCTCGCCGGGGGCGAGCTGGTCGGGGTTCATGCCCAGGCACATTGAGCAGCCCGCGCCACGCCATTCGGCGCCAGCGTCCTTGAAGATGACATCCAGGCCTTCTTCTTCGGCTTGCAGTCGGACCCGCACCGAGCCGGGAACGACGAGAATGCGGGTGTCGTCGGCGACCTTGCGGCCCTTGATGATGTTCGCGGCGACACGCAGATCCTCAATGCGGCCGTTGGTGCACGAACCGACGAACACCGTGTCGACCTTGATGTCGCGCATCGGTGTGCCTGCAGTCAGGCCCATGTAGGTCAGTGCCTTCTCGGCGGCTTCGCGCTGGATCGGATCCTCGAAGGAGGCCGGATCGGGAACCGACGCCGACAGCGGAACGCCCTGTCCGGGGTTGGTTCCCCAGGTGACGAACGGCGCAACAGTTGAGGCGTCGATCGTGACGACCTTGTCGAAGTGCGCGTCATCGTCGCTGACCAGCGTGTCCCAGTACGCGACTGCGGCATCCCATTCGGCGCCCGTGGGCGCACTCGGGCGGCCCTTGAGGTAGTCGTAAGTGGTCTGATCCGGTGCAATCAGGCCCGCCTTTGCGCCCCACTCGATCGACATATTGCAGATCGTCATGCGCGCTTCCATCGACAACTTGCGGATGGCTTCACCGCGGTACTCCACGATGTAGCCCTGGCCGCCGCCAGTGGTTTCCTGGGCGATGAGCGCCAAGATCAAGTCTTTGGCAGTCGAATCTTCAGGCAGTTCACCGGTGACCTCGACGGCCATCATCTTCGGCTTTGCCTGCGACAGTGTTTGGGTAGCCAGGACGTGCTCGACCTCAGACGTGCCGATGCCGAAGGCGATCGAGCCGAAGGCGCCGTGCGTGGCGGTGTGCGAATCGCCGCACACGATGGTCATGCCCGGCTGAGTCAGCCCCAGCTGCGGGCCGACGACGTGCACGATGCCCTGATCGATGTCGCCCATCGGGTGCAAGCGGACGCCGAACTCTTCGGCATTGCGTCGCAGCGTCTCCACCTGGGTGCGCGACACGAGGTCGGCGATCGGCTTATCCAGATCGGTCGTGGGGATGTTGTGGTCTTCAGTGGCCAGCGTCAGATCGGGACGACGGACTGGGCGACCGGCCATACGCAGGCCGTCGAAGGCTTGCGGGCTGGTGACCTCGTGGATCAGGTGGAGGTCAATGAAGAGAAGATCCGGCTCACCTTCGTGGCTACGAACGACATGGTCGTCCCACACCTTCTCGGCCAAAGTCCTGCCCATGACGACTCCTCACAGTTGCGTCTCACGATGCGATACGGCAGTATCAAGACATGGACAACTCTAGCGGAGTCGGCGTCCTCGACAAAGCCGCCCTCGTCTTGGCCGCCCTCGAACCGGGTCCGGCGACGCTTGCCGGATTGGTTGCGGCCACGGGGCTGGCGCGCCCCACGGCACACCGCCTTGCGGTGGCACTCGAGCATCATCGGCTGGTCGCCCGCGATATGCAAGGGCGCTTCATCCTCGGCCCGCGCTTGGGCGAACTCGCTTCGGCGGCCGGCGAAGACCGTCTGCTCGCCGCCGCTGGACCCGTTCTGGCGCGGCTGCGCGACATCACGGGTGAGTCCGCTCAGTTGTATCGCCGTCAGGGCGACTTCCGCGTCTGCGTTGCCGCCGCCGACCGCCCCACCGGCCTGCGAGATTCCATCCCCGTCGGTGGCCAGTTGACGATGGCTGCCGGATCAGCTGCCCAAATTCTGCTGGCGTGGGAAGATCCCGAGCGTATGAACAAGGGGCTGTTGAAGTCGACGTTCTCTGCTGCCGAACTCTCGGCGGTCCGTCGCCGCGGGTGGGCGCAAAGCGTTGGTGAACGTGAAGCCGGCGTCGGCTCGGTCTCCGCTCCGGTCCGCACCCCCTCAGGCAAGGTCGTCGCCGCAGTTTCGGTGTCCGGCCCACTTGAGCGCCTCACCCGCCAACCCGGCCGCATGCACGCCCCCGCCGTCGCCGCTGCCGCCGAACGCCTCTCCCAGTCCCTGCGCCGCAGCTCATAACCCCCTGAGTGTCACGTTTTTGCGGTTCCAGCCGCAGAAATTCGGTAAAAACGTGTCACTCAGCGGGGGCGTCAGAACAGACCTGGCTGCTCGAGGTCAAGGAGCGCGGTCTTGCGGTCAAGGCCGCCGGCGTAGCCGGTGAGTGTTCCGTTCGCTCCGATGACGCGATGGCACGGAACGATGATCGGGATGGGGTTGGCTCCGTTGGCCGCCCCCACTGCACGCGACACTGCGTTGTCGTAGCCCAGTCGAGCCGCAATTTCGCCGTACGTTGCCGTCTGGCCGTACGGGATCTTGCGCAGCTCTGACCACACCTTCTGTTGAAACTGGGTGCCGTCGTTCGCGAGCGGGAGATCGAATACGGTCCGCTCGCCCGCGAAATACTCGGCCAGTTGTTGCTCGGCCGCATCAAGCACCGGATCGGCAACCCTCGTCCCGTGCACGCGAGCGTCGAAATCGATGGCTGTCAGTAGCCCCGCCGACGAGTGCAGCCGCAGACCGCCGATCGGCGAATCCATCCAACGAGTGGTCATGATGCGTCCTTCCAAAGATGCAGAGCAGCGTAGGAACGCCAAGGCGCCCACGGTTTGGTGTCATCGACTCCCAGCCGGTCCAGCTGGCGGCGCACGATCAGATCGGTTTCGAGCATGACGTCGGGGTCGCGCAGAGCACGCATCAACAGGTAGTCGGCCGTCCACGGACCAATCCCAGGCAATGCGAGGAGATCTGCGCGCGTCTTTTCGCGATCTGCACCGGCATCCAGTGCCAGCGAACCGTCCGCGACCGCCGTAGCTGCAGCAATGATGGCTCGGGCTCGCGCTCTGGGCATAGACAACGAGTCGTCGGCAGCCGCCGCCAGCGACTCTGCCGATGCGAACGTGTGCGTTAGCCCGTGTTCGGCGGCTAGGTCCAGATCCACGCGACGTCCATGATCCTGAGCGATACGCCCCAGCACCGTTCGCGCGCCTGCCACCGAGATCTGTTGGCCAACAATCGCGCGAACCAAGACCTCAAATCCGTCGAATTGACCTGGGAGCCGAAGTCCCGGCGTGGCTGCGATCATGGGCTCTAGCACCGGGTCGGTCGACAGCAGTTGGTCAATGGCCAACGGATCGGCATCCAAGTCCAGCATCCGACGGGATCGCTCAACCGCGACGCCCGTGTCGCGCAGGTCGGCGAGCTCCATTTCACAATCGACGTGGTCGTCGTGCAGCGACAGCGCGACCGTTCCAACGCCATTCGGCAGATTCACGACGCGAATGTAGGTCGACCCATGGACCCGCTCGACTCCCTCGATCGCTCGACCTTCAAGGAAGGCAAGCAGTCCGGCCGCATCAAACGGCTGGCGCACCGCGAGCCTGACCTGCAGACGGCCCGTCGGCGTGCTGCGGCGCCGCCCGCGCATCTGCGTCGGCGTCATGGCAAATGACTGACGGACCGAATCGTTGAATTGGCGAATCGACGCAAATCCAGCCGCAAACGCCACGTCAGCCATCGACAGGTCTGTGGTTTCGATCAGAACTCGCGCCGCCTGGCTGCGACGACTGCGAGCCAACGCCAGCGGCCCCACACCCAGTTCGGCCGTGATCAAGCGGTTCAGTTGGCGAGTGCTGTAACCGAGACGCTGCGCGAGTCCATCAACCCCGTCGCGCTCCACGATGCCGTCACCGATCAGGCGCATCGCTCGACCGACGACATCGGCTCGCACGTTCCACTCCGGCGAGCCTGGCGTTGTGTCAGGCCGACAGCGCCGGCAGGCGCGATAGCCGGCCTCTTCGGCAGCAGCAGCGGAGCGGTGGAACGTGACATTCGTCGACTTCGGCGTCACCGCCGGGCACGACGGTCGGCAGTAGATACCGGTCGTGCGTACCGCGGTGAAGAACACCCCGTCGAACCGGGCGTCGCGCGATACGACGGCCCGGTAGCAACGGTCGTGGTCGAGTTCCATGCGTCAATCCTGACGCATGGAACTCGCCACTTCTAGCGGAAATCGGACAGGCACGCCCGATCGATCAGGCTGCGTCCTTCAGTGCATCGTTCAACGTGTCGAGCGCACCGCCGGTCGGAGCTCCTTCAACGCCGGTCCAGTCCGGAGTCGGCAGGACCTGCTCGGTCGCCTCACCCTTCTGAACTGCGCGAATCGCTGCGACGATGTCGTCGATGTTGTTCGGCACTGCGCGGTTGCAGGCCTTCAGTTCGGACTCGAGCTTTAGCGTCAGGCGCGGCTTGCTCGCGGCCACGGCGTCAGCGGTCGTACCCGACTCAACAGAGCTGTTCGACAGATCCGGCACGTTGCCACACACGTGGTAGACCGCACCGCCGCCTGCCCAGTAGACCTGGTCTTCGCCGAGCAACTGGATAACAGCCTGCTTGTCAGCGGTGTACTTCTCGACCGACGACGGGTTGAAGTCGATGCCCAAAACGACAGCGGCAAGCGCCACGACGATGCCGACGGCGCCAGCGACACCCTTCTGCGTCTTGTCCATGTCCTTGTTCAGGAAGATCAGGACGATGATCGGCAGGAACGCCAGGATCGGAATGAATGCGCCCAACTGGTTCTGGATGAAGAACTTGACCGGCTCGGACTTCGTCGCCGGATCGTAGGAGTTGGCCTTCTTCCACAGCATCGAGCCGATCACGACGAGAATGCCGTCGATCACGAGCAGCGCCAGGAGCAAGATGAATGCCCACGTTGGGAAGCCGCTGGTGGTGGTCAGAACGCCCTTGTCGTCGACCGCAGTCTTGTCAGAAAGGATCGAATCGTTGAGCAGCAATCCAAAGATCGCACCGATCTCAACGGCGATGCCAGCCAGCCACAGCAGCAGCGCGAAGATGCGCAACTTCTTGGCCTTGGCCTTCGACTCATCTGATGCGACCCACTTGCCGGAGTCGTTCACCGAGCCTCCTGCGGCTCCGCTCGTACCCGAATTCGCCATGAACTTCTCCTAGAAAATCGTCAGACAACGCGACTGCATGCTACTGCTAGACGCTCTCGTGTGCCGATCGTGACGCCGAACGAGTCAATTCAGGTCTTGCGCCCAATCCGGCGCACCCGCTTGTTGTCTGTGCTCACTTCGAATAGATCAATGGCCTTCACCAAGTCGCTGAATTTGGCGTAGCCAAAGTTGCGCGGCTCAAATGACGACTGATTGCGGATCAGGTTGCTCACTTGCGACAGATGAGCCCAGCCGTCGTCATCGCTCGCCTCATCGATCGCCGAACGCATCAGATTGATCAGCTTGGTGTTCTGCTTCAGTTGCGCTCCAGTACGTCGCTTCGGCTGCGCGTCATCGGCTCCGCCGGTCCCGGAGTCATCGACCAACGCCTCAACCTCAAAGAACCGTGAGCAGGCGTTGCGGAACGGCTCAGGTGCCTTTGCCTGGCCGAACCCAATGACCTCAGCGCCCGACTGGCGCAATCGCATGACCAACGGAGTGAAGTCGGCGTCACTGGAGACGATCGCGAATCCGTCAACGTGACCGGCATGCAGCAAGTCCATCGCATCGATCGCCATCGCGATGTCCGACGCGTTCTTGCCCTTGGTGAGGTCGAACTGCTGCACCGGCGCAATCGCGAATTCGTGCAGCATCTTCGCCCACGATTGGAGTTCGTCCTTACGCCAATTGCCGTAGGCCTTTCGCACATTTGCCTTGCCGAACGTCGCGACTCTTTGCAAGATCGCTTCGATCTTGATCGCCTGGGCGTTGTCGGCGTCAATGAGTACCGCCATACGCAATGTGGATTCGGACATGGTCTCACCCTAGAGCCCCGCCCGAATGTCACGAGGAATATGACTCAGCGCAGCGCGAGCGCTCCTAGAACTACCAGCGCGGCAACTTTGAGGATCTCTAGCGCGATATAGATCAGATGAACTTTTGATCCGGCGCTGTCGCCGGCCAGGACACGGTCGGTGCGCAACGACAGGGCCGGGCGGACTGCCACCAGTTGGATCACTAACGCGGCGAATGCTGACAAAGCAGCGATGACGACGCCTCGCTCGGTTTCGTCAGCGAGCAGCACAACCGCGATCAACGCAGCGAGCACAATCTCGCACGCATTCAGAGCCCGAAACACCAATCGCCCGATGCCAAGCCCCAACTGCAAGGTGACGTCTGGCGCTCGGAACTTCAGCGGTGCCTCGAGGAACGAGATCGCGATGACCATACCCAGCCAGAAGAAGCTGAGTGCTGCAATGAATTCCATAGTTCTTGTCCTGTAACTAGGGGGTGAGGACTTCCAGGAGTACCTGGGCGTGATTGATGTGGGGGTCTCGTGCGCCGTAGAGCAACGTCACGACGTCATGTTCGTCACCCAGTTCGCGAAGCTGACCGAGAGCGTCGTTGTCCTCGAGTTCTGCTCGGTAGCGAGCAGCAAACTCGTCCAGCCTCGCAGGATCGTGATTCCACCAGCGCCGTAGATCGGGAGTGGGCGCGATCTCCTTGCACCACAAATCGATCGCCGCGTCATCCTTCCGAAGTCCACGTGGCCACAACCGGTCAACCAGAACTCGCCACCCGTCGAAGGAGGCTGGCGGTTCGTAGACGCGCTTGATTAGGAATGTCACGAGGCCGCCTTCGCAATGCGCGTAGCGAACGTGGTGTGGCCAGCATCAACATGCCCCAACTGTGCGAGTTCGGCGAGGTCTGCTTGCGACATCTGATGCTGCGCGGCAGCAGCGTTGGCCTGCACCTGGGCCGGTGTCGAAGCGCCCACGACAACGGCCGCCACTGCGGGTTGGGACGCCAGGTAAGACACCGCCAGCTCCGGCAAGGTCATGTCGTGCGAGTCGGCCCACGACTGCAAGCGGTCGATGAGCGCCCAGTCAGCTTTTTCAATGCGCCGAGGGAACTTCTCAAGTCGCGATCCTGCCGGCGGCGCTTCATCCGGTGCATAGCGCCCGCTGAGTAGGCCTGCGGAAAGCGGGAAATAGGGCAGCAGCCCGACGCCACGTTCGAGGCACACCGGAACCAGGTCCGTCTCGGCGCTTCGGTTGTAGATGGAGTATTCGTTCTGCACCGTGACCAGCGGACTGAATCCCCACGCATCGACCACGTCAACGGCTTCAGCCAATTCAGAGCCGGTCAGATTGGACGCACCGATCGCACCGACAAGGCCCGCGTCCACCAACTGAGTCATCGCGCCAATCGTGTCCGCAATTGGAGTCCGACGGTCGGGCGTGTGCCACTGGTACAGATCGATGTGGTCCACGCCCAATCGACGCAAACTCGCTTCGACGGCACGCCGGACGTACTCCGGCGATGACCGGGCCGACTCTTCGCCGTTGACGCCGTTCATCGTCATGCCGAATTTTGTCGCGATGACTACTTCGTCGCGGCGGCCCTTGATCGCCGCCCCAAGCACTTCCTCACTGACCCCATGCCCGTACGCGTCAGCGGTGTCGAATACTGCAACACCGGCCTCGATCGCAGCGTCGACGACGGCAGTGGCGCTCATCTGATCGAGCCGGTCGCCAAAGGCGAGGCAACCGATCATCATGGGACCCCAGCGCTTCACGATCACCACAGCCCACCGATTGATCGGTCTGCGGGCAACGCCGCCCGCAATGCGTCAAGGCCAGCGAGTGTCGAAGCACGATCAGTTGCGTCGATGCGGTCAAACACATCGCCTAGTTCGACATAACGTCGGCGGAGCACTCGCTCGACCAGATCAGCGCCTTCTCGGGTCAAACTCAAGCTCACTCCGCCACGGTGCGACGGATCAGTCCCTCGCTGCAGCAGGCCGGCCGCGGCCAATCGGCCGGTCACACGCGTCACTGTGGAGGGCGCTACTCCCACAGCCCTCGCGGCAGCCGCTGACGCCATCGGTCCGTCTTCGCTCAACAGCAGCAACAGCCTGAACTGTGCCGGCGAGACCGGTTCGGGGCCGATGCTTCGAAGCGCAATCCCCACCAGATCGCGGGCCACATCAACCAGTACCGACACATCCGGACTAGCGGTGATACCAACAGCCATGATGCAATCATTGCATGATGCAAGGATCTGAGGATGCGATCGCCCGTCTTCGTCGCTGGAGCGACCATGGCGGCACCTGCTTGGCATCTGAACCAGATCGTGACGGCCAGGTCGTCATCTCCCTCCTGCGCTGCGATGGTGGCGAGGAAGCCGACCGGTTCACCACCTCCGATCCGGTGGTTCTTGCATGGCTCGATAGGGAGATCGAGTGACCCCCTGGAGCCGGGCCCTGGGCCTGTCCGCACCGATCGTCTGCGCCCCCATGGGCGGCGTGGCCGGAGGCGAACTCGCCTCGGCCGTTTCCGCAGCAGGTGCTCTCGGGATGATCGGCATGGGCAGCTCGGGGGCGGCCGAAAAGTTACGTGCTCAACTCGCACTACTGGCCGACGGATCGCGCATCGGAATCGGTCTTGTCGACTGGGTTCGGCGCCGCGACGCTGAGTTGCTTGACGTGGCGTTGGCCGCACAGCCCGTGCTGCTCTCAATTAGCTTCGGCGACGACTTCGACTGGATCGCAGCCGCCCACGCAGCCAACGTTTCGACAATCACCCAGGTAGCGACGGTCGATGAAGCTCGACATGCGGCTGCATCGGGGATCGATGCTGTCGTGGCCCGCGGCAAGGAAGGTGGCGGACACGGCCGGCCACTCACCGATCGCGATGCACTGCTTGACGGAGTTCTCGCGGCGGTCGATATTCCGGTACTGGCGGCGGGAGCGATCGCGACCGCCACGGATGTCGCGGACGTCATCAACCGCGGCGCGGCCGCTGCATGGGTCGGCACGGCATTCGCTGCATGCCCCGAATCGCTGTCCTCACCTGGCACCCGCGCTGCTCTCATCGCTGCCGACGGACGTCGCACGATTCTCACGTCCGCATTCGACCGCGCGGCCGGACACGACTGGCCCGCAGATATCCCAGAACGTGTACTGGTCAACGAGTTCACCGACCGCTGGCAATCGGCCGCCGACATCGATGCCGAAGCACGCAGTTTCCTGGCGCGCGCAGACGCCGCCGACGACCCGAACGGCATCTGCGTCAATGCTGGTTTGGGTGTCGGATCGCTGACCGCTGCACTGTCCGCAGCCGACGTCGTAGGGGCCTTGACCCCCGGCCGCCGTCCAAGCGCCGAGACACGCTGACTAAACTGTGAGACGGCCTATTCGCCGCCGGCTCCCATCCGGCACGGCCCAAAACGATCTGAGGAGTCAGAATGACTGACGCGCGCCTGCAGGGCATCTTCGACGAAGTCGTTGGCCGCAACCCCGGCGAAGACGAGTTCCACCAGGCAGTTCGTGAGGTCTTGGACAGCCTGACGCCGGTACTCGACAAGCATCCGGAGTACGCCGAAGCATCGGTGATTCAGCGACTCTGCGAGCCCGAGCGACAGATCATTTTTCGCGTGCCGTGGGTTGACGACAACAACCAGGTGCGCATCAATCGCGGCTTCCGTGTGCAGTTCAACTCGGCGCTCGGCCCGTACAAGGGCGGCCTGCGGTTCCACCCGAGCGTCTACTTGGGCATCATCAAATTCCTCGGCTTCGAACAAAACTTCAAGAACGCGCTGACCGGCATGCCCATCGGTGGCGGCAAGGGCGGCAGCGACTTCGACCCCAAGGGCAAGTCCGACGGCGAGGTCATGCGCTTCTGCCAGTCGTTCATGACCGAGCTCTACCGCCACATCGGTGAGTACACCGACGTCCC
>JBEBVW010000070.1:0-11080 GCA_040392565.1 Aeromicrobium sp. | reverse complement strand
GTGGTTCTCACGGCCGATGCCCGACGACTTGTAGCCACCGAACGCGGCGTGGGCCGGGTACTGGTGGTAGCAGTTGGTCCACACGCGACCGGCCTGGATGTCGCGGCCAGCGCGGTACGCGGTGTTGGTATCGCGCGACCACACGCCGGCGCCGAGGCCGTAGAGCGTGTCGTTAGCGATGCTCATCGCGTCGTCGTAGTCCTCGAACCCGGTGACTGAAACGACGGGTCCGAAGATCTCCTCCTGGAAGATGCGCATCTTGTTGTTGCCCTGGAAGATCGTCGGCGCGACGTAGTAGCCGCCGGACAAATCGCCACCGAGGTCAACACGCTCACCGCCGGTGATGACGCGAGCGCCCTCCTGCACTCCAATGTCGATGTAGCTGAGGATCTTCTCCAGCTGATCATTGGACGCCTGGGCGCCGATCATCGTCTCGGTGTCGAGCGGATTGCCCTGCTTGACCAACTTGGTGCGCTCGGTTGCTGCAGGCAGGAACTGTTCCAGGATCGAGTTCTGGATCAGCGCGCGGCTCGGGCAGGTGCAGACCTCACCCTGATTGAGCGCGAACATCGTGAAACCTTCGAGGGCCTTGTCGTAGAACGCATCGTCCTTGGCAGCGACGTCTTCGAAGAAGATGTTGGGGCTCTTGCCACCCAGCTCCAACGTGACTGGGATCAGGTTCTGGCTGGCGTACTGCATGATCAGGCGGCCGGTGGTGGTCTCACCAGTGAACGCGATCTTGCGGATGCGGCTGCTCGATGCGAGCGGAGCACCAGCTTCGGCGCCGAAACCGTTGACGACATTCAGCACACCCGGCGGGAGCAGATCGCCGATGACTTCCATCAGCAACAGGATCGACGCCGGAGTCTGCTCAGCTGGCTTGAGGACGATCGCATTACCTGCGGCGAGAGCCGGGGCGATCTTCCAGGTGGCCATGAGCAACGGGAAGTTCCACGGGATGATCTGGCCGACAACGCCCAACGGCTCGTGGAAGTGGTAGGCGACAGTGTTGTCGTCGATCTGCGACAGATGGCCTTCCTGAGCGCGGATCGCACCAGCGAAATAGCGGAAGTGATCGACAGCGAGCGGAAGATCTGCGGCCAAGGTCTCGCGCACCGGCTTGCCGTTGTCCCACGTCTCACCGACGGCCAGCATTTCCAGATTCGCTTCGATCCGATCGGCGATCTTGTTCAAGATGACGGCGCGCTCGGCGACCGACGTCTTGCCCCAGGCGGGAGCTGCGGCATGGGCGGCGTCCAACGCTGCCTCGATGTCCTCAGCGGTACCGCGAGCAATCTCAGTGAAAACCTTGCCGTTGACCGGCGAGCGGTTCTCGAAGTATTGGCCCTTCACGGGGGCGACGTAGCCACCGTTGATCCAGTGGTCATAACGGGACTTGTAGGAGACGACTGACCCCTCGGCCCCCGGCTGTGCGTAGACGCTCATGAGAGCTCCTCTTGTTCGGGTGGTTCGGACGTACGTGACCGTAATCACACCCTCGTTGCCCACCCGTTGCCTCAACGTTGCACGGGGTCCAGAACCCGCGCTTGGCGGCTATGCCAGCTCGGCGTCCAGGCGTTCGACCTGCGCTGCCACCTGGGCGGAGCGCGGCGAGTGGCTGGGCAGCACGACTTGAATACGCTCCCAGATTTCCAAGTCGTCGCGGCCGTGAGCTGTGTCGGCGAAGGACAACAAGGCATCGGCGTCATCACTGAACAGCAAGGCCGATCGCAGCGTCATGTGCAGTTCATCGCGCAACGTCTCGATAGCCGGAGCGACCGACTGCGGCAGCACCGGCCCGCGGTAGGCAGCCACCGCTTGGCGAAGTCGGTCATGGCGCAAATGCTCTCGCACCACGACAACGTCGGTCTCGACCTGACTGGCAAGTCGATAGGGACGCGATTGCAGTTCGATCGGGCCAAGCGCCGAGCGCAGGCGCGACAGCTCGGCCCTGATGGTGACCTCGGCCTGTTCGTCCTCGCTGAGCGCAACGGCCAATGCGCCACCCGTGCACCCATCCTCGGCCTCGGCGAGAAGCAAAAGCAGTTCGCTGTGCCGAAGGCTGAGTCGACTTGCCGTAGTGCCGTAACGCAGTTCGGCCCCGTGTCGCCCGAGTACCGACAGCGAGGGCGTGGACCAGCCGACGTCAACGGTCGTGCTGTGACGAACCGGCGCAACGCGAGCTAGTCGGAGTTCGGCCTCGACCGCCGCGACCGTGGCGCGCACGATCGTCAGCCCCTGCGGCGTAGCGACTTCGTCGCCCCCAGTGACGTCGAGGACTCCGAGCAGTGCCCCCGTATCAGGATCGTGAATAGGCGCTGCCGAACAACTCCACGAAGCGACGTGCCGAGCCAGATGTTCGGGACCGAAAATCTGGACGGGACGATCCAGCGCGAGCGCAGTTCCTGGCGCATTGGTGCCAGCGCTGCCCTCGCTCCAGTCGGCACCTGGTACGAAGTGCATTCCTTCGGCTCGGCTGCGAAGCCACGGTGAACCCTCAACCCACAACAACTGTCCGGCCGCGTCGCTGACGGCAACCAGCAGACCAGCATCAGTGGCGTCATCGACGAGCAGCTTGCGAATCACCGGCATAGCGGCTGCGAGCGGATGAGACGCCCGAATTTCTTCAAGTACGTCGTCGTCGAGACGGATAGCGGCCATGGCAGCTTCAGGATCGAGCCCGCCGGCGATACTGCGGCGCCATGACTCTGCGACCACGCGCCGAAGCCCGGGGTCGGTCTGGCCGCTGGACATGAAGTTGTCATGTGCGGCGGTGAGGTGACGCGTGAGTGCGGCCGGATCGGCTCCCGGCGGCATCGCTAGATCATTGCTGCGTCCCATAGTGCGAAGTGTACGCAGACACTGTGACGGCGATCACGCGTCGGATCGGACAAACCTGACGAATGCCAAGACGAGCAGTCCGGTGACAAATACACCCATCACGATGCCGCCGCCGACCGCACCGAACGGCGTGAATCCAAGGAATTCGGCCAAATCCAACGATTGCCGCGTATACATCTGTCCACCGGCGTCGTACGGGAGGTACTTCAACACAACAGCGAGTCCGCCACCCTGAGTCGGTTCATCAGAGAACGCCTTGATGATGATGACGACGTAGCGCAGAACGTACTCGACAACAGTGGGCACCAGCAGCAGCAACAACATCCCAGCCGTCTGGTGTCTGAAGAGGGCGGTGAACGCAAGCCCTGACCACGCAAACAGCACACAGAACAGCACAACCCCGACCAGCATGCTGCCGAGTTCATCGGGCGAACCGAGATCGAAAGCCGCCTGAATCGGGATCGTCAGCATCACTGTCAGGACCGCGACGGTTGCCACGACCACTCCTACGACGAGTCCCTTGGCGGCGAAGATCGCCGGACGCGAGGCAACCGCAGTCAGCGTCGCCCGGATCATGCCGTGGCGGTACTCGTGGCCGAAAGCGAAAACTGCCATGACGCCCAGCAGATAGGCAACCAACAGCGGCGGGCCGCCCGTTGATGCGCCGCTCGTAGCGAGAACGGAAAACGCGGTGTCGCTGTCGACTGAAACGTCGCTCGCCGACATGCCCCACGCAATCAGAGTCGCCACCAAGACGTGCAGGCCGACGGCCAGTCCGATGAGCCAGTAGGTAGACCGCAGAGTGGTCAGCCGCACCCACTCGTATCGCAGCGCCGCGATCATTGGCGACCGCCTTCGAACTCTTGTGCCGTCACAGTGGCGGCGAGGAAAGCTTCTTCCAGAGTCGCCTGTTCATCAACCAGCTGATGCACCCGAACACCAGCCGAAAAGGCGATATCGCCGACCTGGGCCGCGGTAATTCCCCTGACGAAAAGCTCGCCATCCTGCGTCGAGACCGTCGCATCGGCTTCCCGAAGTCGAGCAGTAAGCGTTTCGGGATCGGGAGTGCGCACCCGCACGTGGCCGAGATGACTGCCTTCAAGAAATGACGCCACCGGCCCGTTGGCCAGCATGCGGCCCTTGCCGATCACGACCAGTTCATCTGCCAACAGCGCCATTTCTTGCAACAGGTGACTGGAGACGAAAATCGACCTTCCGTCGTCCGCGAGATGCTTCAGAAGCCCCCGCAGCCAAGTGATGCCCTGCGGATCAAGGCCATTGCTGGGCTCGTCGAGAATCAAGGTGTGCGGATCGCCCAGCAGCGCAGCCGCGATGCCCAACCGCTGTCCCATTCCGAGGCTGAACTTCTTGGGCTTATCCCTGGCAACGTCGGTCAGACCCACCATGCGCAGTACGTGGTCGACGCGTGAGGACGGCAGATCATTTGCCGCCGCCAACATCCGCAAGTGGTTTCGTGCTGAGCGCGTCGGGTGAAATGGCTGCGCCTCTAGCAAAGCCCCCACCTGCGTCATGGGCTTTTCGAGAGCCGAGAAAGGCACACCATCGAAAGTCGTCGTTCCCTCACCATGATCCAGCCCAAGCATGAGCCGCATGGTCGTGCTCTTGCCCGAACCATTCGGACCGAGAAAACCAGTGACGTGCCCCGGCCGCACGACAAAAGACATGTCGTCCACAGCCCGACGCGCCCCGTACGACTTTCCCAGTCCCCGCGCCTCAATCATCGCCACGCCTCTAGCCTCCCATCCGGTCCCCCAGATTTGTGACGTAACCGTTCACCAATCGGTTTCGGAGTGAACGATTTCCTCACAAATCGCGAGGAAAAAGGGTGAGGGCCGCGGCGCGGGGCGCCCCGGCCCCCCCATTTGGTGGGGGTGGGGCGATAAAACCCAAACCCCCCACTCGCCCCAGTGACCATGCCGCCCATGTCGCCCATGTCCGGCATGCCGCCACCGGCTGCGGCCGGCTCGGGCTTGTCGGCCACGACGGCCTCAGTGGTGAGGAACAGCGCAGCGATGCTTGCAGCGTTCTGCAGTGCCGAGCGAGTCACCTTGGCGGGGTCGATGATGCCCTGGGCAATCATGTCGACGTATTCGCCCGTAGCAGCGTTCAGGCCGTGACCGGCTTCGAGGCCCGCGACCTTCTCTGCCACAACGCCGCCTTCGAGGCCAG
Source organism: Aeromicrobium sp. (assembly GCA_040392565.1). Taxonomy (GTDB): domain Bacteria; phylum Actinomycetota; class Actinomycetes; order Propionibacteriales; family Nocardioidaceae; genus Aeromicrobium. The sequence goes on along the minus strand of JBEBVW010000070.1, from coordinate 6,049 downwards.
CGTTGATAGCGATCTGCTTCAGCGGAGCCGATGCGGCAGCCCTGACAATGGCAGCGCCCGTGGCCTCATCGCCCTCAAGCGACAGCTTCTCGAACACAGCAGCCGTGGCCTGCACCAGTGCGACACCGCCACCAGCAACGATGCCCTCTTCGACGGCAGCCTTCGCGTTACGAACGGCGTCCTCGATGCGGTGCTTGCGCTCCTTGAGCTCAACCTCGGTAGCAGCGCCGACCTTGATGACTGCGACGCCACCGGCCAGCTTGGCCAAGCGCTCCTGCAGCTTCTCGCGGTCGTAGTCCGAATCGCTGTTCTCGATCTCGGCCTTGATCTGGTTGACGCGACCAGCGATCTGGTCTGCTGCGCCGCCACCTTCGACGATGGTGGTCTCATCCTTGGTGGTGACGACCTTGCGAGCCGTACCCAGCAGGGTCAGATCGGCGTTCTCCAACTTCAGACCGACCTCTTCGCTGATGACCTCGCCACCGGTGAGGATGGCGATGTCGGCCAGCATGGCCTTACGGCGGTCGCCGAAGCCGGGGGCCTTGACGGCAACCGACTTGAAGGTGCCCTTGAGCTTGTTGACGATCAGGGTGGCCAGCGCCTCGCCCTCGATGTCTTCGGCGATGATGACCAGCGGCTTGCCGGTCTGCATGACCTTCTCGAGCACCGGGACCATGTCCTTGACCGAGCTGATCTTGCTGTTGACGATCAGGATGTACGGATCGTCAAGGACGGTCTCCATGGCGGCCGGATCGGTGACGAAGTAGCCCGACAGGTGACCCTTGTCGAAGCGCATACCCTCGGTGAGCTCCAGCTCGAGGCCGAACGTGTTCGACTCCTCGACTGTGATGACGCCTTCCTTGCCGACCTTGTCCATGGCCTCGGCAATGATGTCGCCAACCGTGGTGTCAGCAGCCGAGATGGAGGCAGTCGAAGCGATCTGCTCCTTGGTCTCAACGTCCTTGGCCATCTCCAGCAGCTGAGCGCTGACAGCCTCGACAGCAGCCTCGATGCCCTTCTTCAGGCCCATCGGGTTGGCGCCGGCGGCCACGTTGCGCAGGCCCTCGCGGACCATGGCCTGGGCCAGAACGGTGGCGGTGGTGGTGCCGTCGCCAGCGACGTCGTCGGTCTTCTTGGCGACTTCCTTGACGAGCTCGGCACCGATCTTCTCGTACGGATCCTCGAGCTCGATTTCCTTGGCGATGGAGACACCGTCGTTGGTGATCGTGGGGGCGCCCCACTTCTTCTCCAACACGACGTTGCGGCCCTTGGGGCCGAGCGTCACCTTGACGGCGTCGGCGAGCTGATTCATGCCGCGCTCGAGGCCTCGACGGGCCTCTTCGTTGAACGCAATGGTCTTAGACATAGATGGGTAGTCCTCGTATTGAGATTGGGAAGAACTAGCACTCTCACTATACGAGTGCTAATCAACGGACCACAATCGGCCCTGAGCGAACAGGTGCTCCGACCGGCCTAGCTAGACGGAAAACAGCAGGTACAGGCCCAGGAACGTGTAGCCGACCATCAACAACAGCATCGCGAGTTGTCCGGTGAGTCGGTGCGAGCGCGGCAGCAAGTCCAACGATTTGTCATGCGCGGCGATGACGGCGAGGACGTGTCCGGCCAAAACGAACCCGACCTTCAGCACCGCCAGAAGCGAGGTGTGCTCGGACAGAAAGTAGGTGATGTCGTAGTCGGTGTTCGGATCGATCAAAGCCGAGACCGCGAGCTGCCCCTTCTCCAAGAGATAGGTCAGATAGTGCGCAAACATGTAGCCAGCGACGATCGGCACCAGTGAATGCGCCATCAGCCCGGGGAGTCGGCGCCGTTCAGCAGCGGACAACCCGCCGGTGGCAATCGCGGCCGCCACAAACAACACCCCCACGACCACGCAGAAGCCCAGCAACGTCAACGTGCCGGTCAGATCCGAAATGGCTCGGCTCTGCCAGAACTGCGACGAGGAAAAACTGTCGTAGGCCGTCGAGCCCAGCAACACCGCCAGCACCGCGACCAGTCCTGGGTGCACCGGCACGGCGGGAAGCGAACGCAGCGGATTGTGCAGCATCCAACGCCCGTCGCGAACAAAGGGCGAGAGTCGCGCGATGATCGCCGAATAGACGTCAAACGGATCCGCACGGTCGAACCACTGGGGTCCGAATACAACGCCACCCAGCACCGTGACCACGGCGTACACCGCAACCCACAGCCCAACGGCCGACACTGAGCCGGGATCCGGGGAAGCCAGTTCAAGCCAAACGAAGGCGAACAATCCGACGGCCGCTGGCCAATAGCCCAGCGCAGCCGGATAACGCAGGAACCCGTTGCTGCGGCCGGTCATCTTTCCGATGGCCGCCTGGATCGTCCGCCACGGCGACAGATCACGCCAGATGTGGCCGAAGGCGATCGCTAGCGGAACCAGCCCGACCCAGACCAAGACGTAGATCGCTTGGACGCCGCCGTTACGCGAATCTTCCGGGCCCAAGTACAGGGCACCGAGGATCCAACACGTCAACGCAAAACCAAGCACGGCCAGCAGCGGACGGCGCGGTCGCTGTTCGGCCGCAGTGGCCTCTCCTGCGAATCGCGGCTGTTTCCACGCCAGCGCCAACACCGCAAACGAAATAGTCAGCGCCCACGAGGCGCCCACCACGGCGTAACCAAACGGAATCGGCAGATCAGTCGACCCGCCCACCCCGTGGAGGGGCAACATCATGGCGTGACGACGAGCTGCACGATCGTGGCGTGCGCGTGGTGCGACTCGACTGCGACCTGTCCGGGCACCGTGAGTTTGAAGGTCAGTTCCTTATCGCGATCGCCCGGCTTGACCGACATTTCATGCTCCGGATCCGAATGCACGTGGATCTCATCAGCAGCGTCGGAAGTGACGCGCAGCGTGACCGGCTCGCCAACCTTGACCTCGACCCGCTTGCCGCGGGGGCTGACTGAACCGTCAGCGATCGTGATTTCGACGACCCTCGCCTCAGCCTGCGGTTGGGTCGTGGCAATCTCAGAAGGCTCCGCCTTGAGGCCACCATCTGTTTCGCCTTCGATGCAACCTGCCAGTACCAATGCGGCGATTGCGACAAGTGCCAAAGCACGGCGCTTCATTCTTCGTCCTCCGTTTCGAACGCTCGCTTCAGGAGTTCGTTCTCCTCGCGCTCTGCGAGTCGATCCTTGCGAGCGATGTAGATGATCACGCCAACTGCAGCAACCGCCGGCACGAATGCCGGGATCGCCAGCAGCGCTACTGGGTGAGCCAGCAACTGGTCAGCGACCGCCAAGGTCATACGTCGGCCGTTGACCTGTCGTCGTTGGCAGCCATTTCGGCCTCAACTGCGCGGCCAATGCGGTTCGCCACCACGCCGATTCCCAAGATGATGCCCAGGCTGCAGATCAGCACCACAATGTTCGCCGCGCCCCACAGCCAAGCGGGGTGATCACTGTTCCGCTCGCGTTGCAGGATGTCGATTTCGGGGACGAATGAACGCGTGAACGATGCGTCAGCTGGAACCTCAGGGGCGTTGAGCGCTTCATCCTTCGGCATGAAGATCGGCACCGCGGCCAGCGTGCGACCGTCTTGGACGCGCAGCAGCGTCTTCCAATTGCCGCCTACCGGGATCGGCTTGGTCGACTCCCACGTGTTGTCGCCGGTGCGACGCAGACGGTCGGTGACGACGCCTTCGCCACCGCCCTGCCACGCGGTCAGCTGCACCCAGGTCGGATCGTCATCAACCACGCCCGGCGTTATCTCGATCTGCGCCGTGACCTCGGGGCTGGAGACCGTTCCGACCTGTGTCAGCTGGAAGGTGGCTTCGGCCTTCTCCGGAACCGTTGCGTGCAGACCGTTGCCCACCGCGACCGCAGTGACCAGCACAGAGCCCACCATGATGCTTCGACCAACGGCCGGCTTGGGCAGACGACCCTGCATGCCGAGGGCGAACAGCGCGCCACACAGGCCAGCGGCGATGCCGACCGGAACTGTCATGGCCAGGCCTTCAAGCCACATGTCCTGCGACCAGGGGAACGGGAAGACTCGCTCGGCCCAGAGTCCCTCAGTGATCGACCCGACGGTCGCGATCAAGAGTCCACCCACTGCGCCGAACCACAGCGGCTTGTCCTTCAACTTCGAAAGCGCCAGCAGTTCAATGACGATTGCGCTGCCCAGATAGAGCGGGAAGACGTTATCGGCTTGGCCGAAGAAGTCAGTGATGAGGAACGAGACAATGCCGCGAACGAGGAGGAAGAAGATCGCTGCCGCAATCGCCGCGCCGGGACCGATGTACAAGCGGGCTGCAATCAGGGCAATGCCAGCGGCGAGGGCAATCATCATCGGTTCGAAGACGAACCGGAACTGAGCGATACCGAAGTCGAACTCGGCCTGGAACACCGACAGGCCAATTAGCAAACCGCCGAATGCCGACGACAACAGAACTGTGTCGAGCCAGGGAAACTGCTCGGCGTTCTTGGCTTCGTGAGAGAAGTCAGATTCGCGATGCAGCATGATGATGCCCGCGGTCGACAACCCGGCGCCACCGATCAACATCAGGTGCGTCGGCCCCCACAACGTGACGTCCTGGCCGAAAAGACGGTGCCAGATGTCATCGAGCGGGAATCCGATGAGGGCGTAGAAGCCGCAGGCCGCAATGAAAATGCCGCTCGCCGGGGCGTACCAAGAACGAGTGATGCGGACCGAGGCAATGCCGGGCTTGTGGCCATCGCGTGGGAACACCACGGCAGACATGCCTGCAATGAACAGCGCGAACAGCCCGTAGAGGATGAGGTAGTGCGCCGGGTTCGCCAACGGGCCCTCGTCGCGGCCTCGACCGGCATGCAAGCTGACGTCCCACAGGAACCCCAGCAGCGCCACGATCAGTGAACTCGCAACGAACAGCGTCGGGATGGCCGTCCAGCCGGGCTTTCCGAAACGACCCGAGAGGGTGTCGCCCAAGTTTTGGAACCACTCAATGCGATGAGTTCGGTGGGCCCAGGCAATACCCATCAGCACCGTGGTCACCACACCGGCGGCGAGCGACAGTCCAATGACTTGATCAAGGGCGGCGCCACCGACAGGGGGCGCTTCAGACGCGACGAAGATCGACATACCGAGAGTATTGTCACCGGCTATGTGACATGGCAAGTGTCAAATAGCGATCGTGGTAGACGTCACCCTCACGAACCGAGCACCTCGTGCGCCTCAAATCCCTTGGGACCGGAGACAATTTCGAAGGTCACAGCCTGCCCATCCTCCAAGGTCTTGTAGCCCTCGGAAGCGATCTTTGACCAGTGCACGAACACGTCGTCTTGGCCTTCAACCTCGATAAAGCCATATCCCTTGTCGGCGTTGAACCACTTAACGGTTCCTTGCGCCATGTTGCCCACTCCCACCTGCAGTACCGACGCTCACCCGCCATGAGCACCGCTGTTCACCGAGCGTACCCATTTCATCACGCCAGGCACAGGTGTTACCCCCGTCACGTTCATGACCCTCTGTTTCCGATAGAATCCCCGGAGGGAGTTACCGAGGGGGGCGGTAAGGGAGAGGGAGAAAACAATGTTCGCCACCACTCGGTGGCGAGGATTAGCGACTGCTTTTGCAGCCGCTATCTTCGCTACGGCATTGACAGCAGTTGTTCCAAGTCGCGCAGACGCCGAACCGGTAGCCAGTCCAGGCGGGTTCAAAGACACGGTCACGATGACCGTCGAGCAGAGCGCCACGATTGATGAGACCGTCGTGATCGACGGCTACACCGGTTATGGCACCGCCACGAAGACAGCTACTTCGACGATCACCAGGACCTATGAGGCGCCTACCGCCTTTGAGGCCTACTACTGGGCCACATTCTTTGCCTGGTGGGATGCCGCGCAAGATGCCTACGCCAAGGCTTCCATCGAAGCCAGCGCAGCGGCCAAAGAAATCGCCCGAGCTGACGCGCAAGCTCAGGTTGACGAGGCCAATAAGCCCAAGTCACACACCGCGACGCAGACCGCTGAACAGTCCGCAACTGTCACCGAAACCGTCGTAATCGACGGCTACACCGGATACGGCACC
>JBEBVW010000069.1:0-11139 GCA_040392565.1 Aeromicrobium sp. | reverse complement strand
TCGGCATGGCTATCCATGACGCCACTCACGGCAACGGTGTAGCGCTGTGGGATGAGTGGAGCAGGCGCAGCTCTAAATACAATTCAGAAGCTATTGATGCTCGCTGGCACTCCTTCGGTAAGTCATCCAACCCCGTAACCATAGGCACATTAATCAAAATGGCACAGGACGGGGGATGGACCGAAAAAGTATCATTCGAGGAAGTCGAGCTGCAAGGATGGTTCGCAAAGGCGGTCACTGGCAATCCTGTTACTCAAGGCGTTACCAAAGAAGATATTAAAGAGGTAAAAAACCCAATCAAGGGTTGCCCTGTCGATATATCCACTATTGACCTGACTATGCCGCCTGGATTCTGTGGCGAGGTTACACGATGGATTAACACACAGTGCCGTTACCCGCGCTTAAACCTGTCTGCCATGGCATCTCTGTATGCTATTGGTAACATTGCTGGTCTTAACTACGCCGCGAACGATACCAGCCGTACACGGGCAAATCTTGCCATATTCTGCGTAGCTGGGTCAGGAACTGGTAAAGATGCGGTGCTTGAAGCGGTAAACAAGATTGTAATTCTTGCAGGAATGTCAGAAGCCAACCACGGGAAGATTAAATCTGAAAGGGAAATGTATCAAAACCTGATACATCATCAGGCGGCAATATATACCATTGATGAGGTCGGGGCGCATCTTGCAAAGATTAGTAATGCTTCTCGATCTGGAGCATCTCATCTTGAGGGCGTCATTGAAACATTCATGAGCGTTTACACTAAGTCTGAATCTTTCCACATTGTGGGTGGTGATGACAAGCGCGAACTGCAAAAGATGATGCGCGATAAGCTGGCTTACTTCGCGCAAAAGGTGGAGGAGAATGAAGACAAAGAACATTCTCAAAAGATGGTCGATAGCCTGAAAGAACGCTTGAAGACAGCGGACAGGCTTGTCGAGCCGTTCTTGTCTTTGGCTGGATTTACCACACCGACACAGCTATCCCGTATGATGGTCATTGATAACGCGGAAAGCGGGTTTCTTGGCCGTACTGTTATGTGTGTCGAGCCGGACATTAACCCTTATCCAAACCCAGGGTTTACCAAGGAAGATATGCCATACGGCATGAAAATGAAGATTCTCGCCCTTTCTGGTGCGGATAGCAGCGAAGAATTTGACCGGATTGAGCGTCGAGGGCCGTTGCGGTTGGTTGATATAGAACCAGAGGCAGAGGAACTTATTGAACGGTGTATCAATTGGGCTGTGGATTATAACCAAAGCAAGATTGAGATGGGCTTGGAGCCATTCTCTGGCCTATACAGACGTGTATGCGAGAAGGCTATTAAGATTGCCCTTATCCTTGGCATACCAGATGGGTTGGTAACTGTTGAGCATGTCAAATGGGCAATGGCCGCTTCTATGCGTGATGCAGAAGAAAAGGTAAGCGCAATCACTATTGAGGATAAATCATTCTCGAAGGCTGACAAGCTTCTGGCGTCTATTATGAAGGCGGTAAAAAACAAACCAGGGCAAACATTTGCGTGGATTGCAGCAAGATCAAATATATCAAAATACGGGAAAGAGGAAGTAGAAAAGGCACTGGCTCATATGGTGGCGCGTGGTGATCTTCGCGTGGAAGAAGATACCAATAAAAAAAATCTTGAAATTTTGAAAAGGTATTATGTGAGATGAAAATACTTGTAGCATGTGAATACAGCGGGCGTGTTAGAGAGGCTTTTAGAGCAAAGGGACACGATGCATGGTCATGCGACCTTTTGGAAAGCGAAGATAATTCGCCTTTTCATATTCAGGGAGACGTTATCCCTTTACTGAATGAAAAGTGGGATATGATTGTCGCGCACCCTCCTTGCACGTATCTTTGCAATTCCGGGGTTCGATGGCTTCATGAACGCGAAGGACGATGGGAGTTGATGCGCGAAGGTGCTGAGTTTTTCAAACTATTTATGGATGCAGCGCCACGTGTAGCAATCGAAAACCCTGTAATGCATAGATATGCACTGGAGATTGTTGGCAGGAAGCCTGATTTTACGGTACAGCCGTGGCAGTTCGGAGATAACTTCAAGAAGCGTACATGTTTCTGGACGAAAGGATTGCCGCCTCTTGTGCAGATAAGCGATCTGGATGGATCAACAGCTATCGCAGAAGTTCATCTATGCCCACCGGGGGCTGATAGATGGAAGATAAGATCAAGAACGTATCAGGGCATTGCAGATGCGATTGCAGAACAGTGGTCAACCTGAAAGGAGGTGGTGCTTATTGCCAGATTATCCTCGTAGGGATGATATAAAACCAGTCCCCCTGCAAAAAGCCCCGGCGTAAAAACCGGGGCGTTAATTATTTCATGGTGTAATTTGAGCACGTTGTAATGGGTTGGTTAACTATAATCTTGCCAACAAGGACACCATGCATAACTGTTCTTGTCTCTGTGCATTCCCATTGATTTTTTATCAGGGTTAGTTTTTCTGATATTGCAGTTTGATATATAGCCATTGCTATTATGAAAATTATGGCAAATCCTATCAATGATAACAGCGATAAAAAAACCTTTTCGCCAATTCCCATCCTCATGTCACAACCTCGCCAACATACAAATTCCAATAAACGTCAGAATTAGATTCGCAGTGATTAGGGTTTCTATCATGGTGATACATCCTCCTGCGACGCCTTATACTCACTGACCTTTTTAATGGTTTCCCATGTGGGGTTGATGGTTTTTCCAACCTTGATACGGCTCAGAGACTGGTAAATCATACCTGTTTCTTTTGCCATTTTATGCAGCCCACCATAAGGCAGGTTGCGTAGATATTCCTGAAGCTCTGGACCTGTGAGGTATTTCATATTTTTTCCTTTTATTGAAAATCCATGTTGACAATACAATTGAATGATGCGAAAAGCAATACGGAAATTGAAGAAAGGCAAATAAATGAGCATTCTACAAAACGCAACAAATGACGGTGGGGAGCAGGCGTTGATTGTGACGCTGTTCGGGACTCCAGGCACTGGTAAAACATCAACAGCGCTTACCTTTCCTAAGCCATACATGATCCGTACTCAGGGTGAAGCTGTGCCACGTGATGCACCTAATAAGGCTGCATCATTGGGACTTACTGATAGCCCTGCAAAGTTATGGGAGCAGCTAACAGCGCTCTGCAAGGATGAACACGACTTTAAGACGTTGATTGTTGACAGCGCGACAGGTATGGAGGGCATGTTCATCAAGGACGTTCTTGATAGCGATCCAAAAGCTAGAGGAATAGCTCAGGCCCTTGGAGGGTGGGGAGCAGGACGTGCAGCGGTTGCAGCTCAACATGCCAAGCTTCGCAAGGCCGCTGAATACCTTCGTTCTGTGCGTGGTATGCACGTTGTTTTCATCGGTCATGCCGACATTGAACGGATTGATCCGCCAGATAGTGAACCATACTCAAAATACTCTCTACGCCTTCACAAGGATTCAATGAAGTCATACGTTGATGATGTTGACGTGGTTGGATTCCTTCGTCAAGCAACTATCCTACGTGGTGAAGAAGACGAACGTAAGAAAGCTATTACCACTGGTGATATTATTCTAACCACTACTCTGCACCCTGCATGGGTCTCGAAGAACCGTTTGGGGATTCGTGATGATATTGTTGTGCAGATGGGTGTCAATCCGCTTCAAGATTATATTTAATAAGGAGAACTAAACATGTCATTCTGGAATACATCGACAGGTGAAAGCGCCATTTCCAACACTACCAGCTACGAGATTGAAGGCGGAGGAGATGTTCCTCCTATTCCCGCTGGTACCAAGGTGCTTGCTATTATCGAGAACGTAAAGATTGCCACTGTTAAGGACAGCGTAGAACGGTACGTTGAAATCAAGTGGGGAATCATCAAACCTGAAGTCTATAACAAGCGTAAGGTGTTTCATAAGGTGTGGTGCTTTGAACACGACCCCATGCAGAAAGACCCTGTGAAGGCCAAGGCCAAGAAAGACAAGGCCCTTAAGATGCTGGCTGCTATCGATGCCAATGCTGGCGGGAAGCTAGCTCAGGCGGGTGTAGAGCCTACAGACGAAAGCCTTGCTCTGGCTCTGAATAATAAGCCTATGGTTATCGGGCTGAATACTTGGGATGATGCAGAAACCAAGAAGCCAAAGGGTAACTGGGTTTACTACGTTGGCCCTAAGAATGATCCGGTAACGGAAGTTACCAAGGAGGATGTCCAGGCGCAAGCGGCTAAGGCAAAGGAAACAACTATTTCTAGCCAACTTAGCAAGGATATTGACGACTTCGTGCCATTTTAATTCCTAATAAAAGGGCGGCTTCGGTCGCCCTAAAAGGAGGGTGTAATGGGAACGTATGAATGGAAACCGTTTACTTTATTGGTTAGTGCTGAGGAAGTGGAGAAAGAAGTGTTGAAGATTGAAGCCGGTAAATATTACAAAACACGTGATGGCCGTAAGGTTGGGCCTATGGTTAAGTGGCGTGATACTGTCGATAATCCTTGGGAGCAGAAGGGCGGTAGTTGCGAGTTCGATTCAGATGGTGATCTTTGGGCGGATGATGGTACTAGTAAATATAATTGCCCTGACCTAATCTCCGAATGGCAAGACGAAACACCATCCCCCATCCGAACCGTAACGCGCCGGGAACCCGTTCAGGGAAACTATGGTATAGTTTCAATAACGAAAAACAATAAAGTTATGATTGCCGCAGGGGATCATTCATCAGAAGAACTTGAAGAAGCGGCTCATCTTCTCCATCAGTTGGCAGAAGTAAAAAAGGAAAACGGGAAATGACCTACACCTATTTCGACGTTGAGACCATACCCGATCAGAGCGAAGGCGCACTAGAGCGTGCCAAGGAATCGGTCAAAATCCCTGCCAACTATAAGAACCCAGATACCATTGCGGCATATATCGAAGAAAACGCTCAAGAAGCATGGGAAAAGACAGCCCTAGACGGCTGGAAGGGGCATGTTGCTTGTATTGTTGCAGGTACACTACACTATATTGTAGAAGATATTAATGATGAAAAAGAAGCTTTATATTGTTTCTTCAGAGATATACGAGAATCAACCCTCGTCGGCCATAACATCATCGGCTTTGATATTCCATTCCTTACCAAACGCGCTCTTGTTCTTGGTGTTAAACTGCCACCGGAACATATTTGGCCACGATCATTAAAACCTTGGGATAACAAGGTATTTGACACCATGACGCAGCTCGGCAATGGCAAAGAGTTTATCTCGCTGGACAACCTGGCTCGCAACCTCGGCATCAAAGGCAAGGGGAACACGACCGGAAAACAGGTTCATTACATGTGGAAGAATGGACTGCATGATGAGATTGCAGAATATTGTGCGGATGACTGCCGGATTGTGCGTGAGATTCATGAGCGGTTTTTAAGTGCGGGGTGGTGAAATGGCATTCCAGCTTCGTGGGTATCAACAAACCTGCCATGACAAGCTGGTTGAATATCTCAAATCAAGTGTGGAGCCGTGCGTCATTGATGCGGCTCCCGCAGCCGGGAAAAGTTACCTTATAGCTGCTATCGCTGACTTCCTTTACAAGGTCAGCGGTGGAAAGCGTGTACTGTGTCTAGCTCCATCCAAAGAGCTTATAGAGCAGAACGCAGCAAAGTACCGTTTAACAGGTGAACCATGCTCTATATTTTCAGCCAGTGCTGGTACGAAATCCACGAGACACAAAGTCGTTTTTGGCTCACCTTTGACGGTGAAGAACGCTATATCAAAATTCGTCAATGGATATGCAGGCGTTGTTATCGATGAGTGCCACAACATAGCCCCGACAATCAAATCAATCATTGAGGAGATGCGTAAAAGCAACCCAATGTTACGTGTCATTGGTTTTTCTGGAACCCCTTATAGGTTGGGCGATGGATACATTTATCGCATTGATGAAACAGGACGTACTATCACTGATGACCAGACCCGTAATCCATATTTCCACAAATTAGTACACCGCGTATCTGCAAAGGAAATGCTAGATGCTGGATACATTACTCCAATGCGTATTGGAGCAATCAACGCCAGCAGATACGATACTAGCGGGCTACATCTTAACAGGATGGGGCAATACGATGCACATGACGTTGACCGCGCTTTCGTAGGGCAAGGTAGAAAGACGGCAGCTATTGTTGCGGATGTAATTGAGCAAAGCCGTCCTTATCCAGGCGGCGTCATGCTTTTTGCCGCAACGGTAAAACATGCACAGGAGATTATGGCTTCTCTTCCTCCTGCAATCTCTGCTATGGTTACGGGAGATACTCCAAAGGGTGAGCGCAACCACATTATCGAGAAGTACAAGAACGGGTCAATACGTTATCTTGCCTCTGTCGGTACTTTGACCACGGGATTTGATGCCCCTCATACACAAGTCATCGCATTGTTGAGACAGACTGAATCTAGTGCGCTGCTGACACAGATTTTGGGGAGAGCGTGGCGATTACATGACGGTAAGGAATATTCGATTCTTCTGGATTACGCTTCCAACATTGATAATCACTTTCCTGATGGGGACATATACAACCCGATCATCAGGGCTAAGAAAGAAAAGGGCGAAGCCAAACCACTAAAGGCAAAATGCGAATCATGTAACTATGAAAACGAGTTCTCTTGCATCCCAGACTATGCAGACCATGAGAAAGACGAAAACGGGTATTGCCTTGATGTTTTTGGGAATCGCATTGAAACAGAATATGGCCCATTGTCGGGGCATTATGGGAGGAGGTGCTGGGGATATATACCCTTAGGAGCGGGTAAGGTTGAAAGGTGTAACTATTACTGGACTTCAAAAGAGTGCGATGCTTGTGGCGGCAAAAATGATGTTACGGCTCGTTACTGTGCTTGCTGCAAAAACGAGCTAATTGACCCTAACCAAAAGTTGGTGGGGGAGTTCAAAGCCCACAAAAAAGACCCATCCATGCCGCAATGCGATCAGGTTATATCGATGGAGGTTAAAAGAAGCGTATCACAAGCTGGTAATGCTGTGTTACGTGTGGATTGGGTGACGCCATATCGTGCCTTCACAACTTACTTTATGGTAGAGGGGCGCATACCAAGGCAACAGGCAGAGTACAACAATTTTATGTTGACTACAGACAACGGCAATGTTAAACCTGAGACAATATCTTATCGTAAAACAGATAGTAAATTCTTTGCCATCCTTGGATATAATCAACCAAAGGATGAGGAACCAGTGAGAGGAATGGCGGCGTGATTATTTATGGAGAACATGACGAAGCAACGATCAAACAGATGGCTACCTGCTTAGAAACGGGAAGCGCACATCGTGGCGTTCTTTGTGCGGATGGTCATCTAGGATACTCACACCCAATCGGTGGTGTGGTTGGTTATACTGATCATATTTCAATAAGCGGTGTAGGATTCGATATTGCCTGCGGAAATATGGCGGTTCGCCTAGACACACCTTATTCAGACATAGCAGATCGTATTGGTATGATCCTGGAAGATATTTCGAAGGTCGTTTCGTTTGGTGTTGGCCGTAAAAATGAAACACCGATTGACCACGACCTTTTTTACAAAGACGACCTTTGGTTGCAGGCTGGAGTTTCAGAACTAAAAGAACTTGCTCATTCACAACTAGGAACTGTCGGTTCTGGTAATCACTACGTTGATATATTCGAAGATAGCGATGGGTTTACATGGATAGGCGTTCATTTCGGTTCAAGAGGTTTAGGCCACAAGATAACCACAAAATACCTGAGCATTATTGGTGCGAAAGATGAAATGCTTTCAGCCCCGGCACTACTTGAGGCTCGCAGCGATCTCGGAGAAGGTTATCTTGCGGGGATCGAGCTTGGAGGCCTTTATGCTTACGCAGGTCGTGAGTGGGTTGTTGAACAGGTCCGAAAAATTATCGGCGGTCACGTCACCTTCTCAGTCCATAATCATCACAATTTCGCTTGGAAAGAGCGTCATGAAGGCGTTGACATGTGGGTCGTGCGTAAAGGCGCTACACCAGCTTTTCCTGATCAATTTGGGTTTGTTGGTGGTTCAATGGGTGACAATGCTGTTATCCTGAAAGGTGTTGAATCGGAAGAATCAAAATTAGCGATGTATTCAACGGTTCACGGAGCGGGTCGTGTCATGTCTCGTATGAAGGCAAGAGGTAAGATTGACAAGAAAACAGGTGAATATAAGATTAAACCTGCTGTTGATCGTAATGAATGGCAGTCCTGGATACGTGATGCGGGGGTAACTGTCCTTGGCGGTGATTTAGATGAATCGCCTCAAGCATACAGAAGGTTGACAGATGTTTTAGGATGCCATAAAAATACAATTGAAATTTGTCATACCCTCAAACCAAGAGGGGTCATTATGGCAGGCTCCAATGAGTTTGATCCTTATAAAGATTAACTATTGTCAGGGTGTAGCTCAGCTTGGTTAGAGCGCTACACTTGGAATGTAGAGGCCCTAGGTTCAAATCCTAGCACCCTGACCATTTTGGAGAAAATCATGAAATTCCCCCCACACATCCCCCTATACGGTGACCCAACCTTTCGCGGCAAATGTCCCTTAGAAAGCGTCGAACAGATGAGCCTGGTGAACCAGATTAGGCGCGTTTACCCTGATACGTTTGGCAAGATTGTCTTTCATCCCCGCAATGAGGGGCTTATTTCAAAGGGTCAGTTTTCGTCTATGGCAAAGCACAAGGCAGAGGGCATGACGAAGGGCGCACCAGATTGTATTGTGCCTGGCAATCCCGCATTCCTTTGCGAGATTAAGAGACAGAACCACACACTGTCATCCTGGCAAGAAGGACAGATAGAATACCTCACAGCAGCACAGAATGCAGGTGCATTCGTTTGTGTGGCGCTAGGCGCTAAAGCAGCGTGGGAGGCTTTCAATGACTATTTGGAGAAGTATTATGGAAATTCGTGATATTTTGAATGAGCGCCAAGAGAATTATGGTGACTATACGGCTGTTTCTTTTGCCTCTCAAGATTTAAAGGCGGTTATATCAACTCATTCTATAGGCGCTCTTAATGTTCATCAAAGAGAATCTCTTGATATGATCTGCAACAAGATCGCCCGTATCATTTGTGGTGATCCTGAATACAAAGATAGCTGGGCCGACATTGCCGGATATGCAACTCTGAGCGCAGATAGATGCTCGAAGTAATTGACACCCTAGCACGTCTGGAGATCGAGCATTATGAAAGGCAACCACTTCTCTACGCGAGATGCAGAAGACGTTCTGGAAGGCCGTTTATTCCTGGTGGACGTTTCGGATGCTACGAAAGATCATGTGATGCACAAGGTACGGCAGAAAGCCCTATCACTGGTTAAATCAGGTCGATGGAATAGCCGTGAGTTCCCTTGGTATTTAAAGGTTGAGCTTGAGAGTGAGATTGAAAGGATAATAAGTGGGCAAGAGAAGCGATTTTGAAAGGGTAGAAAAAGATTATTACCCAACCATTGATATTCGAGCTTGGCACGCATTAAAACCTCATTTGCCTAAAAGTTTTACTTATGCCGAGCCTTGTTACGGTCAAGGTCATCTCTCCAGAATGATTGAAGGAGATATGGTTTGGGCTAGTGATTTAGAGAGTGACGGAATAGATGCTCTTACACTAACCCATGATGACATGTGTATGTCAGATTATATAATCACTAATCCACCATGGTCTCGCCATATCCTTCACCCTATGATTGAACATTTTTCATCATTGCGTCCTACATGGCTTTTGTTCGACGCTGATTGGGCGCATACAAAACAGAGCGCTCCATATATGAATTTATGCAGTGATATTGTTTCTATTGGACGATTGATATGGATTGAAGGGACTAAAACAAGTGGGAAAGACAATTGCGCATGGTATAAATTTGATAAAAATCATAATGGGCCGACAATTTACCACGGAAGGCGTTGACACTCATTTCTAAACATGTAATTGTGATTATGTGGAGAAAACATGACAACAGTTTCAATCATAGCAAAGTCTCTCGGGCGCCTAATGGTTGATGTGGAGATGGACCGAAAAGAACCTATCAACGCATGGTTTGCAGCAACTGGAAACGAGTTGCCTTATAATATGTGGATGAGACTTGTTAACTCTCCATATGATATGATGCAGGCACAGGAAGAAGTGGAGAAATATAATGGTTGATATACCGGAAGAAGCCGTGAAGGCGGCAGCAGCCGCAATTCGTCGCGCTGGAGATACTTATACTGAAATGGCGCAAGCAGCCCTCACCGCCGCATTGCCTCACCTACCGCAAGGGGATCCATCCCCAGCCCGTGAGCTGGCGTTGGAGGAAGCCTTGCGTAACCTTATCCATGCTGTGTGCGGCGAAACAGGTTTTGCAAACGCTGTGCGTCAAGAAAGCGGACATGCATATCCGTGGCCTGCCTTGGACATTGCGGAAGCCGAAGCTCACCGCGCCCTATCCTCCCCGGACCATGCCGACGCCGGGGCCGTAGCGGGAATGGAAATCATCGGTGACGGCGCTACGGTATGGGTGCGTGTCGATGAAAACAGGGACGGCTCACAAGAGATAACTGTTACCGAAGTAATCGGCCTTTCTGAAGTTCCAGACGGAGAATATCTGTTTGTTCGGGACGGATCGTCTCTGCCTGTAAAGGATGGTCGGCGTTCAATGGATACCGCTCCGAAGGACGGGACGGAGATATTGGCGTGGCGAAAAGACTGCGGCTGGTTCATTGCCAGTTTCACAAGCTGTAGCGCGTTCCCAATGTCAGAAGCTGAACTTGACCTGCTAGACGAGGAAACCTTGTTCAAGGAAGACTGGTTCACGCAATGGCCCCAAGCGTTGCGCTTAGAAGGCAGTGAAGTTCCCAGCCACTGGCGCCCCCTCCCAGCCTCACCGGGAGCGTCGGAATGACAGACAAACCAGCTTTTCCAATCGTCGCAGGAAACACAGTTGAGGCGCTTGGCATGAATTTCCGCGAATACGCCGCAGTTAAATTCATGGCTGCGATAATCGAGGCCGATGGCATTCAATACGCAGATCAGTGCGCTCATGAACATGCCAGAATTGCCGTCCTTAACGCCGACGCTCTCATTGAAGCACTCACCCGCCCGACAGGAGGCCGCAACCATGGCGAATAGCTACGTAGAGCAAGTTGAAAACGGTCGCATTATTGAAG
>JBEBVW010000068.1:0-11230 GCA_040392565.1 Aeromicrobium sp. | reverse complement strand
GCCTCACCGGTGGCAAGGAGCCCAATAAGGGCGTCAACCCCGACGAAGTCGTCGCCGTGGGCGCCAGCCTGCAGGCCGGCGTCCTGAAGGGCGAGGTCAAGGACGTACTTCTGCTCGATGTCACTCCGCTGAGCCTGGGCATTGAGACCAAGGGCGGCGTCATGACCAAGCTCATCGAACGCAACACCACGATCCCCACCAAGCGTTCCGAGGTCTTTACGACGGCCGACGACAACCAGCCGTCCGTGGCCATTCAGGTCTACCAAGGCGAGCGCGAGATGGCCGCCGGCAACCAGTTGCTGGCCACCTTCGAGCTCACCGGCCTGCCGCCGGCGCCTCGTGGCGTGCCCCAGATCGAGGTCACGTTCGACATTGACGCCAACGGCATCGTCAACGTTTCGGCCAAGGATCGCGGCACGGGCAAGGAACAGTCCATGACCATCACGGGTGGTTCGGCGCTGTCCAAGGACGACATCGACAAGATGGTCAAGGACGCCGAGCAGTACGCCGAAGAGGACCGCAAGCGTCGCGAATCGGTCGAGGCTCGCAACCAGGCCGAAACTCTCGCGCACAGCACCGAGAAGTTCATCGCTGAGAACGGCGACAAGCTGGACGAGGAGACCAAGACCACGGTCCAGGCCGATCTCGACGCACTGAACGAGGCGCTCAAGGGCGAGGACGCCGACGAGGTGGCCGCTGCTGTGGCCAAGCTCGGCGAATCGAGCCAGAAGATGGGTGAGGCCATCTACGCTGCCGCTGCTGCCGAACAGGCCGCTGCAGGCGAAGGTGCCGCTCCCAGCGCCGGCGATGACGCTTCCGACGACGATGTTGTCGAGGCTGAAATCGTCGACGACGAAGAGGACACCAAGTGACCGAGTCTCCTCACGAGGATGTAGCTCCGGAGGGGGTGGCGGACGATTCCGCCGCCCCCGCCGGGGACACCCCCGCAGAAGATGTGGCGCCGGCAGAGCCGACGGTTGAGGACCAACTTGCCGAACGCACGGCCGATCTGCAGCGTCTGCAGGCCGAGTACCTGAACTACAAAAAGCGCGTCGATCGTGATCGCGATCTGGTGCGTAAGGGCGGGGAAGCGGCAGTGCTCAACGCGCTGCTCACGACCCTGGACGACATCGGTCGCGCCGACGAACACGGTGAACTGGTCGGCGGCTTCAAGTCGGTCGCCGACTCGTTGCAGACCGTCGTTGCCAAGTTCGGTCTCGAAGTCTTCGGCGCCGAAGGCGAACCCTTCGATCCGCAGATGCACGAGGCGGTGTTCCATATCGGTGAATCGGCCGATGTTGACGTCACCTCGATCGGCAAGGTCATGCAGGTGGGCTACCGCGTTGGCGATCGCGTGCTCCGCGCCGCCACCGTGGGTGTTGTCGATCCTGCAAGTGCCGAACCGGCAGCGCCCGCTGACGAGAACTAATCCCACACGAGTTGAGAGGAGGGGTGTAGATGGCAGCCAGTGATTGGGCCAGCAAGGACTTCTACAAGGTCTTGGGCGTCAAGAAGGACGCGACGCAGGCCGAGATCAAGAAGTCGTACCGCAAGCTGGCGCGTGAAAACCACCCCGACTCCAACCCGGGAAACAAGGCCGCCGAGGAACGCTTCAAGGAAGTCTCCGAGGCCTATGCGGTGCTGTCGTCAGCTGAGAAGCGCAAGGAGTACGACGAGCAGCGCACCCTGTTTGGCCAGTTCAGAAATGGATTCGGTGGGGGCGCCGGCGGCGGCTTCCAAGGTGCTGGTCAGCCTGGCGGTGGCTTCCAGGGCGACTTCGATCTGAGTGATCTGCTGGGCGGCATGTTCGGCGGCCGGAATCGTGGTCGCACGCAGCGACCGCAGGGGCGCAAGGGCGACGATCTAGAGACCGAGGCGACGATCTCGTTCTCGCAGGCCGTCAGCGGTGTCACGCTGCCATTGCGACTCAGCACCGACGAGCCATGCCCCACGTGTCACGGCACCGGCGCCAAGCCTGGCACTGTGCCCAAGGTGTGTTCCAAGTGCCAGGGCAGCGGAATGCAGACAGGTGCGGCCGGCGGCGTTTTCGCCATGACCGAGCCGTGTTCGCAGTGCCGTGGCCGCGGGATGGTCGTGGAACATTCGTGCGACACCTGTCGTGGATCGGGGCGGGCTCCGGCTTCGCGGACGATCCAGGTCAAGGTGCCTGCGGGCGTCAAGGACGGTCAGCGCATCCGGCTGCGCGGCAAGGGCGATCAAGGCATTAACGGTGGACCCAACGGCGATCTGTTCGTCATCGTCCACGTCGAAGGCCACCGACTCTTCGGCCGCAAGGGCGACAACCTGACCATCACGGTCCCGGTCAGCTTCGACGAGGCCGCGCTGGGTGCCGAGATCTCGGTGCCGACATTGGACGGGCCGCCGGTGCGCATCAAAGTTCCGGCGGGCACGCCCACCGGCCGCACTATGCGCGCGCGTGGCAAGGGCGGGGCCAAGAAGGATGGATCCCGCGGTGACCTGTTGGTCACGATCGAGGTTCAGGTACCGGCCGAGCTGTCTGATGAAGAGCGCACGGCGGTTGAAGCGCTGCGTGCCGCACGTGGTGGCACCACCCCGCGTGATGGACTGTTTTCCAGTGAGGCGGTGTCGTGAGCATGAGCGAATCAGGATTCACGCCACCGGGCCCCGAAGCGAAGGTCTTTGTCATCTCCGTCGCGGCCGAACTTTCTGGCTTGCACCCGCAGACGCTGCGCACCTATGACCGACTCGGGTTGGTCGCAGCCGGTCGCACGGCTGGCGGTGGCCGCCGCTACTCGCTGCGCGATGTGGAACTGCTGCGCATGGTCGCTCGGCTGACCGCCGAAGGCCTTGGCCTCGAAGGTGTTAAGCGGGTCATCGATCTAGAGAACCAGGTCACTGCGTTGCAGCAACGCGTCGCCGAACTCACCGCAGAACTCGCGGCCGCGCACCAAGTCCAGAACCTGCCGGTGCCCTTCGCATCTCAGCAAGTCACCGTCTGGACCCGACCACGCCGTCGCTGACTGCCTAGTTCGATCTGTCTATTTCGGGGCGAACTCCTCATGGACTTCCCGCACTCCTCATGGCATGCAAGCCATGAGGAGTGACGGAACACCATGACCTCATGGTGTTCTACGGCGCGAGTTGGGAGGCTTCGGCGGAGTCGATGTATTCGTCGAGGCGGGTGATTTGGCCGGCGTCGTTGACGGCGATGACGCAGCAGGCGTGGAGGGCAACTTCTTCGCCGGTCGATTGGCGGATGCCGCGAAGGACGTGCTGCTGTACCGCGCCACCGGGGAAGGTGTGGACGCGACGCTCGGTGTACTTGCGATCTGAAACCCACTGCGACATCAGCGACAGCAGACGGGCGTTCTTTTCGACTGACTGTTCTTTCAAGTCATGGTTGTGCCAGATGACGGCGTCCGGCGCATAGATGTTGAAGATGTCGGTCGGATCACCGGCTTCGGCAGCGGCGACGATGCGATCGAGCAGTTCCGCGTTCTTGGCGTGATCAGCGAGCTGATTCATCAGGAATTCCCCTCAGTTTGGTTCGCGCGGACAAGCGCTTCTTGGGTGATACGGCAGATATGGCGTCCCTCGGGGCTGAAAACAGCCGCATCAATCAGGACACGTGAATCGTGTGCGGCCGCAGTCGAGTGTTCGAACAGCAGCCAGTCGTCGGCACGTGCATCGTCGTGGAACCAGATGACGTGATCGAGCGAGACGGCCCACCATTGGCGGGCGAGCGTGGTCTCGTGCCCGGTCTGATGTCCGTGCGGTGTCAGTGCCGTTGACATCAGCATCAGATCGCTGGCGTAGGCGATGGCGGCCCGGTGAAAGAGCGGGTCGTCGCCCAGTGATTCGACGGTTCGCATCCACACGTTTTCGGGCGGAGCTGCCCACACCGATGGTTCTGGGACGACGGGCTGAGACTCAACCCGCACTTCGATCGAAGCGAAGTCGTCCCAGTATTCGCCCAAGCCTCCATCCGGCTCGGCCAGCGTGTGCAGATTGATTGCGGCATCGGGCCCCGCCGATGCCGGTGCGGACCGACCGTGCTTCACGCCGGACGTGATGGTGGTACAGGAAACGATCGACCGGCACACCAGCCGGTCGCCTTGCCAGGCACTGACCTCGCGGGTGGACATCTGACGCCCATCGCGCAGCCGTTCAACGTGGTAGGTCACCGGTTCTGTGGTGAGGCCACCGCGCAGGAACGTGGTGTGGATGGAATGCGGCAAGCAGTCGGGTTCGACCGACCGCCCGGCCGCAACGAGCGACTGTGCGACCAGCTGTCCACCGAACACCTGCGGCAACTTGATGCCATCGGTGCGGCCAACCCATCGGTCGTCGCCGGCTGCCTCCAGATCGAAAACCTTCAGCAGATCCGAAACCCCAGACTGATTGATGCTCATCGATCAGCGCGCCGCTTGGGAGGCATGGGGAAGAAGCCGCTGGTCGAAGCGATGTACTGCTCGTAGGCGTCGCCGCGCTTGCGTCGCATGCCCTTTTCGAGCAGCTTCTTGCCGCTGTAGGAAACCAGCAGCTTGGTCATCACAATCGGCGCAATGATGGTGAGGAAGCCACCCCAATGGCCAAGCGCTAACAGGAACAGGCCGACCCAGACGCACGAATCGCCGAAGTAGTTCGGGTGGCGGGTCCAGGCCCACAGACCGCGGTCCATGATCTTGCCTTCGTTGGCCGGGTCGGCCTTGAACCGAGCCAGCTGCCAGTCACCGATCGCCTCGAAGCAGAAGCCGAACGCCCAGATGGCGACACCGATCCAGCCGATAATGCCCAGCGGTTCGCCCTGATACATCGCGAACTGCACGGGCAGCGAAACAATGACCAGAAGAACACCCTGCAGTCCGTAGATCTGCTTGATCAGGAAGGTCACGAGGCTGCCGCTCTTTCGTGAGGCGAGCAGACGTGTGTAGCGCGGGTCCTCGCCGTGGCCGAGATTGCGACG
This sequence comes from Aeromicrobium sp., assembly GCA_040392565.1. Classification (GTDB taxonomy): domain Bacteria; phylum Actinomycetota; class Actinomycetes; order Propionibacteriales; family Nocardioidaceae; genus Aeromicrobium. The sequence goes on along the minus strand of JBEBVW010000068.1, from coordinate 6,282 downwards.
GCCGATGTAGAAACCGAGGCGCAGTCCCCAGATCGCAGTCAGCGCAAGAACGACCGCTCGGCGGGTGTCGTCGCCGCCGTCACCTTCGGACATCAGGTACGAAACGACGGCGATCAGGACGAAGCCGGGGCCCCAGAAGATGTCGATGATCGAGTGGTTCTTGATCGCCTGCGCGGTCGCCATGATCGCGCCGATGAACAGCACGATGGCGATGACGCTACCGCCAAGGTTGAGGGACAGTTGGTCCCACGGGAAGTACGAATTCATTGATCGGTCCTTATCTGGATCGGTCGGACAGGTGGAAAGTCAGTTCAGATCGTTGAGATCGGCGGCCAGGCTCTGGAACGCCTCTTGTGCATGCGCGTAGGTGTGCTGTTCGCCAGCCGCACTGGTTGCGAGCAGATCGGCTAGCTCAGCGGGGGTGACTCGGTCGCCCTCGGGCAACATGACGGTGCCAAATTCGACGGCGTCTGCCATGCGAAGACCCGATCCAGCAGCCACGATGACTTCGCCGTTGATCGTGCTAGTCGGGTCCGCCAGCGCGCTCACGATAGGTGCAACTGCCTCGGAGCGCATACGGTCGGCGTGCCGCGGGTCCATGCCTTGTTCGGTCATCTGAGTCGTGGCGTATGGCAGCAGAACATTGGTGAATACGCCCTTCGGGGCACCCTCAACGGCAGCCGTGCGGGCCAAAGCGATGACGGCACCCTTGCTGGCGGCATAGGCCGAAACGGTGGTTTCGCCGTGCAATCCGGCGGTCGATGCCACTGCGATGATGCGCCCGTGGCCTGCTTCACGCATGACCGCTGATGCTGCGGCCATGACCATCACCGTCCCGGTCACGTTGATGTCCATAACGGCCTTGAAGTTCTCGGCCGTTGTCTTGTGCAGCATCTGCGGCAGGCTGACGGCCGCATTCGCGACGCAAATGTCGAGGCGTCCAAAGTTGTCGATCGCGTCGGCGACAAGAGCCTGACCGGTGGCCGGATCAGACACATCGCCGTAGTTCGCCACGGCGCGGCCACCTGCGGCAGTAATTTCGGCGACCACGTGATCGGCCGGTCCGAGTCCGTTCTCATCGACCTGACGATTGCGGTTGTTGACCACAATGGCAGCGCCGAGCTCAGCCAGGTGGAGGCAGAACGCTCGTCCGAGGCCCTTTCCACCTCCGGTCACGATGGCGACCTGACCGGCGAGCGGCTGGTCGGCGGTGGTTGGTGTGGGGGTGGAATTCATTGGAAGTTTCTCTCCGTATCTTTTGTTACTCTGATAGTTGTAGTACGGTTTTGATTATTCGGCAAGCACAAGCGCCGGAGCATGCTGTTGAAGACTGAGAGGACTGGCCGATGGCGGAACAGAACATCTGGGTGCTGGGCGGTTATCAGAGCGACTTCGCCCGCAACTTCTCGCGCGAGGGTCGCGACTTCGCCGACCTTTCGGCAGAGGTCGTCGACAACACGCTTGAGGCCGCCGGCGTTGATGGCAGCGCAATCGGCGTCGTTCACGTCGGAAATGCATTCGGCCAGTTGTTCGCCAATCAGGGCCAGCTCGGCGCCATGCCGGCAACAGTCCGCGACGACTTGTGGGGCGTTCCGGCCTCTCGCCATGAGGCGGCCTGTGCTTCCGGCAGCATTGCGGTTCTCGCCGCCATGGCCGACCTGCGCGCTGGCAACTATGACTCGGCTCTGGTCGTCGGCATTGAACTAGAGAAGACCGTCCCCGGCGACACCGCTGCGACCTACCTCGGTGCTGCCGCATGGACCGGCCACGAAGGCGAAGAGGCCAAGTACATGTGGCCGCACATGTTCAGCCGGGTCGCTGACGAATACGACCGTCGCTACGGCATCGACGAATCGCACCTGCATGCCATCGCGCAGATCAACTTCGACAACGCCCGTCTCAACCCGTTGGCGCAGACCCGCGGCTGGGACGTCCCGAATCTGATCGAAGATGGCGGAGACGACGCCGTGAACCCGGTCATGGACGGCCGCGTTCGCCGATTCGACTGCAGCCAGGTCACCGACGGTGGCTCCGGTGTTGTGCTGGTTTCTGACCGTTACCTTCGTAATCACCCCGAGGCTCGCCCGATCGCCCAAGTGACAGGCTGGGGTCACAGCACGGCCGGCCTCGGACTGCAGCAGAAGCTCGACCGTGCCTCCGACAACCCCTACGTCATGCCGCACCTGCGCGATGCAGTCAACGATGCGTTCAACCGGGCCGGCATCACGCTGGACGGCCTCGGCGGCTTGGAGACGCACGACTGCTTCACGCCCAGCGAGTATGTCGCGATCGACCACATCGGTTTGACCGAGCCGGGCGAATCGTGGAAGGCCATCGAGAACGGTGACATCGAGATCGGCGGTCGACTGCCGATCAACCCGTCCGGCGGACTCATCGGCGGCGGCCACCCGGTCGGCGCCAGTGGCGTGCGCATGTTGCTGGACGCCAGCAAGCAGGTCTCGGGAACGGCCGGTGAATACCAGGTCGAGGGAGCCAAGACCTTCGGAACGCTCAACTTCGGTGGCAGCACCACCACCACAGTCAGCTTCGTCGTCGGCGCCACCGAGCGCTGAGCGAGCGAAAGACACCGAGCGCTGAGACAGCGAAAGATACGAGGAGACATAGCAATGGACGTCGAGATCGTCGGCCGCATCCTTTCGACCTTGCCCGAGGATGACGATCACCCCTACCGCACCGGACCTTGGCAGCCACAGACCACCGAGTGGAAGGCCGACGACCTTGAGGTCGTGGCCGGTGAGGTGCCGCAGGACCTGGACGGTGTTTACCTGCGTAACACCGAGAACCCGGTGCATGCGTCGCTGAAGAACTATCACCCGTTTGACGGCGACGGCATGATCCACGTCGTGGGGTTCCGTGACGGCAAAGCGTTCTACCGTAACCGCTTCGTTGAAACTGACGGCTTCAAGGCTGAGGCTGAGGCTGGCCACGCGCTGTGGGCCGGTATCGCCGAGCGCCCGTCGATCTCGCTGCGTGAGGATGGTTGGGGAGCACGTCGCCGCATGAAGGATGCGTCAAGCACCGACGTCGTCGTTCACCGCGGCACCGCGCTGACCAGCTTCTACCAGTGCGGCGATCTGTACCGCATGGATCCGTTCTCGCTGGAGAATCAGGGCAAAGAGGACTTCAACGGTCGCTTCCCGTTCGAGTGGGGCGTATCGGCGCACCCGAAGATCGACGACCGCACCGGCGAAATGCTGTTCTTCAACTACAGCAAAGAAGCGCCCTACATGAAGTACGGCGTGGTCGACGACAAGAACGATCTGGTTCACTACGTCGACATTCCGCTGCCGGGCCCGCGACTGCCGCACGATATGGCCTTCACCGAGAACTACGCAATTCTCAACGATCTGCCGCTGTTCTGGGATTCCGAAGCGCTCAAGCAGGACGCCCACGTGGCCCGCTGGCACCGCGATATGCCGTCGCGGTTCGCGGTTATCCCGCGGCGTGGTCAGACCTCGGACATCAAGTGGTTCGAGGCCGAATCCACCTACGTCCTGCACTTCACCAATGCGTACGAGCAGGGTGACGAGGTCATTCTTGAGGGTTACTTCCAGACCGATCCGGAGCCGGCCGACAATGGCACCGGAACGCAGTGGGAACGCGCCTTCCGTTTCTTGGCCCAAGACCGTATGGAGACTCGCCTGCACCGCTGGCGCTTCAACATGGTCACCGGCCAGACGAAGGAAGAACGGCTCACCGACACGGTTTCCGAATTCGGCATGATCAACGGATCGTTCGGCGGTGTGAAGCACCGCTACTCATACTCGGCGACCAATAAGCCGGGCTGGTTCCTGTTTAACGGTCTGGTCAAGCACGACAACGTGACCGGCTCCGAGGAGACTTTCGCTTTTGACGACGGTGTCTACGGCAGCGAAACCGCTATGGCGCCTCGCGTCGGCAGCACGTCAGAAGATGACGGCTACCTGGTGACGCTGATCAGCGATATGAACGATGATTCGTCATACTGCGTGGTCTTCGACGCTGCTCGACTCGCGGACGGTCCGGTCTGCAAGTTGAAGTTGCCGGAGCGAATTTCAAGCGGCACGCACTCCACCTGGGCCGACGGCGCTGAGTTGCGTCGCTGGCGTACGGCGGACACTGCAGCTGAAGCTGTGGGCCTCTGACCACAACAGACCGACCGTCCGGCCCCTGCTTCACGCGAGCAGTTGGGCCGGACGGCCGGAACGTCTTCTGGCCGACGTTGCAGTCGGGTAGTCCGTGGAGCACCTCCTTGCTGCATGGCGGTCCGGTCGCCGCGCTGTTGGCGCGCGAGCTCGAACTCGGTACACCTGGTGCGGGTGGTCGGATTGGCCGCTTGACCGTCGAGATTCTTGGGCCGGTCCAGATGGAACGACCTCTGACGCTCAGTGTCGCGCCGGTTCGTCCAGGCCGGCGTATTGCGCTGTCGCAAGCGACGGCGTTCCAGCCCGACGATTCGGGTGTCCTGCGTGAGGTGGCACGAGCGCAGGCCTGGTGGATTCGAACGACTGATACAGCTGCTGCAGTACATCGGGCCGGATCGCGATTGGAAGTCCCTGGCCCGCAGACGCCATCGTTGTTCGAATCAGCCGTGCCTGACTCATGGCGCGATGGCTTCATCGGAGCTATGAACTGGCGGGTCCAAACGCCGATCGGCTTGGGCGGCGGCGCGGCTATCGCCTGGACCCATGTTCATATCTCGCTCGTCGACGATGAACCGGTCACCGACTTTCAGAGGGCAGTGGCTGCGGCGGATACCGCGAACGGAATCGGCGCCCAGCTCGACCCGCGGGACTGGACGTTCATCAACACCGAGCTCACAGTGCACCTGTTCGATCTGCCCCACGGAGACTGGATCGGCATCGAAGCCGAATCCTCAATCGGTCCCGACGGTATCGGCATGGGCTCAGCCGTTCTGCACTCAGCAGATGGCCCCTTCGGCCGCGTCGCCCAATGCCTCATCGTCGAACCCCGCTAGTCGGCCTCGTTCCGCCACCCCGGTGGTTGAGGTGCCCGAGGGACGAGGGCCTCGAAACCATGGTGGGGTTGTCTGATCCCGGTGATTTCGAGGCTCGCTTGCGGGTCCTGAGGTGGCGAGGTACGAGCCCTCGAAGGGCGCTCCTCAATCACCGGGTTGGTGGTGTGGCTCGCTGTCCCTGGTGGTTGAGGTGCCCGAGGGACGAGGGCCTCGAAACCATGGTGGGGTTTGATGGCTTCGGTGATTTGATTTCGGTGATTTCGAGGCTCGCAAGCTCGCTCCTCAATCACCGGTGTCCTGGATCAGGCAGAGGTGGGGGCCCAGTGGGCTGAGCGCTGGACGGCGGCGCGCATTTCGGTGTCGAGGCGGTCGACGACCGTCGCCACGGGCTCGACGGCGTGGATGGTCTGCAAACCTTGGCCGGCAGCCCAAATGTCCTTCCAGCGATTACCTGGGCCTGCGGCCGAATCGTAGTTGCGGCTAGTGGGCCCAACGAGCGCATCGGGATCGAGACCGTTGGCGATCAGGCTGGGGCGCAGCCACGATGCCGGCGTTCCGGTGATGCCGTCGGTGACGATGAGATCGTCGGGGCCGTGATCGACGATCATCTGCTTGTAGGCATCAGGTGCCATGCTCTCTTGGGTCGCCAGGAACCTAGTTCCCATGTAGACCAAGTCGGCGCCCGCGGTGATCGCGCCTGCCACGCCAGCGCCGTCAGAAATACCGCCACCGACGGTAATGATGCCGTCGAAGAATTCGCGCACGGCTGAAATGAACGCGAAAGGTGACAGGTGCCCGGTGTGGCCACCAGCTCCGGCTGACACACAGGCCAAACCATCGACGCCGGCTTCAACTGCCTTGTGGGCGAGCTTAAGTGAAATGACGTCGGCGATCACCAGGCCGCCATAGGAATGGACCGTTTCCATGACCGGCTTGGGTGAACCGAGCGCGGTGATGACGACCGGCGGCTGGTACTTGGCAACCAACTTCAGATCATCGCCAAGGCGGCTGTTGCTGCGGTGCGTCACCATGTTGATCGCCCACGGTGCGGCGTTGGGGTCCTCGGCGAGGGTCTCGGTGATGGTGCTCATCCACGCGTCGAGCTCTTCGGTGGTGCGGCAGTTCGGACTCGGGAACGACCCCATGACACCGGACTTGCATGCCGAGATGACCAGGTCCGGTCCCGAAATTAGGAACATCGGGGCGGCCACGACGGGAAGTCGCAGTTGGCCGAGTGTCACGGGCAGCATGATTCAGATCTCCTTGAATTGGGGTTCGCGGCGGGCCAGGAAACTGGCGACGCC
>JBEBVW010000067.1:0-11386 GCA_040392565.1 Aeromicrobium sp. | reverse complement strand
CGCTTGGGCTGGAGCGGCGAGGAGGACTGTGGTCGCCAGAATCGCTGCAGGCAGCGCAAGTAGGCGGTGGTACGGGAGCATCTGATCACGCTAGTACGCCGATGAAGAGGGCGCTAGTGCTTGCGGTGCGATCAAGATCTTGGCGTGTTGTTCGGCGTCGCCGAGATCGTCAAACGCCTGGGCAACGCCGTCAAGACCAACGGTTCCCGTGACCAGCGGCCGCGGGTCAATGCGTCCGGCCGCGATCATGCCGAGCGTTCGGAAGAACTCGGCTGGGTCGTAGGCGAACACGAATCGCAGATCGACTTCTTTGTTAATCGCCATGACCGGTCGAAACGAGTCGACCTCCATGCAGACGCCCACCACGACGACACGGGTCTGCAAGGGCGCCGACGAAATGATGTGCTCGACAACTCCGGGAACACCGACGCACTCAAAGACCACCGGCCCGCGCGGTCCGGCGCCTGCTTTCTGGGCCGCTTCCATAACCCGGTTCCACGGCACGAACGGAACTGCGCGCAGTTTCTCCATCGTGCCGAAAGCAAGTTTGAACACGTCCGGTGCTTGGGTCAGGTACTTGCGGCTGTCGTCGAATGACGTCCAGGGCGATTCAGCGGCGGGGTCGATCACAACGTCTGCACCCACACGTCCGGCGAGCTCACGACGGGCGGCTGAGTAGTCGCTGGCGATGACATGTTTGACGCCTTTGGCCTTCAGCATGGTGATGACCGCCAGGCCGATCGGTCCACACCCGACGACGACGGCCGTATCGCCCTTACGCACGTCGCCGCGGTTCACGGCGTGCAGCGCGACCGCCAGGGGCTCGGTGAGCGCGGCCAGCTCCGGATCAACCGACGGAGGTACCGGGAAGGTCAACGACTCTGACACCAGCACCTGTTCGGCATAGCCACCCGGCGCTTGGGCGCTGAGTCCGGTGAGGTGCACGCCGCTGCGCGTTTTGAGCATGGGCAACGCCACGACGGGAGTGCCGGCATCCCAACGCCGGTGCGTCTTCGGACCGTAGTCGGCGATGGTGCCGGTGAACTCGTGGCCCATCACCACCTTGTCGCGCATCCGCATCATGTCCGGGTAGCCGACCTCGTCGACAACATCGGCCATGACATCGGCGTGGTGGCGTGCATGCAGGTCGGACCCGCAAATGCCGCATCGCGTGACGTCGAGCAGGATCTGGCCTTCTGTGGGCTTCAGATCCGGAACGTCTTCGACTTGCAGTTGACCTTGGTGAACTGTGACGGCGCGCATGGGCTGACGGTACTGGCTCAAAAGTTTGTACGCTGCAACTGTGAGAACCGCCGAGCATTACCCGACTCTGTTGGAACGGGTGCGCGCACAGCGTGAACTGCAGCCGGAGCTCTACGGTGACTTTGATTTTGACTCCGTTCCGCTGCGTTTTACGGACGATCCGGCGGTCACGTCGATGCTGCCGGGTTGGGTCGATCAGCGTGAGCCCTACTTGGCCGACGATCGCGTCGTCGAGCTGATGCGCACCGCGACGCTGTTGGGTGACAGCGTTGCTGATCCGTACGCGAGCTTGATTCCCAAGTTCGGAGTGCAGGGCCTGATCGACATGCTGCAGAAGGCGTGCCGAGAGGGGATCGAAGCAGTCCCCGACGCCCCTGACGAGCTGCGCGCCTTCATCGCGTCAATGGAGGCCGCGCCGGACTGGGTCGATATGGATTTGGTCGAGGAAGGCGCTCGCTACATGCGCGTCAGCGCGGCGTTCTTTGCCCCGTTCATCACGCGTGGGGCGTTCTTGGCGACCTTCCTCAACACGTATGCAGCGCTGCCGATGGCGTTGACTGGCGCGCTCACCGGCGACGGCGCAAAGACGCGTGTGCTGGAAACGACGCGGTTCTTCGCCGAGACCACGATGCCCGGTGCGCTGGAGCGATTTGGCGTTGGCTTTGAGTCAGCGGCGATGGTGCGCTTGATGCATTCGGTTGTGCGATACAGCGCGCTCAAGCGATCGACAAAGTGGGATCCCGCGGTCTACGGACTGCCGGTTCCGCAGGTCGACCAGATGCCTGCCGGCCTGATCAACATGTACATCCTCGCGGTGGTCGCCCGTCGGTTTGGGCGAACGGAGTTCGTGGGACGCGAACGCGCAATGCTCGAATACAGCCGCTATCGCTGCTTCCTGCTGGGCTTGCCCGAAGAGCTGCTGCCCACGACATGCGACGGCATCATCGAGGTCTTCCACGGCCGAGCCGCGACGTTGCGCGACGACTTCGATGACACCTGCCATCAGTTGGTCACCGCGACCATGGACGCCTACCTTCTCCCCGGCCGCAGCCCCTGGGAACGTGCAGCGAACGCCGTGGAGCGCAGCTGGAGCAAGATGTTTTTCTTGGGCTTCTGCGGCTTCAATCGCAAGGACGCGGCTCAAAAGGGTGCACCCATGGGCGTCGGTGACCTAGTGCGCGTCGGCCTCACCGGCCCTTTTGTGATGGGCCGCTTCCTCGCCATGGCCGTCGCCTCAACCCGCCCGTCACTGCGCGCCTCAGTCGACCGCTACTCGGTTCGCGTCCTCAAAAAGCGCCTCACCAGCTACGGCCGCCCCGAATACACGACCCACGGCTCAACCCACTAACCATTAGTCCTGGATGCGGGGCCAGGTGAATTGTTCTTCGAGGCCGAAGGCGACTTCGAGGAGGGTGCGCTCGTCGCCGTAGGCGGTGGCCAGCTGCACGCCGATGGGCAGTCCTTCGGGGCTTAGGCCCATCGGCAGGGAGATGGCGGGGGTGCCGGTGATGTTTTGCAGTGGCGTGAAGGCGACGTGATTGCGTAGGCGCTCGATGAGCTGGTCGAACGGCACATTGGGGCTCAGAACACCAAGTTCGGGGGTCGTGTTGGCGACGACCGGGCACACGATGACGTCGACGGTGTCGAACGCTGCGGCGTAGGTACGCGCCGCGCCCTTGAGGCGCCGGATCGCACCCGGGGTGGACTTCCAGCCGCCGCCCTTGAAGTTGTGGCGCAGGCCGTCGGTGAGGCCGTCGAGCTTGGACTTGTCGAATGACTTGTGGAAGGCGAACTTGCCGAGTCCGCCGGCCATCTGAGCCAGCAAGCCCCAGTAGTGCAGGAAGTCATCGGCGAGGCGGTCATCTGCAGGGACCGGGATGGTCTGCACCGAATGTCCCTGCTTCTCCAGCAGCGCCACGGTGTGCTCGACCGCGGCTCGCGTAGGCCCGTCGGCCACGGCGTCGGTCACCGAGTCGAGCACCATGCCAATCCGCAGCTTGCGCGACGATGGGCCCTCAACTCGGCCGATAGGCGCCAGGCGGGGGTTGCGCCACGTGCGTTCCATCGCGTCGATGAACACGGCGGTGTCGCGGACGGACCGGCTGACAATGCCCTCGCCGATCAAGTTGATTGCCATCGCATGAGTCTGTTCGCCGTTGAGTTGACGGTTGCGGCTGGGCTTGAGGCCAATGAGCCCGGCTGCGGCGGCGGGGATGCGAATCGAACCGCCGCCGTCGTTGGCGTGGGCGATCGGCACGGCTCCGGCAGCGACGAGCGCCGCCGCGCCGCCCGACGATGCGCCCACCGAGTAGTCGGTGTTCCACGGATTCAGGACCGGTTCGCCGGTACGGAATTCGGTCGTAGCGTTGAGGCCGAACTCGGGCATCTGCGTTTTCCCGAGAACCGTGACACCGGTGCTCATGAACTGGGCGGCATATTTGCCGTCCTTCTTGGCCGGGTCGGCAGTGAACGCCTCTGAACCATGATTGGTCGGCCAGCCGGCCACATCCGTGTTGTCTTTGATCAGCGTCGGAACGCCGTAGAGCGGTGCGCTGGTGTCGTCTGATCTGCGCGGTGCGTCATACGACTCATGCACGACGGCGCGTAGCGATGAGACCTTCTTGATGCGCTCAACGGCGGCTGATTCAGCCTCGGCCGGGCTGATTTCGCCGGTGCGAATGCGTTCAGCGATGGCTACAGCGTCGTGGTCAGCGAGGGCGTCATCACCGAAAGCGTGGACGCGAACCTGGGGAGTCATGTGTCTATCGTGCTGCCAAAATCGAGCATTGTCTAGAAGAACTTCTACACTTTAGGATAGATCACATGAAGCGACGCCATGGTGCTAGTGCTCAGCAGCGGCGCGCTGCGCTGATCGACGCCACGGTCGAGGTTGCCGCCGAAAAGGGCATAGCTGGCGTCACCCACCGAGCTGTCACAGAGAAAGCCGGACTTCCGCTTGCGACGGTCGGCTATTTCTTCGACTCGATCACCGACCTCAACGTTGAGGCGGTGCGCACCAAAGTGATGGACGACGTCGAAACGATGAACCAACTCGCCGCAGCTCTGCTCGAAGGCGAACCGCAGCCGCTCGCCGACCTCCTCGATGCATTTGCAGGCGCGGCAGTCCCGCCCCGCACCGAATCGTTGGCCTTCATCGAGGCGCTGCTTGCCGCGGGTCGCGATCCGGGATTCGAAGAAGTCGCCACCGAAGTGCTGCAGGCCGGCCGCGGTGTCGTGACTGCTGCCAGTTCGGCGGCCGGGGTGGAAGTCAACGACCCGGGCGCCTTTATGGCGATGGTGCACGGTTATCTGCTGCACTCCCTCGCCGCGCCAGCGTTGATCGACGCCGACGCGCTGGCCCGCGGCGTCCGCACCATGATGATCGGCGAGCTAGTGCAACAAGGCCGCCTCGACCTTGCTCAGGAGCTTGCCGACCGACCGTAGCGACCTTGGCGGTTGTGCAGGCTATCTTCCATTGTGTAATACATAAGCGTAGAATGAGGGGGTGTTCAGGAACGTCGATTGGTCTGAACGTAGCGCGCATATGTTTGCCAAGCATGCGCTGAGAACGGCCCAGGCCGATGAGGCTCTAGAAGACCCAAACCGGGTCGTTATCAATCCCGACTACGCCAGCAAATCAGGCCAGGCTGTGCGAATCATTGGTTACTCGCCGACCCTGCAAACAGTGCTAACCGTCATCGTCGTTGTTGATAGCGGTCACGAGTACGGCGCATCAGGTTGGGAGTTGAACACAAAGGACAGAAGAATCTACTACCGAAAGGGTGAGGATGATGAGCAGAATCTCTGAGCTGATCGAGGCCGAGGTTGCCGCTGCCGAACGGGCCGATGACGCGCCAGATGCCGAATTGCCCCGGTCAGTGAAGGTGACGCGCGGACACGATCGTACGAAGGTGCTCCAGGTCCGGTTGAACGAGGACGAGTATCGATTACTGGCAAAGCATGCCGAAGAACAGCGCGTCCCGATCTCGACGCTGGCGCGTGACTTCCTGTTGCGCCGTATCGGTGGTTAACCGTCGGCCCGTTAGCCACCAAGAAATCGAGTTCTACGAGGTCACGTCTTGTAGGCCCCGTGGGATTCGAACCCACAACCCACGGATTAAAAGTCCGTTGCTCTACCGTTGAGCTAGAGGCCCCTATCTGAAGTATCGCAGGTCGCGGTGGGCAATCTGGATGAAGGGGAGCGGCGTCGGTCGATCGCCGGTAAGATGGGTGATCCCCGCACGACTGGTCCCCCACTTTGAGGTTCCCCCATGACCGAGCCGCTTGACGACGATTACCCGTCGCTGATCGACGACGAGGCCATCGGCGAGATCGAGTTGACCAGCAACCTGATGATCGCCGCATCCCACTCAAATCGACGTCTGACCGACCGCGAAGTCGACTCGATTCTGGGCCTGGTTTGACACCCAGCGTTCACCTCCCCGTACTCTGAGCAAGGCCTTTCCAAAGCTGACGGGAGCACGAGGGTGCGATTTCGCATTCGACCGGTAGAAACGACGTTCTACGATCTGTTTTCCGAGATGGCGCAACACTTGGTCAGCGGAGCTGATCTTCTTGCCGCGATGCTCGATCCGGCATCTGACAAGAACGAACTCGCCGAACGCATGGGCGAGGCGGAGCATGCTGCCGACGAGATGACCCACACGATCGTCCGCCGCGCGAACCAGACGTTCATCACGCCGTTCGACCGTGAGGACATCTACCGGCTCGCCAGCAGCTTGGACGACGTCATGGACTACATGGAGGAGACGGTCGATCTCGTCGCCCTCTACGAACTGGGCGCACTACCCAGCGACTTCGCCCCTCAGGTTGAGGTGCTGCAGCGCGCGTGCCAGTTGACCGCCGAGGCGATGCCGCGACTGCGGACGATGAAGGATCTCGAGGAGTACTGGATCGAGATCAACCGTCTGGAGAACCAGGGCGACCGCTCGTACCGCCGCATCGTGGCGAACCTGTTCAACAGCGGCACCTACAAGACGCTCGAAGTCATGAAGCTCAAAGAGGTCGTCGACTCCCTTGAGCACGCCATCGATGCGTTGGAGACCGTCGCCAACACGGTGGAGCAGATCGCCGTCAAGGAGTCCTGAGTCGTGGACCTTGTCTTGACCCTGATGATTGTCACCATCGGGATCGCACTGTTCTTCGACTACACCAACGGCTTTCACGACGCTGCGAATGCCATTGCGACATCGGTTTCAACTCGTGCGCTGACGCCTCGTATCGCTTTGGCGATGGCTGCCGTCCTGAACTTCGTCGGTGCCTTGTTGGGCGTTGAAGTCGCCAAGACCATCAAAGACATTCTCGCTGGGTTCGATGAGATATCGACGCCCGAGCATGCCCTCACGGTGGTGCTTGCTGCACTGATCGGTGCCATCACCTGGAACCTGATCACTTGGTACTTCGGTATCCCCTCGTCGTCATCGCACGCCCTGATTGGCGGCCTGGTGGGCGTGGGAATTGCTGCCGGCGTTCGGGTCGACTGGGACAAGGTGGTCGACAAGGTCGCCGTGCCCATGGTGTTGAGCCCGCTGATTGGTTTCAGCGCCGCGTTCATCGTGATGACCAGCATCATGTGGATCTTCCGTCGCCGGAACCCGCACGTGGTCAACCGCAACTTCCGCCTCGCGCAGACCGTTTCGGCCGCGATGCTGTCGCTGGGTCACGGCCTGCAGGACGCGCAGAAGACGATGGGTGTCATCGTGCTGGCGCTGATCGCCGGCGGTCATCACACCACCGCGAACGACGACATTCCGCTATGGGTTGTGCTGGCAGCCGCCGGCGCGATTTCGGCTGGCACCTTCTCTGGCGGAATGCGCATCATGCGCACTATGGGTCGTCGTATCATCGCGCTCGATCCGCCATCAGGCTTCTCAGCTGAAGTCACTGCTTCTGGCGTCTTGTATGGCATGGCCATCTACGCGGGTGCTCCGGTCTCGACCACGCACACCATGACGTCGGCTGTCATGGGCGCAGGTGCGAGCAAGAAGTTCAGCGCAGTTCGCTGGGGGGTTGCCCGCGGCATCGTGACCGCTTGGATCATCACGATCCCCGCCGCTGCCAGCGTGGGTGCCCTCGCCTACTTCGTCCTCGGTACGTTCATTCCGGGTAACTGACTCACCCAAACCGACCCTGGATGTAGGCCTCGGTGGAGGGGTCGGCGGGGTTGGAGAAGATCTTCTCGGTGCGGTCGAACTCAATGAGCCGACCGGGCTTGCCGACGCCGGCGAGGTTGAAGAACGCGGTCTCATCAGACACGCGTGCGGCCTGCTGCATGTTGTGGGTGACGATGACGATCGTGTACTGATTCTTCAGTTCGTGAATCAGATCCTCGATCACTGAGGTGGAGATGGGGTCAAGCGCGGAGCACGGCTCGTCCATCAACAGCACTTCGGGCTCAACCGAGATGGCGCGCGCGATACACAGTCGCTGCTGCTGGCCGCCAGACAGGCTCGAGCCGGGGCGGTCGAGGCGATCCTTGACCTCTTGCCACAGGCCGGCGCTGCGCAGTGAACGCTCCACGATCGCATCGGCTTCGGGCTTCTTCATGCGCTTGCTGTTCAACTTCTGTCCGGCCAGCACGTTGTCGTAGATCGACATCGTGGGGAACGGGTTGGGGCGCTGGAACACCATGCCGATCATGCGACGCACCTCGACCGGATCCATGTCGGAGCCGTAGAGGTCTTCGCCATCGATCAGCACCTTGCCCTCGACGCGGGCGCCGCGGATGACTTCGTGCATCCGGTTCAGCGACCGCAAGAACGTCGACTTGCCGCAGCCAGACGGGCCGATCAGCGCGGTGACCGAGCGTGCGGCAATCGGGATGTTGACGCCCTCCACGGCGAGGAAGTCGCCGTAGTAAATGTTCAGATCTGAAACGTCGATGCTCTTAGCCATCAGCGTTCACCTTTCGGGGAGAAGTAGTAGGAGACGAGGCGCGCACCGAGGTTCAGCAGCATCACGATCAGCAGCAGCACGAGGGCAGCGCCCCACGCGCGGTCGATGCTGAACTCCGGCGGGATGCCGGGATTGCGCTGCGATGCATACGCGAACACCGGGAGGGTGGCCATTCGTCCATCGAAGAGATTGAAGTTCACCGAATCGGTAGCTCCGGCGATGATGAGCAGGGGAGCGGTCTCGCCGATCACGCGGGCGATGGCCAGCGTCACGCCTGTGACGATTCCAGCCAGCGCGGTGGGCAGAACCACCTTGGCCACCGTGCGCCACTTCGGCACACCCAAGGCGAAGGAGGCTTCACGCAGCTCATTCGGCACCAGCTTGAGCATTTCTTCACTGGAGCGGACGACCACGGGAATCATGAGCACCGACAGCGCGACCGCTCCGCCGATACCCATACGAACGCCGGGTCCGAAAAACACGACGAACAGCGCGTACGCGAACAGGCCCGCGACGATTGAGGGGATTCCGGTCATGACGTCGACCAGGAAGCGCAGCCAGCGCGACAACCGGTTGTCGATGCCGTATTCGACCAGGTAGATCGCGGCAAAGAGGCCAATCGGCACCGAGATGACGGCGGCGGCGCCGGTGATCAGCAGCGTGCCGATCATCGCGTGGTAGATGCCACCGCCTTCGCCGACCACATTGCGCATCGAGAACGTGAAGAAGTCGATGCCCAGCACAGCAGTGCCCTTGGTGAGCACCTCGATCAGGATGCTGAACAGCGGAACCAAAGCGATCGCAAACGCTGAGGTGACCAGCACCGTGACGAGCCGGTCGGTGGCTTTGCGGGTGCCTTCGACGACTGCCGACCACAGCGGAAGCGCGAAACACAGCGCCCATGCAGCCAATACGCCGAGGAAAATGCTGTCTTTACCCAGCCACACGCCAACACCTGCAGTTGCCGCGAAGGCAAGCACCAACTGTGGCGCCTTGATGGGCAGGCGACCGGGACGGGCGGCGAGCGAAATGGTGGTCATCAGTTAGCTCCGGAGAATTCCTTGCGGCGGTCCACGATGGCGCGGGCCGCGAAGTTGACGCCGAACGTGATCACGAACAGCACCAGACCGCTGGCGATCAGCGCATTGACGCTCTTGCCGCTGGCTTCAGCGAAGCTCAGCGCGATGTTGGAAGCGATCGTGCTCGGGTTCGTGCTGCTGATCAGGTTTGCAGTGACTACACCGGCGGTTGCTGACAGCACCATCGCGACAGCCATGGTTTCGCCGAGTGCCCGACCCAGACCCAGCATCGCGCCGGACACGATGCCCGAGCGTGCGTAAGGGAAGACCGCCATGCGGATCATTTCCCACCGGGTGGCGCCCAGCGCCAGTGCGGCTTCCTCATGCAGACGCGGCGTTTGCAGGAAGATTTCGCGGCAGATCGCGGTCATGATCGGCAAGATCATGACGGCCAACACCAGGCAGGCGGTGAGCAGCGTGCGGCCGGTCGCAGAGGCGGGGCCGGCGAAGATCGGCAGGAAACCGAGGTACTTCTCGAACCAGGCGTAGACCGGTGCCATGGTGCCGGACAGCACGTAGATGCCCCAGAGCCCGTAGACAACGCTGGGGACGGCGGCCAGCAGATCGATCAGGTATCCGAGGGTCTGACCGAGGCGGCGCGGTGCGTAGTGCGAAATGAACAGTGCGACACCGATCGAGATCGGCACTGCGATGATCAGCGCCACGACGGCAGCGATCAGAGTGCCGAGGACCAGTGGCCCGACCCAGGGCCAGAAGCTCTGGTGGGACTTGACCTCGCTGGGGTCGGCCAGAATGCCGGGCAACCCTTCGGCGAGCAGGAAGATGGCGACGCCAGCGAGCATCGACAAGATCAGCAGACCGGCACCAGATGACAGTGCGGCGAAGATCCGGTCGCCCGGGCGCACCGGTGCCCAGGAGGGGCGTGGCCTCCGCGGCACCCACAGCGGTTGAGGCACGGTCAGCTGGCCTTGATCGAATCGATCGCGGTGCGGACCTTGGCGGCGAAGTCGCCGGACAGCGGGGCCGAGCCGGCGCTGTCAGCGGCAGCCTTCTGGCCCTCGTCGCTGGCGACGAACGTCAGCCAACCCTTGACCAGTTCGGCGGTGGCCGCATCGTCGTAGGACTGGCAAGCGATCTGGTACGAAGCCAGAACGATTGGGTAGACGCCCGACTCGGTGGTCTTGCGGTCGATGTCGACAGCCATGTCGGTCGACGTGCGTCCGGCAACCGGCTTGGCGGTGTCGAGCACCTTGGCAGCGGCCTCGGGGGTCGGTGCGGTGTACTCCTCGCCCACCTTGACGTTGACGGTGCCCAAGTCGCCGGCCTGGCTAGCGTCGGCGTAGCCGATCGTGCCGTTGCCGCCGGTGACAGCTGCGATGACACCGGACGTGCCCTCGGCTGCTTCGCCGTGCTTGATCGGCCAGGTCTCAACGACTCCACCGGTCCAGCCACCCTCGGACGCAACGTCCAGGTAGTCGGTGAAGTTCTTCGTGGTGCCCGAGTCGTCGGAACGGTGCACAGCGGTGATGGCCGTGTCCGGCAGCTTGGCGTCGGGGTTGTCCGCGGCGATCGCTGCGTCATTCCACTTGGTGATCTTGCCTTCGAAGATCTGGCCGATCGTCTTGGCCGACAGGTTCAGCTTGTCGACACCGTCGAGGTTGTAGACGACGGCGATCGGGCTGACGTAGACCGGGACCTCGACGACGTCACTGGAGCAGCGTTCAGCAGCAGCGGCCAGCTCCTCGTCATCGAGGTAGGCGTCGGAGCCGGCGAACGCCAGGCCACCGGCGATGAACTGCTCGCGGCCTGCGCCGGATCCGGCGGGGTCGTAGTTGACGGTGACGTCGGGGTTGGCGGTTTGGAAACCGGCCTTCCAGGCGGCCACTGCGGCCTCCTGCGAGCTGGCGCCGCCTCCGTTGACGGTGCCGGACAGCTTTGAGTCGGCAGTCGAGTCGCCATTGTCCTCATTGGCTGCGCCACATGCGGCGAGCGACAGGGCGAGGATCGGAGCGGCGATGATGAATGAGCGCTTCACGGGGGAACCCTTCTGGGGCTTTGATGTCTTCATGTCACTGACGACATAAACAGCCCGAGTTGACCGGTTACCCCACCCGCGGTGAACGGAAGGTGAACGATCGGTCAACGATCACGGCAACCGCATGATGAAC
>JBEBVW010000066.1:0-11462 GCA_040392565.1 Aeromicrobium sp. | reverse complement strand
GCTCAGGCAATCTGCGTTCTGGCGTTCGTGCGCTGGAGCGTGCCGGAGCTGTGGTCGAGTTGACCGCTGACCCCAAAGTTGCTGCTGAGGCAGATGGCTTGTTGGTGCCCGGCGTCGGTGCTTACGCGGCCTGCATGGAGGGGCTGCTGGGTGTCGACGGAGTGCGCATCATTGAGCGTCGGTTGATCGCCAATCGGCCGGTGCTGGGCATCTGTGTCGGCATGCAGATCCTGTTCGCCGAAGGCATCGAGCACGGCGTACGAACCGAAGGTGCAGGGGAGTGGCCAGGTGTCGTCGAAGACATTCAGGCGCCGATCATCCCGCACATGGGTTGGAACACCGTCGAAGTCGCCGAGGGCTCACAGATGTTTGACGGAATTGCCGACCAGCGGTTCTACTTCGTGCACTCCTTCGGCGTCCGCACCTGGCTGCTCGATGGAGACACGCCGGTGAAGAAGCCGCAGGTCACCTGGACTGAATACGGCGGCGACCGGTTCGTGTCCGCCGTCGAACACGGACCCCTCTGGGCCACCCAGTTCCACCCCGAGAAGTCCGGCGACGCTGGCCGCAGACTGCTCGAGAACTGGCTAGCTACCCTCTAGCCACTCCGCCGACCCGCGGATGGGTGTCGATACGATCGGCGGCGTGAGTGACTACCTTGAACTGCTGCCCGCCGTCGACATCAAAGGCGGCCAGGCCGTTCAATTGGTCCAGGGCATTGACGGCTCGGAGAAGGTTTTCGGCGATCCGATCGAAGCGGCGCTGCGATGGCAGAACGCGGGTTCGGAATGGCTGCATCTGGTGGATCTCGACGCAGCCTTCGGTACGGGCAACAACAACGATCTGAAGGCTGAGATCGTCGGACGCCTGGACATCAACGTCGAAATGTCCGGCGGTATCCGTGACGATGAGTCGCTCGAGGCTGCCATGGCTACCGGTTGTCGCCGCGTCAACATTGGCACCGCTGCACTTGAGCAGCCTGAGTGGTGCGCACGGGCCATCGCTACCTGGGGCGACCGGATCGCGATTGGACTTGACGTTCGCGGTACGACGCTCGCGGCCAGGGGGTGGACCAGCGAAGGTGGAGATCTGTATGAAACGCTGGCTCGCCTCGACTCCGAAGGATGCGCCCGCTACGTCGTTACCGACGTCAACAAGGACGGCATGTTGCAAGGCCCGAACTTGGACCTCTTGCGCGAGGTGTGTTCACGCACAGACCGGCCTGTGGTGGCATCCGGAGGCGTCACCACGCTTGACGACATCCGCGCGTTGATGGATCTGGTCGAGATCGGTGTCGAAGGTGCGATCGCCGGCACGGCGCTCTACACCGGCCAGTTCACCCTCGAAGAAGCGTTAGCGCTGACCAAGCAAGGTCGCTGACGGTCAGCAGCCGTCGCGCATCAGCCCGGGCTTGTCGCCCGCGGTGGCCTCAACGAAGGTGACCTCAGTATCGGATACTACGGCGCTGGCTGATTCGACGTCACCGAACAAGAAGCCCAACCACCGGTTGCCGTCCTTGACGTACGCTCCGGCCTGGCCGTAGCCGGCTTCTTCGGGATCGGTCAGTTCTGCACCGTACGTGTCGACTAGGTCTCCATACGTCGAGCCAACCCCAAGGTCATCTTCAGTACGTGGGCCGTCGGCCTCAAAAGTACCGAGCGACACGATGTCGCCGGCTTCTGAGGTGAGGACGTCGACACCAGTAAAAGCGCTCTTCCACTGCAGCGGCTCCACGCCGTCGCAGACTTCGCCCTTTATTTTGACGTCCGCATCAAACAGGCCGGTCTCAAGCGCTTCGCTCTTACTCATGCCGACCTCGGCTGGGCCGATGCGACCTGGAGCCATGACGAGGTCCGCAGAACTCTTGGGAGCCTCGGCCGTTGCGCTGGCCGAAGCCGTGGCTGTGGGTGAAGCCGACGTCGGTGGTGTCGTCGGGTCTTCGTCGTCCCCGCACGCCGACAGCGACAAGGCAAGCAGCAGGACAGGCGCGATGACAGGGGAGAGCTTCATGTCATGACGGTAGCCAAAGATAGGCTCGGAACGTGAGTCTTGCGGTACGTGTCATTCCGTGTCTTGACGTCGATGCTGGCCGTGTGGTCAAAGGCGTCAACTTCGTCGATCTCCGCGATGCGGGTGATCCAGTCGAAATGGCGCGTGTGTACGACGCCGAAGGCGCCGATGAACTGACGTTTCTGGACATCACCGCCTCATCGGGCGATCGCTCCACGACCTACGACATCGTGAGCCGAACTGCCGAACAGGTGTTCATTCCACTGACTGTTGGCGGCGGGGTGCGCACAGTCGACGACGTCGATCGACTACTGCGCGCGGGCGCGGACAAAGTCGGCATCAACACCGCCGCCATTGCTCGCCCTGAAGTGATCGCCGAAATATCTCAACGGTTCGGTAATCAGGTGCTCGTCCTCAGCGTCGATGCGCGCCGTGCGGCAGATCAGCCCAGCGGCTTCGAAGTCACTACACATGGTGGTCGACAATCGGCTGGCATTGACGCATTGGAGTGGATCCGACGAGCGTCCGAACTCGGTGCCGGCGAGGTGCTGTTGAACTCGATGGACGCTGACGGCACAAAAAATGGCTTCGATGTGGAAATGATTCGGGCAGCCCGCGGCGTTACCCAAGTACCGCTGATTGCCAGCGGTGGCGCCGGACGGCTTGAACACTTCCCTGAAGCGGTCGACGCCGGAGCAGATGCCGTACTTGCGGCCAGCGTGTTCCACTTTGGCGATATGACGATCGGACAGGTGAAGCAGACCTTGAAGGATGCCGGACACGTGGTTCGATGAGCGAACGTCGACGAGGGAGTAGTCAGAACCGATGAGCCTCGGCACTGACGACCTCCACACCAGCGACGATCGCGTTATGCGGCGCGGCCTCGCGCTGATGGGCCGAGGCATTCGCGAGCAGAAACTGCTCGCCACTTTGTCGATCCTGGGATCAATCCTGTTCGGCTTCATGACGGTCGCCGACGCATGGGTTTTGGGCTGGGCCACTGATCATGCGATCCGCCCGTCGTTCGAGCGTGGCGATGTTGCCGCCGGAGCCCTGTGGGCAACTGCGGCGATGTTCCTCGCGGTGGCATTGCTGCGAGCGTTGGGCGTGATTGCGCGTCGACTTATCGGCGGCATCGTCTATTACCGTCTCATCGCGACCTACCGCCGCTTGGTCACCCGCAAGTACCTGGCGCTGCCGATGTCGTGGCATCACCGGCACCCCACCGGCCAACTGCTGAGCAACGCTAACGCCGACGTCGAGGCGGCGTGGGCGGTGTTCATGCCACTGCCGATGGCCATCGGCGTTATCGCGATGCTCGTCGCTGCAATCGGTGCCATGGCAGTAGCAGATCTGGTGCTCACGGTGGTGGGCCTCCTCGTCTTCCCCGCCTTGTTTGCGATCAACGTCTTCTACCAGCGTTGGTTGTCGCCTCGGGTCACCCGTGCTCAGGCATTGCGTGGCGACCTCAGCGCAGTGGCCCACGAATCATTCGATGGTGCGCTCGTCGTGAAGTCACTGGGCCGCGAGACCGACGAGACAGAGCGATTTGAAGCAGTCGCAGAAGAGTTGCGCGATGCCAATATCGAGGTGGGGCGAATCCGCGCCATCTTCGATCCGCTACTTGAGGCATTGCCCAATCTCGGTGTGTTGTTGGTCGTCGTCATCGGCGTAGGGCGAGTCGCCAGCGGTGCAGCGGCTCCCGGTGACGTCGTCCAGGTCGCGTTCCTGTTCACGGTCGTGTCATTCCCCGTGCGTGCGATCGGCTGGGTGTTGGGCGAGATCCCGCGCAGCGTTGTCGGTTGGGGCCGTGTCGAATCGGTGCTCCACGCTGATGGCTCAATGACCTACGGTTCGTCGACCATCCCGGGCGCAGGAGCCGTGCGACTTCAACTCGACGGCGTCCGCTACCGCTTTGATGGTGCAGCTGACGATGTCCTGCACGATCTCGACCTCGACGTGTCGCCGGGTTCAGTCACCGCGATCGTTGGTTCAACCGGTTCAGGCAAGAGCACGCTCACGTCGCTGCTGGTGCGGCTGGTCGATCCCAACGCCGGTCGTATCCGGTTCGACGGTGTCGATCTCCCCGAACTGAGCCATGAAGCCTTGGCTTCGACCGTTGCTGTGGTCCCGCAAGCAACGTTCTTGTTCGACGATTCGGTGCGCGAAAACGTCACGTTGTCGGCTGATATCTCCGACCAGGAGGTGTGGCAAGCGCTGCGCACTGTGCAGGCTGACGGCTTTGTCGCTGCGCTACCCAAGGGGTTGGATTCGCAACTCGGCGAACGCGGCACCACGCTGTCCGGCGGACAACGGCAGCGGTTGGCGCTGGCACGAGCGCTAGTGCGCCAGCCGCGCCTACTCGTTCTCGACGACGCCACGAGTGCGGTCGATCCCGAAGTCGAACAGCGAATCTTGCGGGCGTTGGCCGAGCAGACGGCGGGCGGTGATGGTCCGACTGTTGTCGTGGTGGCCTATCGCAAGGCCACCATCGCGCTTGCCGACGACGTCGTGCTGCTCGCCGACGGCCAGGTGGCCGCGCGCGGAACTCACGCCGAACTCACCGCAACGTCGGCGGCGTATCGCGACATCGTGGACGCCTACGACCAGGCGCGAGAGGC
Source organism: Aeromicrobium sp. (assembly GCA_040392565.1). Taxonomy (GTDB): domain Bacteria; phylum Actinomycetota; class Actinomycetes; order Propionibacteriales; family Nocardioidaceae; genus Aeromicrobium. The sequence continues at coordinate 6,831 of JBEBVW010000066.1, read as the reverse complement.
GCAGTCATGACGGCCACCGAGTACGAAGCCACCGAACCCGATATCAAGGGCACCGCGATCCTGCGCCGGGGCTTGGCCATGACTCCAGCGATGCGAGAAGGGCTGGGCTTCACGCTGCTGCTGGCGGCTTTGAGCACGATTGGTAGTTCAGTTGTGCCCATCGTGGTGCAGCGCACGATCGACAACGGACTCGGCGACGGACGCGAAACTGAAGTTGCCGACATCCTTCCGGTACTCACACTCGCGCTGATTCTCATCGGCATCACCGCGGTCTGCGCGTACTGGATGCGGGTGCGGTTGTTCATTGCCAGCGAGACTGGTCTGTCTGAGTTGCGCGTCGCTGCATTCCGGCACGTCCACGACCTTTCAACGCTGACCCAAAATGCTCAGCGGCGCGGCGTACTGGTGTCGCGAGTGACGTCGGACGTCGACCAAATCTCGATGTTCTTGCAGTTCGTCGGAATCATGATGGTCATCAGCCTGGGCCAGATTGTGGTGGCTACCGCTGTCATGGCGTTCTACTCCTGGGAACTGACTCTGGTGGTGTGGCTGTGCTTCCTGCCGCTGGTGGTGAGCTTGAAGTTCTTTGCCTCGCGACTGAGCCGCGCCTACGACACGGTGCGGCGCACCGTCGGCGAGATGCTTGCTGTGATCGCCGAGCCCGTGGTGGGTGCATCCGTCGTGCGCGCGCACGCGATTGAGGAACGCACCCAACGGCGGGTCGACGGCGGTATCAACGCCAACCTTGACGCCAACACGCGCGCGCAAAGTCTGGTCGCCGTCACGTTCGCCTCCGCAGGTGTGGCTGGCGGACTAGCGAACGCAGGCGTGATTGCCGCTGGCGTCGTGATTGGTGTCGCCGGCGGGTTGTCCATCGGCACCGTGATCGCTTTTGCTTTTCTCGTGGGCCTGATCGTCGGCCCGGTGCAAAATGCCACTCAGGTGCTCACCGAAGCACAGAACGCCATTGCGTCGTGGCGGCGAGTCATTGACCTGGTCGATACGCCGGCCGATGTGATTGACCCGGGCGACGCAGGCGTCCGGCTACCCGATGGCGAGCTGAGCGCCGCCATGTCGCATGTGTCGTTCGCCTACCCCGACGGGCCGACAGTCATTGCCGATGTCGATGTGACGATCCCTGCCCGACAGCGCATCGCTGTTGTGGGCGAGACGGGATCAGGCAAGACCACGTTCGCCAAGCTGCTGACCCGACTCATGGACCCAGCCGAAGGCACCGTCACGCTCGGTGGCGTCGACATCTCGACCGTGTCCTTCGCTGAACTGCGGCGACACGTGCTGATGGTTCCGCAAGAGGGTTTCCTCTTTGATGCCTCGTTGCGACAAAACCTTGAGTACGGCCGGCGGGGAGCCAGCGATGCCGAACTGATGAAAGCTATCGACGACGTCGAGTTGCGTGATTGGTTCGACGGACTGCCGCATGGGCTTGATACCCGAGTGGGGCAGCGCGGTGAGTCGTTGTCGGCGGGGGAGCGGCAATTGGTCGCGTTGATCCGTTCGGCGTTGGCCGACCCCGAATTCTTGGTGCTCGACGAAGCCACCAGTGCCGTGGACCCGCAGACTGAGTTGAGAGCCACGCAAGCGCTTGAGCGACTGTTGAACGGGCGCACCAGCGTCACAATTGCGCACCGACTGACGACAGCTGAGAACGCCGATCGGGTCTTGGTCTTCGACGGCGGCCGACTCGTTCAGGACGGCACCCACGACGAACTTGTGGCGGTTCGTGATGGGGTCTACGCGCGTCTTCACGCCAGTTGGGTCGCACAGGCCTCGTTGGGACTCGACCAGCACTAGTGCCCATCTCGATGCATCGGGTCGATACAGTGTCGCGGTGAGCGAACCCGACGGCCTTGAACGCCTGTGGACCCCACATCGCATCGTTTACATCAAGGGCGAAGGCAAGCCAGCGACCGCCGAAGCCGCTGACTGCCCTTTCTGCGAAATCCCCAATCGTGGTGATGACGCCGAGGCGTTGATCGTCAAGCGCGGCGAATTGGCGTACGCAGTTTTGAACCTGTACCCGTACAACGCTGGGCACCTCTTGATCTGCCCGTTCCGCCACGTCGCGGACTACACCGATCTCACGCCAGAAGAAACCGATGAGGTTGCTCGGCTGACTCAGCAAGCGATGCGCGTCGTCCGCAAGGTCAGCTCGCCGCACGGATTCAACCTGGGAATGAACCAGGGATCCGTCGCTGGCGCAGGCATCGCTGCCCACTTGCACCAGCACGTCGTTCCGCGTTGGGGCGGCGACGCCAACTTCATGCCGGTCATCGGTCGCACCAAGGTGCTGCCACAGGTGCTGGCCGACACTCAGCAGATGATTGCCGCGGCTTGGTCTGAGCTCACGGCCGACGAAGAAGGGGAGTGAAGCGTGCTCGAGCGTTTCCGACAGTTCTGGACCAACGTCTGGGCGCCGCTGGCGAACCTGCTGCTGCGCATGGGCGTCAAACCCGACCACGTCACTTACGTCGGCACTGCCGGCGTCTGCTTTGGCGCGCTGTTCTTCTTCCCGCGCGGCGAGCTGTTCATTGGCGTCATGTTCATCACCGCCTTCGTCTTCAGCGACATCATGGACGGCTACATGGCGCGCCAGTCCGGTCAGTCGTCGAAGTGGGGTGCCTTCTTGGACTCCACGCTCGACCGCTTCGGTGACGCGGCGATCTTCGGCGGCCTGGCGATCTACTACACGACGCAGCACGCAGAAGCCGATCTCGGCAACGTCAAGACGTACTTCTACCTGAGCATCGCCTGCCTGGTGTTGGGATCGATCACTTCCTATGCGCGTGCGCGTGCGGAGTCTCTGGGGATGCAGGCCAAGGGCGGTATCGCCGAACGAGCCGATCGCCTTGTCTCGATCTTGGTGATGACCGGGTTCAACGGCCTGTTTGACGCGGACTTCCTGACCGAAATCACCTTGTGGGCGCTTGCCGCGGCCAGCGCGATCACCATCGTTCAGCGCATGATGATCGTCCACAAGCAGGCTGTCGCGAATCCCGAACTGAATGCCTAAGAGCAGCAAAAACAGACTCTGACCTGGAAAGACTATGTGACAGGCGGAATGTTACATAAGGCTTGACACATACCCGCAGTACGGCGCATGCTGACGGTATGACCCAGATTCTCGATCACGCTACTGATGACGATCGCGACGAGTTGCCGGACCTTCCGGAGATCGATGCGTCGATGAGTCGTGAGGATTACCACCAGACGCTTCGTGAGCTTTCTGACGCATCGGCAACTCGATACTTCAACGCGTTCGTCGATATCGACTGGAGTCACCCCGACTTTGAGATCCGGCCCGACGATGAGCGCTGGGTGCTGCCGGAGATCGACGCGATCGGCGGATCGGACTGGTACAAGAGCCAGCCGCTGGAGAAGCAGATTGCCATCGGTCAGTGGCGCCAGGCCAACATCATGAAGGTCGGCGTGCAGTTCGAGAACCTGCTGATCCGCGGCATCATGGTCTATTGCTTCAAGTCGCCCAATCAGAACCCCGAGTTCCGCTACCTGATGCATGAGGCCACCGAAGAGTGCCACCACAACCAGATGTTCCAAGAGGGTGTCAACCGGATTGGCTATGAGGTTCCCGGCATGCCGTGGATCTTGCGCAAGGCCGGAACCGCCATCGCCTCAACGGCCGGTTGGGGCCCTATGGCGTTCTTCATCGCCGTGCTTGCTGGTGAAGAGCCGATCGACCACACCCAGAAGTCGATTCTGCGCGCGGGCGATTCGATGCACCCGATGATCCAGAGGATCATGCAGATCCATGTGGCCGAAGAAGCCCGACACATTTCGTTCGCACATGCCTACATCACGCGTCACGCCCAGCGTCTGAGCTGGCTTGAGCGCCACTGGATTTCGATCCTGTACCCCATCATCATGCGTATCGCTGGCGACGCGATCCTGGTTCCGCCCAAGGAGATGCGCAAGGAATTCGACATTCCCAAATCGATCATGAAGGACCTGTATTGGAAGGCTCCTGAGTCGCGCGTGCGGTTGTCGGACGTGTTCGCCGATGTGCGCATGCTCGCCGAAGAAGCTGGCCTCATGACGCCGTTGTCTCGTCGGATCTGGAAGTTGCTGAAGATCGACGGTCGCCCGAACCGCTACCGCAGCGAGCCGGCCACCGTATTTTCCGATCCGAAGGCCGCCTGACCAGCAGGAAGACGTTATGCCTCACGTTGTCACGCAGCCGTGCTGCGCGGACGCCTCGTGCGTTTTCGCTTGCCCGGTAAACGCGATTCATCCCACGCCAGACGAGCCGGACTTCGCCTCCGCCGACATGGTCTACATCGACCCAGTGTCGTGCGTCGACTGCGGCGCGTGTGTTGGTGCGTGCCCAGTTGGTGCCATCAAGGCCGATCACAAGCTGACCGTCGACGAACTGCCGTTTATTGAATTGAACCGGCTGTTCCACGAGAACCGGCCTACGCCGCCTGTGCAGGCGCCAGTCACGCCGGTGGTCGGTCGTGCCGACGATCTGCCGCTGAGTGTTGCGGTCGTGGGTGCGGGCCCTGCCGGGCTGTACGCAGCAGATGAGTTGCTCAAACGGCCGGGCGTTGAGGTGACCGTGATTGACCGGCTGCCCACCCCGTACGGGCTCGTGCGTGCCGGTGTTGCGCCCGATCACCCCGAGACGCGAACCATCGACCGACTGTTCGGGATGATCGAGGAACAGGACGGCTTCGGCTACGCCTTGGGGCTTGATGTCGGCATTGACGTGAGCCACGAAGAATTGGCGCAGCATTTCGACGCCGTCGTCTACGCAACGGGCGCCTCCCGCGACCGGACGATGGACATACCGGGAGAGTCGCTGCCCGGCAGCGTCACCGCAACAGACTTCGTCGCTTGGTACAACGGTCACCCCGATCACGCTGATGACCTATTCGATCTTTCGCACGAGCGAGTCGTGATTGTCGGAAACGGCAACGTCGCGCTCGATGTGGCTCGCATTCTGGCCACCGACCCCGAACTCTTGGCCGGCACCGATATTGCTGACCACGCTTTGGAAGCTTTGCGTCGCAGTTCGGTGCGCGAAGTGGTGATCTTGGCTCGTCGAGGACCGGCTCAATCGGCTTTTACGTTGCCGGAGATCACTGGCCTGCTGAGTCGGAACGACATCGACGTCGTGGTCGAAGGCGATCTCGACGCTGTCGCCTCATCGCTGATGGATCAACAAAAGATCGAGGCACTTCGTAGCGCCGCGCCGCGATCAGGTGCGCGCCGGATTGTGTTGCGATATCAAGCAATGCCGGTCCAGATTCTTGGCGACGAGGTCACTACCGGCATCCGCATTGCGCAAACCCGACTGGAAGCCGATGGAGATGGCGTGCGGGCGGTTGCGACCGACCAAATCGAAGACATTGCAACCGGGCTAGTTCTGCGGTCGGTGGGGTATCGCGGTGTTCCGTTGGCCGGCTTGCCCTTCGATGATGCAAGGGCAGTCGTTCCCAACGACCAGGGACGAGTCGCCGATATGCCCGGTGTCTACGTCGTCGGCTGGATCAAGCGTGGACCGAATGGCTTCATTGGTACCAACAAGACGTGTGCTGCCGAGACGATCGACCGGTTGTTCGAGGACGTTCATCACGGACTGCTCAGCGCTCCGTCGAAGCGCGGCCTTCCACAAGCAGTTGCCGAACGCACGATTGACCTGGACGGGTGGCGCCAAATCGAGCGCTGGGAGCGTCGCCTGGGCTTAGCCGACGGCCGCATCCGGGTCAGGCTGACCGATCGTGACCAGATGCGTCGCGTTGCTGCAGTCTCACCAGATGTGCCGGGTCGGGAGCGCCGCCGTCGGCGGGTAATCTTGGGGGCATGAGCGAGACCCCCTCTACCCAGACCCCCACCACCGGCACCTCACGCGTCAAGCGCGGAATGGCTGAAATGCTCAAGGGCGGCGTCATCATGGATGTCGTCGACGCCGAGCAGGCCAAGATCGCTGAAGATGCCGGCGCCGTTGCAGTCATGGCTCTGGAGCGCGTCCCGGCTGACATCCGTGCGCAGGGTGGCGTCGCTCGCGCCAGCGACCCGGATCTGATCGACGGCATTATCGAAGCCGTCTCGATCCCGGTGATGGCCAAGGCTCGCATCGGCCACTTCGCCGAAGCGCAAATCCTGCAGAGCCTCGGCGTCGACTACATCGACGAGTCCGAGGTTCTGACCCCGGCCGACTACGCCAACCACATCGACAAGTGGGCGTTCAACGTCCCGTTCGTGTGCGGCGCAACCAACCTCGGCGAAGCGCTGCGTCGCATCACCGAGGGTGCGGCATTCATCCGCTCCAAGGGCGAGGCGGGCACAGGCGATGTGTCCAACGCCGTCACCCACATTCGCAAGATCACTGGTGAGATCCGCCGACTGCAGAACCTGCGCGACGACGAGTTGTACGTTGCAGCCAAGGAACTTCAGGCGCCCTTCGAACTGGTCAAGGAAGTTGCCGAATTGGGCAAGCTCCCGGTGACGTTGTTCACCGCTGGCGGCATCGCCACTCCGGCCGACGCCGCTTTGGTGATGCAGCTCGGCTCTGAGGGAGTGTTCGTGGGTTCGGGCATCTTCAAGTCCGGCAATCCCGCCCAGCGCGCCGAAGCCATCGTCAAGGCCACGACCTTCTTTGACGACCCCGACGTGGTCGCCAAGGCATCCCGCGGTCTCGGCGACGCCATGGTCGGCATCAACGTCGACGACCTCCCCGAGCACCACAAGCTCGAAACTCGCGGCTGGTAACCCCGACCGGGTGATTGAGGTGCGAGGAACGAGCCTCGAAATCACCGGGATCTATCGCACCTCCGTCGAAACCTGAGTCTCGAG
>JBEBVW010000065.1:0-11462 GCA_040392565.1 Aeromicrobium sp. | reverse complement strand
TCATCGATAACAACTTCGAGACGGGCCAGCATCGAGCGGTCAAGGGCCTCGGTCACCAGGCTGGGATCAAGCAGTGAACCGTCGGCACCCAGGCCGTACGCCTCGGGGGAGGCCAGCACGAACTTGCTCGCGTTCAGCACCTTCATCGTCAGGCGGCGGCCGACCTTCATCTGGGTCTCGTCGAACGGCGAGTCCATGCCAGGACGCGACAGCGCCGCGCGCCAACGCACCGCATCTGCGCCGTACTTGGTCAAGATCTCGTCGGGAACGACGACATTGCCCTTGGATTTGGACATCTTCTTGCGGTCGGGGTCGACCACGAAACCGGAGATGGCCGCATTCGTCCACGGCACGTCGCCGTGCTCCAGATGGGAGCGGACGACGCTGGAGAACAGCCAGGTGCGGATGATGTCGTGCGCCTGCGGGCGCAGGTCCATCGGGAACGTCTTCTCGAACAACTCGGCGTCGCGTTCCCAGCCGCACACAATCTGCGGTGTCAGCGATGACGTGGCCCAGGTATCCATCACGTCAGGGTCAGCGATGAAGCCGCCGGCCTGACCGCGCTGTGACTCTTCAAAGCCCGGAGGTGCCTGCGATGCCGGATCGACAGGCAAGGTCTCCTCGCCAGCCAGGATGGGGTTGTCGTAGTCGGGCTCGCCTTCGGCGTCGAGGCGGTACCAGACCGGGAACGGGATGCCGAAGAAGCGCTGGCGGCTCACCAGCCAGTCGCCGTTGAGGCCTTCGATCCAGTTGGTGAAGCGGCTCTGCATATAGCCGGGGTGCCAGTCGATCTGATCACCGCGCGCCACTAAAGAGGTGCGGAGATCGGCATCGCGGCCGCCGTTCGTGATGTACCACTGGCGGGTGGAGACGATCTCGAGCGGCTTGTCGCCCTTCTCGTAGAAGTTCGCCATGCGCTGAGTCGGTTCCGGCTCGCCATCGAGATCGCCACTGGCGCGCAGCGCTTCGACGATCAGTTCGCGGGCTGTGAACGTCGTCTTGCCAGCCAGTTCGTCGTAGAGCGCCTCGCCAGGTCCGCCAGCGATCCACTCAGGAACATCGCGCAAGATGCGGCCGTCGCGGCCGATCACGGTGCGGTTCGGCAACTGGAACTCGCGCCACCACTGAACGTCGGTCAGATCGCCGAACGTACAGCAGTGAACGATGCCCGAGCCCTTTTCCGGATCGGCCAACGTGCTGGCGATGATTGGCACCTCCACACCGAATAACGGTGAGGTCGCAGTGGTGCCGAACAGGTGCTTGTAGCGGTCGTCGTCGGGGTGAGCGATGATCGCGACCGCTGCGGGCGTCAGCTCCGGTCGGGTGGTCTCGACCACGATCGGGCCGGACTCGTGCTGGTACGTCACTCGGTGATACGCGCCGGGGTAGTCGCGGGCTTCAAGCTCGGCCTGGGCAACGGCAGTCTGGAAGGTGACATCCCACAGCGTCGGGGCATCCTGGCTGTAGGCCTCGCCGCGGTTGACATTGCGTAAGAAGGCGCGCTGGCTCGTGGTCTGTGATTCGGCGCCAATCGTGGTGTAAGTCTGTGACCAATCGACGCTCAGGCCGAGCGTGCGCCACAACTTCTCGAAGACTTTCTCGTCCTCGACGACCAGCTCATTGCACAACTCGATGAAGTTGCGTCGGCTGATCGGAATCTGCTTCTTGGGGTCCGGCTTCTCCGGGGGAGTGAAGTCCGCCTCGTACGGCAGCGACGGATCGCACCGCACGCCGAAGTAGTTCTGCACTCGGCGTTCGGTGGGCAGGCCGTTGTCGTCCCAACCCATCGGGTAGAAGACTTCCTTGCCGCGCATGCGCTGGAATCGCGCGATCAGATCGGTGTGCGTGTAGCTGAACACGTGGCCGACGTGCAGCGATCCCGAGACGGTTGGTGGGGGAGTGTCGATCGAGTAGATCTCCTCGCGGCTCCTGCTGCGATCGAAGGCGAAGGTGCCCTGCTCGGCCCATACGCCGCTCCACTTGTCCTCAAGTCCTTCGAGGGCGGGTTTCTCGGGCACACGGTTCGCTGTGGTCACAAGGGACAAGTCTACGAGGCTGCTTCGGTGCCACCACCGCGACCATCGGTGTTCGCCTGAGATACTGGGGACAATGAATCCCAGTTATGCCGAGGTCGAACGGCTCCTGGTCGGTAGATGGCCCGAGTCGCGCCTTGAACCGTCCCTCGACCGCATCCGTGCGCTGTGCGATCTGCTGGGCAATCCGCAGAACGCGTTCAGTGCAATTCACCTGACGGGCACCAACGGCAAGACGTCGACCAGTCGCATGATCGACGCATTGCTGCACGCCCTGGATTTGCGCACTGGCCGGTTCACCAGCCCGCATCTTGAATCGATGACGGAGCGCATCAGTATTGATGGCGAACCGTTGTCCGAGAGCCTGTTCGTCGAAGCGTTCGCCGACGTCGCGCCCTTCGCCGAAATCGCCGACGATCAGTCGGCCGCTGCTGGCGGGCCGCCGCTGTCATTCTTCGAAATGATGGTTGCCATGGCGTACGCAGCGTTCGCCGACGCCCCCGTCGACGTCGCCGTCGTTGAGGTCGGCATGGGTGGTACTTGGGATGCCACCAACATCATCGATGCCCAGGTGGCTGTCATTACGCCGATCGGCGTTGACCATGCGCGCTATCTCGGCGACTCACCCGAAGTCATTGCGGTCGAGAAAGCCGGCATCATCAAGCCGGGATCGCATGTTGTTATTGCCGAACAGGAGCCCGCAGTACTTGATGTGGTGATGCGCCGGGCGCTTGAAGTCGGTGCGGTGCCGCTGCGCGAGGGCATCGACTTTGGCGTTGCTGCGCGTGCCAATGGTGTGGGTGGACAGCAGATCACCCTCCAAGGCGTTGCCGGCCGCTACGAAGACATCTTCTTGCCGCTGCACGGCGCCCACCAGGCTGCCAACGCTGCCTACGCCTTGGCAGCCGTGGAAGCGTTTACGGGTAGCCGCGAGCTCGATGCTGATCTGGTGCGCGATGCGTTTGCCCAGGTCACTTCTCCTGGCAGGCTCGAAGTGGTGCGTCGCAGCCCCACCGTGCTGTTGGACGCCGCACACAATCCGCATGGCATGCGTGCCACAGTCGAATCCATCCAGGATGAGTTCAGTTTCAGCCCACTGATCGCTGTCGTTGGCGTCATGGCCGACAAGGACGTCGAAGAGATCTTGCGCGAACTCGAGCCGGTACTCGCGCACATCGTGGTCACTCAGAACAGCACCGAGCGCGCCATGTCTGCGGCCGAGCTAGGCGAGATCGCCGACGACCTGTTCGGCGAAGACCGGGTGACAGTCGCGCGGCGTCTCGACGATGCACTGGAGCAAGCCATCGCACTGGCCGAAACGGCCGCTGGCTTCGGCGATGAAGTTGCTGGTGGCGGCGTTCTTGTGACCGGCTCGGTTGTCACTGTGGGTGAGGCTCGGATTCTGTTAGGTGGAGGGCAATCATGACGACCCCCCATGACTCAACGCTGCGCAGGATGTGCGCAGCGATGTTGATCATGCAGGCGCTGATCGTTGGTCTTGCAACACCCGTGCTGATCAACGTGTCAGACGTCGACACCACGACGGCCCTCGTGTGCGGCCTCGGCATCGCAGCACTGTGCATCGTCGTGTCAGGTTTGCTGCGGCGTCGGTGGGCATATTGGCTCGGCCACCTGCTTCAGGTCGCCACTATCGCGTTGGGTCTATTCGAGCCCGCGATGTACGCCGTCGGCGCGCTGTTCGCGTTGCTGTGGTTCACCGCGTATCTGCTTGGGCGTCGCATCGAAGACGACAAGACCCGTTGGGCATCAGAACAAGGCTGACCGGCCGTCACAGCCCGACAGTGAGATTGTCGCCGGTGGCGGGGTCGAAGAAGTGCATCTTGTCGGTGTAGATAAAAAGCCGGGCATCTTGGTCTTCGTGGATTTCGCTGGCTGAGTCCAACGACGCCACCAACTGGGTGCGCAGGCTGTCGCTGTCGAGTTCGCGCGCCAACTCCTGCAGTTGCTTCTCGACCTCTGCGTCAGCCTCATACGGGATATATGCGTATTGCGAATCGCCCAGCCATTCGCGGACGTCGACGTGGGCGCTGAATGTCGTGGAGTCAGTGGCCCGCTCAGGTTCGATGACGGCCGCATCTTCTAGGTGTTCTGGGCGGATTCCGGCGAGCAGCAATCCCGAACCCTGCAACTTTTCTGCCTTCGCAGCGGGGATCTCGAACCGGCCGAACGGCAACTCGACGTGATTGCCCTCGACGGTGGCGGGCAGGAAATTCATTGGCGGCGAACCGATGAAGCCGGCGACAAACAGGTTGACTGGTTGCTCGTACAGTTCGCGCGGACTGGCCAGCTGCTGAAGAACGCCGCGCTTCATGACGGCCACTCGGTCGCCGAGCGTCATGGCCTCGGTTTGGTCATGCGTCACGTACACCGTGGTGATCCCCAGACGCTTCTGTAGTCGCGAGATCTCGGTGCGCATCTGGCCACGCAGCTTGGCGTCCAAATTCGACAGCGGTTCGTCGAAAAGGAACGCTTCGGCGTCACGCACGATGGCGCGCCCCATGGCGACGCGTTGGCGTTGGCCACCTGACAGATTGGCTGGCTTGCGATCTAGGTGTTCATCGAGTTCTAGCGTGCTGCTCGCTTCGCGCACTTTGGCGTCGATCTCCGATTCGCTCATTTTGGCCAGCCGCAGCGGGAACGCGATGTTTTCGTAGACCGTCAGGTGCGGGTAGAGCGCGTAGTTCTGGAAGACCATCGACAGATTGCGATCGCGCGGTGCTAGATCGTTGACGCGCTTTCCGCCGACGATCATGTCGCCCGACGTAATGTCTTCAAGACCGACGATCATCCGCAGGAGCGTCGACTTTCCGCAGCCGGACGGGCCGACCAGGATCATGAACTCGCCGTCGGCCACATCGATACTCACATCGTTGACGGCCGGGAATCCGTCGCCGTACTTCTTGACGATGTTCTTCATTTCGATCGAAGCCATCGGGTCACCCCTTCACTGCGCCGGAGGTCAGACCGGCGACGATCTTGCGCTGGAACAGCAGGACAAGCACGACGATGGGCACGGTCACCACGACCGATGCCGTCGCCAGCTGGGAGTAAGGCGGATTGAACTGATCGGATCCGACAAAGAACGACAGTTGCGCGGGCACGGTGCGCGCATCAGTGGTCGAAGTCAACGAGATGGCGAGGACGAATTCATTCCACGCAAAGAAGAAAGTCAGGATCGCAGCGGTGAATACGCCAGGCGCTGCCAACGGCACAATCACCTTCCGAAACGCTTGCCACGAGGTTGCACCGTCCACTTGGGCAGCCTGCTCCATTTCCCATGGGATTTCGCGGAAGAACGCCGACAATGTCCAGATCGCGAGCGGCAGCGTGAATGACATGTAGGGGATGATCAATCCGGGCCAGGTGTTGAACAGGTGGAGTCCGCGCCATAGATCAAACAGTGGGCCGACCAGCGAAACGACCGGGAACATCGCGATGGCAAGGGCAATCGACAGCACCAAACGCTTTCCCTTAAATTCCAACCGGGCGATGGCATAGGCGGCCAGGGTCGCGAAGATCACCGCGAGCACGGTGGCAATTGCGGCGATGCCTGCCGAGTTGAGCAAGGCGCGCTGAAAATCATCGTTTTGAAGCACATCTCGGTAGTTCTGCAGCGTCCACTCTCGAGGCAGGAACTGGGGGCTGCCGGCGGTTGTCTCGGCGACCGGTTTGAACGACAGGGACAAGATCCAGGCGATGGGCAGCAGGCACCAGATCAAGATCGCCACGAAACCGATCCACTGGCCAACGTTCATCTGCTTGTTCACGTCAGGCCTCCCCGCGTGCGGCGGCCAGATCGACCCGGAACAGTTTGACGATCAACCATGCCAACAGCAGAACGGACAAGAACAGCAGTACTGACAGCGCTGAACCCATGCCGAGCTGGAACTGTTCGATGACCTGCCGATAGGTCAGGAACGACGACGATTCGGTGCCTTGCGCACCCTTGGTCATGACGAAGATGTTGTCGAAGATGCGGAAGGCATCAAGTGCTCGGAACAGGACCGCCACCATGATGGCCGCACGCATATTGGGCAGGATCACTTTGGTGAGCCGCTGCCACCACGTGGCGCCGTCGACTTTGGCCGCTTCCAGCATGTCTTCGGAGACTTGCGCCAAGCCAGCCAGCAGCAGCAGTGACATGAACGGCGTGGTTTTCCAGATCTCCGACACCATGATCGCGAACATCGCCGTGCCGTGTTCGCCGAACCAGTTGGTGTTTTCGGCAATTCCCGGCAGCCAGGAAAACCAACTGTTGACGTAGCCGTTGTTCAAGCTGAAGGTGAACTGCCAGGCGAACGCTGAAACCACGGTGATGATGCCGTACGGAATCAAGATGGCCGTGCGGATCGCGCCGCGCGCAAACACGATGCGGTGCATCACCATGGCGAACGCAAAGCCGATGACCAATTCGACGGCGACGGTCACCACCATGATCAGAACGGTGTTCCACAGGTCCTTCCAGAACAGTGAGTCTGAGAGCGCCGTCGCATAGTTGGAAAGACCTACGAACTCTCGGTCGTCCGGTGATGTCAGTCGGTACTGAAACAGCGATAAGTACAGCGCCCGGAACATGGGGTAGGCGGTGACCAGCAGCATGAGGAGGACGGCTGGCAGCACGAGACGCTGCCCGAGCCGGTTTTCAGCCCGTGCCCGGTCTGTGGTGGCGATGGCGGCGCTCACAACAGCCTCTTTCCATCGAGAACGTCACGGATAAATGAGGCCGAGCGTGCCGGTGTGCGTTCGCTGACCCCAGCTGCTGGATGCCAGGTGCTTTGCAATGCCGTAGAGATATCGCTCCAGTACGGAGTAATCGGCCGCGGCCCAGATTCGTCGACACTGGTGCGGAACAAGGCCAACAGGTCAGGCGGGTAGGCCTTGGCGAGTTTGGCATCGTCATAGGCGGCGCCGCTGGATGGCATGTTGCCGGTCTCGATGGCGTAGGTGACCTGGTTCTCCACTGACGTGATGCATTCGATGGCCTGCATCGCCTGTTTGGTGTGCTGCGAGGCCGCATTCACTCCGATGTTGATTCCGCCGAGCGGTGGACGTGAATCCTGATCGGGCACAGTGCGCGGATACCGAGCCCAGCCGAGGTCGTCGAATACGCCCTCGTCGTTCTTGTACTGGTTGTAGATGAAGGTCCAGTTCACTTGAAAGGCGCCGGTGTCTCCGGCGAATGGGCCAAGAACCGTGCCCTCGTTGGAGACTGACAGATCGTTCTCTGCCGCCGAGGAGTCAGCAAGTTGGGCAATCACTTTTGCTGCGTCACGGCCAGCGGGGGAGTCGATATCGACTTTCGCCTCGGCGCCTTGATCGAGCGATGTGGCGATGGCGCCGCCAGCGCCCTGGATCAGTGCGTTGATCCACACGATGTAGCCCTCGTATTTGTTGGCCTGCACGCCAACGGTGCCGTCATTCTTATCGGCCGCATCAATGATTTGCGACCAGGTGACTGGGTCTCTCATGTCGAGACCGGCCTTGTCGGCAAATCCCTTGCGGTACCAGAGCAATTGAGTGTTGGACCACAGCGGTGCGACTGCCAACTTGTCGTTCCAGGTGGCGCTGTTGACTGCCCCCTCTAGCCCCTGCTGCTGCAGTCGGCTGGCGAGATCGTCGGGAATCGGTGCCAGGAAACCAGCGTCCGCGAATTCGCCTGTGAGGACGACGTCCATGCTCATCAAGTCGATATCGGTGTCGTCGGCAGCCAGGCGACGCGCGAGTTGGATGCGCTGCTGGCTGGCGTCGCCCGGCAGTTGCTGAGTGGTGATGCGGTAGTCGTCGGTGCTGCACCGCTCGGCGATGCCGGCTTGGCCGAAGGCGCCGTCGAAATCAGGCGGAGGCGCTGAGTCGGGGTTGACGTACCAGATCAATTCGGTGGCGCCGCCCTGATCAGCGGACCCACACGCGGTCAGCGCACCGAGGCTGAGGGTCGTCACAGCGGTGGCTGTGGCGATCGCTCTTCCATGCTTCCCCCGAAGCAGGTGCACCTGTCCGCTTGCCCCCTTTGTGACGCCACGTGAGGGCGGTCACCTTCGTTTCAACCTAGGACGGTCCTGCCGACGCCGCAACCCCGACCGGTCGTCGAAGCTGTCGCTGCGGGCGTTAAGTTGCTGTCATGACGCAGCGCACCCTGGTTCTGATCAAGCCCGACGCCGTTCGACGTGGACTCGTGGGTGCGGTCCTGTCTCGATTCGAGACCAAGGGCCTGTCGATCGTCGCGATGGAGCACCGCACGATTGACGCAGTTCAGGCCGATGCGCATTACGCCGAACACGTCGAGCAGCCTTGGTATCCGCCGCTGCGGGAGTTCGCCACGTCAGGACCGTTGGTCGCGCTGGTGCTCGAAGGCGACGAAGCGATCTCGGTTGTCCGCACGTTGAACGGCGCAACGGACGGTCGCGCTGCAGCACCGGGAACGATTCGCGGCGACTTCTCGCTGTCGAACCGAGAGAATCTGGTGCACGCCTCCGATTCGGAAGAGTCCTCCGCTCGCGAAATCGCGCTCTGGTTCCCAGCCCTCTGAGTCATCAGGTGCCACCCCGCGCCCGTTGACCATCGGTTTGTATCGCGGCGCTGATTTCGAGGCCCTCGTTCCTCGGGCGCCTCAATCGGCGGGCTGGTTCCCGGTGGTTGAGGTGTGAGGCTGGTTGCGGCGGGGTCTCGGGACCGTTGGGTTGTCTTGGTAGTTCGCTGATTTCGAGGCCCTCGTTCCTCGGGCGCCTCAATCAGCGGAGTGAGTCCCGGTGGTTGAGGTGTGAGGCCGGCCGCGGCCGAGCCTCGAAACCATGGCGAGGTGCCTGGTTTCTAGATGAGGGATTGTGGTCGCAGGTGATGCGCGACCAGCTCGAACCGTCCGCGGACATCTTCAGGTAGCCAGATCACGTCATGGGACTGTGAAGCGACATCGACGTCTTCCTGCAGAGTGACGACGTCGACGGCTTGGCGCGGATAATCGCGTTCCTGGTCTTCAAATGCCACCAGGCTGACCCGCACCGTCACTCCGAATGGGTTGGGATTGGCGATACCGATGCCCCAAAAGTCAGCGGGATCGAGCACGGCCTTCTGGTCTAGATCAACCATCACGACTCGCACATCTTGTTCCAGCGGCGGATGGTCCACTTCTTCAACCGCAGCCAGTTGGACGTCGACCAGGCGCACGTCGCGATGCCCTGCGCCGTCGAAGCGCAGGTATTCGGTCAGCGTGCCTCCGGCCGGTAGCAATGGCATGCCGCGGTGCGTTCCATTGACGCCGACAGTCGTGACGCCAGGCAGTTCTCGGCCCCAAATGTCGCGGGCCACATATGCCAGCGTCGGCTGCACGCTGACCTCGGTGTTGTTGGTGATCGTTAGTACCTGATCGGGATCGTCCGGGTCCTTGCTGCGCGCGACGTACTGCACAGTGAAGGGCTGATTGCGGCGAGCTCGTCTCACCGCGCCAGCCTACGGTCGATACAAGTGCTGTTCGAGGGTGCCGCCTCGCATGACGACAGTCCCTGCGATGCCCATCAGGAATCCGACGCCGATCAGTCCGTAAATTGCGATGTCGAAACCGCCGGTGGCGCCGTGCATCAGGCCCACTCCGAACGGGCCCAAAGCCGCCAAGCTGTAGCCGGCGCCTTGGACGAATGCCGACAGGGCCGCAGTACCCGCCACGGTGGCACTTCGCTGGCCGATCATGGTGAGACACCAGGGGAACATGGCGCCGCCGATGCCCAGCAACACCGACCATGCGATCGGCGCAGCGGTGGGCGCCCAGAGCACGCCGCACCAGCCCGCGACTGTCGTGGAGGCGAAGAGCCACGGAAGGACGGGTCGATCGCCGGTCCACCGAATCAATTTGGGCAATGTCAGAGACATGGGGATGCCGACGGCGCCGATGATGCCGAGCATCGCCCCAGCCTTCGCCGCGGTCAGGCCGGCGTCGTCGAGCATGAGGGGAAACCAGCCGAACTGAGCGTAGGCCTGCGACGATTGCAATCCGAACGACGCTGCCAGCGCCCAGGCCATGGGGGAGCGGGCAACATCGCGCATGCCGATGCCGGCATGTGACGCAGTGACCGGCACACGAACGTCGTGCCGCAGCAGTGGAATCCATGGCACGGCGGCTGCGACGGCCAACACCGCCCAGGCGCCGAGGCCAGCACGCCACCCGCCGGTGGCGTCGGCGATCGGCACGGTGAGTCCGGAACTGAGAGCGGCGCCACCCATCAGCGCAGCGCCGTAAAGCGCACTGACTACGGCAACGTGTTCGGGCAGGTGCTGCTTGGCCAGGGCAGGGAGGATGACGTTGCCGACTGCTGCTGCGGCCAGCGCCACGACGGTCAGGGCGATGAACACGACGCCCGAGTCGACAACAGCGCGTGCTGCGAGGCCGGCGGCAGCGACGAGGAGTAGGCCGAACGCCGTGCGGTTCAGCCCAGACAACCGGACTACCCGCGGTGACAGCGCGCCGAAGCCGGCGAAACACAGCACCGGCAGGGTGGTGAGAGCGCCTGCAACGGTCGAGTTGAAACCGAGTTCGGCGCTGACTGGGTCGAGCAACACGCCGAGGCTGCCGACTGCGGACCGCAGATTGAGGGCGAGCAGAACGATGGCAACGACTGGCAGAAGCCAACGTGATTGAGGCACGGAGATGATCGTTGCAGATCGCACCCGATCATTGGTGTGCGATACTAGGGACAGAAGTAGTCGTACGCCGGACCTAGTTCGGCGGGCGGGCAGATCGATAGCACCCGACCGCGACGCACGAGCAGACCCAACGAAACCCGTTGAAACGCACGTGGCGACCGCGGCAGGCGCACCGAAAAGCCGAGTGACACGCCCAAGTACGGCGCCACCACACCAGACTTACAGGCCGTAGGGCCGTTGACGTACCGCATTCGGGCTTCTCGAGTCGCGGTGAAGGAGAGCACATGCTCGATCCAACCTCGAACGACTCATCCAAGGACGCTGGACAGGAGTCGTCGGCCGCAAAGACTGCTGCGCCGGCCGTCACCACGACGACCACCTCAACGCGTCGTCGAGCAGCTGCTCGTCCGGCTGGCCCGCCGGTGGCTGTGGCATTCCAGGCGCCGCCGCCCGGATTGGCCCCGGCTTTGCCGAAGCCAGATCCGGTCGAAGACACCGCCGAGCCGCAGCGTAAGGGCAATGCCGGCAATGCCAATAGCGGTGCCAACAACGGTGCCAACAACAACGGCAGTAACGGTGGCGGCGGCAAGAACGCCAAGAACACCAACTCCAAGAACGACGCTTCGCAAAACGGGGGCAAGAACTCCAACGGCGGATCCGACGACGATTCTGAGGACGACGACGATCTCGATGAGAACGGCGCTCAGCCGCGTCGCCGTCGTAGCCGAGGCGGACGTCGGCGTCGTAAGCCTGAATCTGAGGGCGGCGACGACGCCG
>JBEBVW010000064.1:0-11618 GCA_040392565.1 Aeromicrobium sp. | reverse complement strand
TTATGCCCATTTAGTTGATATCGGCAACTAATCCGACCGAGATGTAGCCCACAATCGTCACTCGCTAAAGTCAGCCATATGACCGAATACCGCATTGAGCACGACACCATGGGCGAGGTTAAGGTCCCGGTGGATGCTCTGTACCGCGCACAGACACAGCGAGCCGTCGAGAACTTCCCGATCTCCGGCACCCCCATCGAGTCGGCACAGATCAAGGCGCTGGCCCAGATCAAGGCTGCCTGCGCCAAGGCCAACGCCGAACTGGGCATCCTCGACCAAGACGTCGCCGACGCCATCGTTGCCGCCGCAGCCGAAGTAGCCACCGGCAAATACGACGGGCACTTCCCCATCGACGTGTTCCAGACCGGTTCGGGCACCTCAAGCAATATGAATACCAACGAGGTCATCGCGACCCTGGCCACTAGGTCGCTGGGTAAGGATGTCCATCCCAACGACCACGTGAACGCCAGCCAGTCCTCCAACGACGTGTTCCCCACCTCGATCCATGTGGCCGCTACGGCATCGACGGTCAACGAACTGGTGCCAGCACTCGATCACTTGGCTTCGTCACTTGAGCGCAAGGCCGCTGAACTGGCGAACGTCGTCAAGTCGGGCCGCACCCACTTGATGGACGCCACTCCGGTCACGCTCGGCCAGGAGTTCGCTGGCTTCGCTGCGCAGATCCGCAAGGGCATCGGCCGTGTTGAGCGCGCCACTGCGGCCGCGGCTGAAGTTCCACTCGGCGGCACTGCAGTCGGCACCGGTATCAACACGCCGATCGGTTTCCCGCAGCGCGTTATCGAGCTGCTGGCCGCAGACACCGGCCTGCCGATCACTGAGGCCACCGACCACTTTGAGGCGCAGGGTGCTCGCGACGGCATCGTTGAACTGTCGGGCGCATTGCGCACGATCGCCGTCAGCTTGACCAAGATCTGCAACGACCTGCGCTGGATGGGTTCGGGCCCACGCGCTGGCTTGGGCGAAGTGAACCTGCCCGATCTGCAGCCCGGATCGAGCATCATGCCCGGCAAGGTCAACCCGGTCCTGCCCGAAGCCACCTTGATGGTGTGCGCTCAGGTCATCGGCAACGACGCCACCATCGTGTACGGCGGCGCGTCCGGCAACTTCGAACTCAACGTGATGCTGCCGGTCATTGGTCGCAACATTTTGGAGTCGATCCGCTTGCTCGCCAACTCGTCTCGCACGCTGGCTGACCGCTGCATTGACGGCATCACCGCCAATGAGGAGCGCTGCCGCGAGCTTGCTGAGTCGAGCCCGTCGATCGTGACGCCGCTGAACCGACACATCGGCTACGAGAACGCCGCGGCCGTGGCCAAGAAGTCGGTCAAGGAGCGCAAGACGATCCGCGAGGTGGTTCTGGAAGAGGGCTACGTCGAGCGCGGAGAAATCTCCGAGGCTGATCTGGATGCCGCGCTGGACGTCATGAGTATGACTCACCCCTGAGCAGCACATAGCCATCACGATCGATCACGATCGTCCACTCACCGCCGTACTTCGTCGTCGCGTAAACGACTGGGTCCGGCGGTGAGCCAATTCCGGCGGCAATGTCGAACGCGATGTATTGCGGCGTGACGTCGTCGCCGATCGTTCCGGTCCAATAGGTCGTGCGATTGGTCGCGAGGTGCGTGAGCAATCCGATGTCGGTCTCAACGCGGACCCCCTCCGGAACCGCCGCAACGACCTGCCTGGCAGTTGCCGCCCGCGGCGGGTCGGTGAAGGTCATTTCGGCCAGCGGCGATCCCACGAATGTGAAGCCGGTGACCACACCCGCGATCGGGATAGCGAACTTCGGCCAGGCAAAACGTTCGATCGCGTCGACCAATGCGACGAAGACGATGGGCATCACCAGCAGCGAGTAGTGCCACTCGGTGCCCCAGTAGAACTCCTTGTCTGCAGCGAACCGCCACGCGAAGGTGGGGATCGCCACCAGAATCCACGGTGACAGTAGTGCCGCTAGGCCGGTGATTCCCACTGTCAGGGCCACCGTCGCGAACTTCCGTCCGGGGTCGGCGAGTGGGTTGAAGCCGACCGACGAGGTGTATTCGTAGGACCCGTTGGGTGCGAAACCGGGAATGACGGCCAACACAACGATGGCCGCGGAAACACAGCCGATGGCCATCAACCAGGCCCCACGCTTCCGCTCGCCGGCCAGCCAGACGACTCCCCCGATGGCAATGACCGTAAGGGCCAGGTCTTCTTTGACCAGCAGCAAAGGCAGAGACCAAGCCACGACTGCGGACCAGCGCCGTTCGACGTAGGCCGCGCCAGCGAGAGCCAGCAGTGGCGCGCCGAAAGCGACCTCGTGGAAGTCGGCCTTCACTGCCTCCTGGAGTCCAAATGAAACCGCGTAGAACACTCCGATAGCCGCGCCCCACCAACGTCCGGCAATGCGCATGGCCACGGCCGCGACGACGTAAATCGAGATCGCAATCAGCACGACCTGGGCCAGCAGGACGGTTCGCGGGTCGGGCCACAATCGATAGAACGGCGCGACAAGGGCGTCGATCGGCGAGAAGTGGTCGCCCAAGATGTTGTATCCGGGCCCTTTGATGTCGACGATCGGGGCATCGAATCGGGAGTAGCCCGCGATCGCCTGCTCGAAGATCGCGTTGTCCCAGGACGTCGGTTGGAACTGGCGAAACCGCAGAAGGGTCAGCGTCGCAAACGCTGCGGCCCCTAGGGTCGCGATCGTGCCGGCGATCAGACGGTTCAAGCCGAGAGGTTCTCGCCAGTGACCGGATCGAATAGGTGGATGTGCTGCGGCGCTGCGCCCAAGCGAATCTTGGTGCCGTGCTCAAGTGCACGGTCCGACGGCAACTCTGCCATCACAAAGCTCTGGAACAGATCGAACTCAACCAACTCTTCGACCTCGGCCAGTACGTCTTCGATCGCCGGATCGATGTCGTAGCCGAAGTAGGCGAACTGACTGCGTCCGCGCCATTCCAGATCGTCGACGGTCGCCTCAAAGGAGAAGCCGTATCCGTCGCCGAGGTGTTCTGGGCGAATGCCGATGACGACGACTTCGCGGTCGTCTACGGCGAGGCGTTGTTCGCTAGTGAGACGCATGATCCCGAGGGACGTCTCGATGCCATCGGCCGTCGGGAATCCCGGGATCAGGTTCATCGGCGGTGCGCCCAGGTATCCGGCAACAAACATGTCTGCCGGGCGCTCATACAGCTCGCGTGGGGTACCGACCTGATGGATGAAGCCTTGGTGCATCACCGCGACAACGTCCGCCGACGACAACGCCTCGTCGACGTCGCTCGTCGTCAGGATCGTGGTTCGGGCCTTTTCGCGTTGGGACTGCAGCACGACCGACCGCACGTGCGGTCGAACGCGGGCGGATTGGGCGCTGAAGGGGTCGTCGAGCAGATACGCCGCAGCGTCGCGAACCATGGCACGGCCGATCGCCACTCGTTGACGCCGCTGATCGTCCAGCGCGTCCGGTCGCAGTTCGAGGTCATTGCCCAACGCCAACACCTCGGCGACGTCCTCAATGCGGTCAGCGAGATCTTCCTTGTCGTAGCCACGACGCAAGGTGGCAGCGAACGCCAAGTTGTCGTACACATCGCGGTGGGGGTGCACCGCGAAATCTTGGAACACCATCGACAGATCTCGTTGGCGCGGCGACTCAGCAGTGGCCTCACGCTCGTCAATCACGACGTCGCCGCTGGTGGCGTCTTCCAACCCAACGAGCACTTTCAACAACAACGACTTTCCTGCGCCGGGCGGCCCAACAATTGCCAGTGTCTCGGCGTCGTTGACCGTCAGATTGACCTCGTCCAACAGCACACGGCCATCGCGCACCACGGACAGATCACGGGCTTGGATCGAGGGCATATCAGGACCTTCCCACAAGCGGGATCAAGCGGCGTGAGAACACCGCGAAGACCAGGATCATCGGCAACAGCCACCACAGTCCGGCAGCAGCAATGAGCCGGGAGTCATCGAGGGCAAGGAGCGTCGCCGGAAGCGTCCTCTGCTCGTCAGTCGGCGCCAATCCAGCGCCCATGGCGTAGTCACCGGCCGTCCAGAAGAAAACGAGAGCAGAAATCATCGCCAAGTCGATGCCCAGATGAGGAACCAAAAAATGGCGGATCTGTTGACGCCGGGAAGCGCCGTCGACTCGAACAGAATCCAACAGCGACCACGGCGCGCGTCGGAACACCCGGACAGTGAGCCAGACCGCTATCGGCAACGCGATGACCAACGTCGGAATCGACATTGCCAACCGCGAAGTGGGTACGCCGAATGCCTGTAGTTGCGCGGCTCCCGGTGCGGCAAACACGAAGGTAGGCATCACCAGCGCAGCAACGAAAACGGTGTACCACCAGCGCGCGCCGGGACGTCGGACGAGGACGTAGGCGGCAGGGACTGCCAATGCCATCGCAAGGAGTGTGGCCAGTCCTGCGATCAGGAGTGAATTGAAGATCGCGGTGCGCACCGGCCCAGCCGCCCACACGTCGGCAAAGGCAGACCAGTCAGCTCCCGAAGGCCATAGGGTCTCGCGCAACAGGCCAGGAGTGCTGGTCGCAGTGCTGAAAACCCACAGCAGCGGCGCGACCGTGAAGAAGACAAAAAGTTCAACACCCAGAAGCGCCCAGATGGATAGATCTCGACGAGTGTCTGCGAAAAGAACGCCGCCGACCCCGGTACCCATCATCACGATCGCAGCCGCCAACCACAGCCAGGTGTCCGGCCGAGGGACCACGAGAAGTCCGACGTTGGCCACCACAAAGCCGGCGATGAAGGACACAACCGATCCGGACAGTCGGGAACGAATCGACGAAGGAGGCGGTCTCATAGCAGCCTCCTGACTCGAAACAATGGCACGATCATCGCGGCAACAACCACAGCAACAACCAGCACAATCAGCGACATTGCGGCACCCAGGCCCAACTCAAACGAGGTGAACTGGGTGGTCCAGGTCAACAGCGGCCCGGTGGACACGTTGGCTGACGGGTCGTCAACCAGCAGCGGGCCGTCCAGCACTCGATATGTGTCGAACACCCGAAACGCTGCTACTCCAGCAACTGCCGGGGCGATGAACGGAAACGCGACGCGACGCCAGCGCTGGATGCTTGTCGCGCCATCGGCGATCGTCGCTTCGACCAGCGGAGCAGGGACCGCAGCGAGAGCGATCGCCACGACCGCCACAACAAGTCCGGTTCCACGCCACATTTCCCCCGCAGCGACGGCGAGGAACTGGGTCAGATGGCTGCTGCCTGCGATGTCGAACCACTGGCTCAAATAGCCGCCAGTGACCGAATTTCGCCACGCGATCACATTGACCACGGACAACAGGGTGAACGGCAACAGGACGAGAACGCGAGTGACCGGCCATGCCACGGCAACACGATGGAGCGCGGTACCCAGAATCAGGCCGAGGACGACTTGGGTCAGCACGATCGCTGCCACGACCACCAGGGAAGTGGCGACGGCGAGCCACCAGTTCTCATTGGTGAGCAAATTGCGGAAGTTGGCGATTCCGTTGAATGAACTGCCAGTCGTCGTCGACCTGTGAAGCGACGTCCACACAATCCGTCCGAGCGGCACGAGTACGACAACGGCAAGCACAGCGAGGGCCGGAAGCAGACCCAATCGGCGGCGAATCATGGCAGCCGCCCCTTCTTCGCCGCTTCGACTGCTCGACGCGATGCGGCCGGTGTTTGGTCGATAGACACTTCGTCCATGACCCAGGTGTGATCCAAGGCCCGCCGGATAGCATTCCAGCGTTCAGTGATTGGGGCGGTGGCGACCGTCGGAAGGACCGTCTCAAGGACCTTGGCCGCGGGTGTTTCTGCCATCGGCACATCTGTGCGCGCAGGAGCGAATCCCGAAACGGCAATCAGTGGAGCCAGGGTGGCGTCGGACGTCAAGCAATCGATCAATGCATTAGCCGACGAACCCTGCGGCTGCGCCAGCACAATGCCTTCAGCTGGCCCCACGGAGTCGGCATCAACGACGGGGTACGGAGCCACCCCGATCTCGGTTCCCAACGGCGCCATTGCCGGATCGGACCACGCTGACGCCGGCGCAATCAGGAAGCCGCCCTTCGGGCCGGCGAATGCGTCGACCGCGGACGCAGACGGACCCGGACCCACACCGCCGTCGCGATACAGCTCAACAATTTCTGCGGCGAACTCGTCGGCACCCATGGCAGAAACCCAGTCAGCCAACCCGGTGTTGCGATCGTCAGCAATCTGCACTGTGAGGCCGAGCCGCGCAGCTCCGTCGATCAGGTCGGTCCACGCCACGGGTTGGGTGACATCGATTCCAGCGCGCTCAGCAGTAACGGGTCGGAACCACAAAAGCTGCGGGTCGAACAGCCACGGGACCGCGTACAGATCGCCGTCGTAAGTCACCTGATCGGCGGCAGCAGGCAGTGCACCAGTGGCGACGTCAGCCGACTGTTTGCGCAAGAATCCGGCTGCGGCTAATTCGGGGACTGCAGATCCAGCCACGGTCAGCAGGTCGACAGATTCCGGATCTGCGGCGAGACGGCGCACCAATTCGCTGTGTGCTTCGTCGGCATCGCGCGGGAGTTCGTGCACGCGAACGTCGACTCCACCGCAGGATTCGGCGAGTGCTCGAGCACCGAAGTTGTCCGATGAGACGTACCAGTCAATGGTGTCGGGGTCCGAGCCTGAGCATGCCGCCGCCACCAGCGCGACGAGCACGCACACGACGGCCCCACCTCGACGTCTCACCGGGCCAGATTGCCATACCCCGGCGGGTCAGATGGCAACATCCTCCAGCATCTCGGTGACCAAGGCCGCAACCGGCGACCTTTCGGACCGCGTGAGCGTGACGTGGGCGAACAGCGGATGGCCCTTCAACTTCTCCACCACAGCAACCACACCGTCGTGTCGGCCCACCCTCAGGTTGTCGCGCTGGGCGACGTCGTGAGTCAGAACAACCTTGGAATTGGCGCCGATTCGCGACAGCACCGTCAACAGCACATTGCGTTCCAGCGACTGGGCTTCGTCGACGATGACGAATGAATCGTGCAGCGAACGACCTCGGATGTGGGTCAGCGGCAGCACTTCAAGCATCTGCCGGTCGATGACCTCATCCACGACGTTCTGCGATGTGATGGCGCCGAGCGTGTCGAACACTGCCTGGGCCCACGGGCCCATCTTTTCGGATTCACTGCCCGGCAGATAGCCCAGCTCTTGCCCACCAACGGCGTACAGCGGACGGAACACGACGACCTTCTTGTGTTGCTGGCGTTCCAGGACGGCCTCGAGCCCAGCGCAAATCGCCATGGCCGACTTGCCCGTTCCAGCGCGGCCACCCAGCGACACGATGCCGACGTCGGGGTCGAGCAGCAGCTCCAGCGCAATGCGTTGTTCGGCGCTGCGACCGTGGATTCCGAAGGCATCACGATCGCCACGAACCAGATGGACCCGCTTGTCGGGCGTCACTCGCCCCAGCCCGCTGCCCTTGTCCGACACCAACACCAGGCCGGTGTGGCAGGGCAGGTCGCGGGCTTCGTCTAGGTCGATGACCCCGTCTTCATAGAGCAAATCCAGATCGGCGCTGTCCAATTCCAGTTCGCGCATTCCGGTCCAACCGGACTCAAGTGCCAGTTCCGCGCGGTACTCCTCCGCGATCAGACCCACCGCCGACGCCTTGACTCGCATCGGCAGGTCCTTGGAGACGATCGTGACGTCGTTGCCCTCGTTCGCCAGATTGCGCGCGACGGCGAGGATACGAGTGTCGTTGTCGCCCAGACGGAAGCCGGCAGGTAGCGATTCCGGATCGGTGTGGTTCAACTCAACCCGAATAGTGCCGCCGACGTCGCCGATGGGAAGCGGGACATCGAGAGT
This sequence comes from Aeromicrobium sp., assembly GCA_040392565.1. Classification (GTDB taxonomy): domain Bacteria; phylum Actinomycetota; class Actinomycetes; order Propionibacteriales; family Nocardioidaceae; genus Aeromicrobium. The sequence continues at coordinate 3,765 of JBEBVW010000064.1, read as the reverse complement.
GCCGTGTTTGACTCGCAAGTCGTCGAGGAAACGCAAAGCGTTGCGGGCGAAGTAGCCGAGCTCTGGATGGTGCCGCTTGGCCTCCAGCTCAGTGATCACCACGACCGGGATGACGACTTCGTGTTCGTTGAAACGCGTCATCGAGCCCGGATCTGCCAGCAGGACACTCGTGTCGAGAACGAACGTGCGCCGGTTGTCGGTTGCAGCCACAACTGCCTCCCTCGACGGCCCGCACGCGCACCCTGCGCCGGCCGCGTCTACTCGTGTTGGTGGACTTGGCGTCGGATGTCAGGGGCGAGCATCACCACACCCCGAAGGTACGACTGCGCGGTCGCGGAACGCGGCACGACACGCCCTATGTTCCGTAACGTCGTTCGCGGGATGCGTAGGACCGAATCGCGCGCAGAAAGTCGACGCGGCGGAAGGCCGGCCACAGCACGTCGGAGAAGTAGAACTCTGAGTGCACGCTCTGCCAGAGCAAGAAGCCAGAGAGACGCTGCTCGCCGGAAGTACGAATCACCAGGTCAGGATCTGGCTGGCCCTTGGTGTAAAGGTGTTCGGCAATGTCATCGACTTCTAGGGTGTCGGCGACCTCCGCCAGCGTGCGACCCATCGCGGCCTGCTCAGTAAGCAGCGACCGCATAGCGTCGGTGAGCTCCTGCCGTCCGCCGTAGCCCACACAAATATTGACTTGCATCTGTGCGCCGTGTTCACCCGAACGCTCGGCGGCGCGCTGCAGCCGACCGACGGACTCGACTGGGAGTAGATCCAAGCTGCCCAGGATGTTCAACCTCCAGCGCCCGTCGTCAGCGAGCCGATCGACCATGTCTTCGACGGCAATCATGATGCTGTCGACTTCGGTCGCATCGCGCTGCAGATTGTCGGTGGAGAGCACCCACAGGGTCACCGTGCCGACGCTCAGTTCATGGCACCAGGCGAGGAACTCATCAACTTTCGCGGCACCAGCTTGGTAGCCAGAGCGCAGGTCCTGGCCAGCATCCTTGGCCCAACGGCGGTTGCCGTCGACGATCGCCCCGACATGTCTGGGCAGGTGACTGGCATCTAATTGGGCCGCCAAGCGGCGTTCATATATCCCGTAGAGGAGGTCGCTGACGGCCATACCGGTAATCTATGCCCATGGCAGAACCAGGCACGGAAACACTCGCGCACGACGTCGAACTCCGTGTCAGGGAAGTCGTCAAGGTCGTCAAACCGAAGTTGCGAGGGTGGCTGCACGCAGGCACCTTGCCGGTCGCCTTCTTTGGCTTCCTCGTCATGATGATCATTTCCGATTCGGCGCTCGTTCGTGCCGGAGTTGCAGTGTTTATGGTCAGTTCGATGCTGCTGTTCGGCGTGTCAGCGACCTATCACACTGGCCAGTGGTCACTAAAAACACGCAACTTCTGGAAGCGTTTCGACCACGCCAACATCTTCTTGCTGATCGCCGGCTCCTACACGCCGTTCTCCATGCTGTTGCTGGAGAAGAAGCACGCCATCATCATGCTCACTTTGGTGTGGGGCGGTGCGCTGCTCGGGGTTATCTTCAAGCTGTTCTGGATCGGTGCGCCCCGCTGGCTCTACGTTCCGCTGTATCTGATGCTTGGCTGGGCCGCTGTGCTGTACTTCCCCGAGTTCGTCGACAACGCGACCACCGCTGTCCTAGTACTGATGGTGGTCGGTGGCGGTCTCTACACCATCGGCGCATTGGTCTACGGCTTCAAATGGCCCAATCCGTCACCGACGTGGTTCGGCTTCCACGAGGTCTTCCACTTGCTGACCATCGCGGCGTTCGTGGTGCACTACATCGGCGTCAGTTTGTTGGCATATCAGCAGCGTTGACGACTGGCAGTTGGCATGTGAAGTCTTTGCAGATGTAGGCCGCTGACTTCTCATCGACCAATCCCTTGCCCTCAAACAGCGGGATCTGCAGTCCCGGCTCACCCGCAATCACGACAGCGCCAGGCGAAGTAAGCCGGAGCGCGGCTCGGTGCAGGTCTGCGCTCTCACCCACGATCGCCACCTCCAATGGGCCAGCCAAGACCGCTTCGGCAGCAGCCAGACTCCAGCCAGCGAAACGAGGCGCCTCGGTCGCCAGCCGCGACGTCACTTTCAGCGCACGTTCGGCCGCGTCTCGGTACCGGTGTTCGCCGGTGACGGCAGCGAACGAAATCAATGCATGGACCAGCGACGAAGTTCCCGACGGATAGGCGTTGTCGGCGTCGTCCCGCGGCCGAACGATGAGGTCCTCTGCGTCGTCGGCGGTGTCATAGAACCCGCCATCATCGGCAGCGAAGTGGACGAGTGCGCGATCGAGAACAGCGCGGGCGCGGTTCAACCACACCGCATCACCAGTGACTCCGAGCACCGCAATGAATGCCTCCGCGACGCAACCGTGGTCGTCAAGCACAGCTCGATTGGTTCCGGCCGTTCCGTCGCGAGAGGTTCGCACAAAGTCGCCTGTGCCTGCGCCGTGCACGTCAACCAGCAGATTGGCGGCAGTCACCGCCGCGTCGATGAATTCGGGTGCGTCAAGCAACACGCCGGCCTCTGCCAGCGCGCTGATCGCCAGGCCGTTCCACGACGCGACCACCTTGTCGTCGCGATCGGGCCGGGTGCGGCGCGATCTGATGTCGAGCAGTTTGGCTCGGATCCGCGCCCAGCGTTCAGGGTCGTCCGGGTCCTGCCGTAACTGGAGGGTCGACAGGCCTCGCTCAAAGGTTCCTCCGCGCGTCACATTGCACAGGGATGACACCCACGCTGTGTCGTCTTTCCCGAGCGCGGCGGTCAACTGGGCAGGGCCCCAGACGTAGAAGGTGCCTTCGTGCCCATCGCTGTCAGCGTCAAGACCCGATGCGAAACCCCCTTCAGCCGTGCGAAGTTCTGCCAACAGAAAGTCGGCGGTCTCCCGGGCGATGCGTTCGCCGAGCGGACTTCCCGTCTGCCGCCACCAGTGCAGGTAGACCCGCAACAGCAGTGCGTTGTCGTAAAGCATTTTCTCGAAGTGCGGCACGACCCAGAATCGATCGACGGCGTAGCGGGCAAAGCCACCCCCCACCTGGTCGCACATGCCTCCGCGCGCCATGGCTTCGCAGGTGGCAGTGACCATGTCGGTTCCATCGCCCGTGCGATCTGCGTGACGCAGCAAGAACTCCAAAACCATCGACGGCGGGAACTTTGGACTCGCTCCGAACCCACCGGCCTCGGCGTCGAAGGAGGTCTTCAAATTGGCAACAGCCGCGGCGAGTTGATCAGCACCGAGCGCAGCTCCACTGACGTCGACGACTGCGGCCAAATGCGCCAATACATCTTGCCCAACTTGCTCTACTTCCCCACGCCGGTTCTCCCATGCATCGGCCAGCGCCTGCAGAATCTGCGTGAACGCTGGCGAGCCATGGCGGGGCTCCGGCGGAAAGTAGGTGCCTGCGAAGAATGGCTCGCCCGTCGGCGTCAGGACGCACGTCATCGGCCAGCCGCCCTGCCCCGTCATCGCCTGCGTGGCGCGCATATAGACCGCGTCGACATCCGGCCGCTCCTCGCGATCCACCTTGATGTTGACGAAGTGATCGTTCATGAACTGCGCCGTCGCCTCGTCCTCGAACGACTCGTGTGCCATCACATGACACCAGTGACAGGATGCGTATCCAACACTCAACAGTATTGGTGCATCACGCCACTTGGCCTCCGCGAATGCCTCAGTTCCCCACTCCCACCAATCTACTGGATTTTCAGCGTGTTGTAGTAGATACGGACTGGTGGCCGAGACAA
>JBEBVW010000063.1:0-11675 GCA_040392565.1 Aeromicrobium sp. | reverse complement strand
TCAGGGCCGTCGTACTGCGGATACACCGGCTTCGGATCACCGCCGGACTGATTCGGCTCACTCATGATCGTGTTACTCCCGCATAGGACTGAATTAGCTTGAAAGCTGCCTGGTACTCATCGTCCCAGAAATCCTCAACAGCGATCGTCAGGACGACGAGAAGCGCAATGACAGCCAGTAGCAGTACCAACAAGACAGTGCCGATGATCCCGAGAATCATTCCTGCCTTGGCTTCGCTGCGGCCAGCCAACTGTCCGCCACTCGCGTCGATCTCTCGCATGCTCTTGTGACCGAGATACCACGCGAACGGTCCAGCGAACGCCGGGAAGTAACACATGAAGGTGCCCGCAACGCTGACGATGCCCAGCACCATGGCGGTGGTCGCTGACGGGTGTTTGGGAGGCTGCGGCACCGCGGCATAGCCGTACGGACCGTAGGCACCCGGCGGCTGCCAGTAACCCTCGGGTGGCGTCGCCGCATAGCCCGGCGGGGGATATCCGGGGGGAGGTGCGCCGTACGGGGCGTTCGGTGGCGTGTGAGCATCCGATCCTGGGTAGCTCGGGTAGGGGCTACCCGCCGGAGACTCTGGCGAGGGGTCCTGGTCGTTGCTCATGGCGCTACTGTTCCACGTCCACATCGTCGGCGAGCCAGCTATCGACACGCTGTAGCGCTTCGGCCACCAGATCACTCGGCGCGGCCGCTGCCCGCAGCGAGCCTCGGGCCAGTTCTGCGAGTTCTGCATCAGTGAAGTTCTGGGCTGCACGCAGTACGGCGTATTGCCCTGCCAACCGGGAGCCGAACAGGAGCGGATCGTCTGCGCCCAGCGCGATATCGATGCCAGCTGACATGGCCGCCCGGACAGGGACTTCCTCCAATGTCGAATAGACACCAAGTGCCACGTTCGATGTTGGACAAATCTCAAGAGCGACGCCTTGCTCAGCGACCCGATCCAGAACGGCGGGGTCCTCAGTCGCTCGTATTCCGTGGCCGAGGCGATCGGCATGCAGGTGGTCCAGCGCTGAAGTGACGTGGTTGGCGCCGAGCAGTTCACCAGCATGGGGCACGAGTCGAAGGCCGGCCCTCTCCGCAATGGCGAAGGCAGGGGCGAAAGATGCAGTATCGCCGCGACGTTCATCATTGGACAGGCCGAAGCCGAGCACGCCGCGTCCGGCGTATTGCGCTGCCAGTCTGGCGAGAGTGCGAGCGTCCAGCGGGTGGCGGGTGCGGTTGGCCGCCACGACCACCCCCATCGCAAGGCCGGTGCGCTCGCTGGCATCGCGGACTGCGTCGATCACCAGATCGGTGAATGACGTGATGCCGCCGAATCGGCCGCCGTAACCGGACGGGTCAACTTGAATCTCGGTCCACACAGCACCGTCGTGGGCATCGTCTTCGGCCGCTTCAAGTACGAGCCTGCGGATGTCGTCTTCGGTGCGTAAGACAGAGCGGGCTACGTCGTAGAGCCGCTGAAACCGGAACCAGCCCTTTTCGTCAGTCGCGACTAGCTGAGGTGGCCATTCCTCGACCAACGCCGGCGGAAGACTGATGCCATCGCGTTCGGCCAGTTCGATCAGGGTCGAGTGGCGCATCGATCCGGTGAAGTGCAGGTGGAGGTGCGCCTTGGGAAGCTCACTGATGGACCGCACGTGACCCATCCTGTCAGGAGGGCGCGTCAAGCGTGATGTGCATTGAATGTCACTGATGGCCGAGTGCTTCGGGAAGCCAAGACCTGACGCCTCCGGACTCGAGCTTGGCGGCGAATCGATGTGCATTGCGTCGGCTGGGCCAGATCTCAAACCACATGATTGGCAGGCCGATGGCCGCGGTAACGATCAGCGGCCAGAGCCCGTAGTCGAGCGCAAAGCTAGCCGCCAGGCCGAGCAGGATCGGCATCTCAGTCAGCGCAAATCGGAAGATCATCGAGGTTTGGTAGCGCGCGACGGAAATCCGCTGGGCATCCGGTCCGGTGCCAGCCGTGGCGGCATCGAGGGGCTCGGTGTGGAATCCGATCAGTTCAGCAGACATCGCGGAAAAGCCGACCAAAGCAATGAGCACGAGCACTACTGCGAACGGCGGTTCGTCGTCCCATCCGGTCGGGAGAACGACGGCCAGGATGGCGATCATGATGACGGGAGCAGTGCTCAGCGCAATCGCCAGAACGCGCATCGAGGCGGCCGCGGGTGAGGGTCCGGCAGAGGTCGACATGCTGGCCACAGTAACCGGGCTGTGTGACCGATAGACCAACTGCTCAACCGCGCAATTGCGCAGCGAGGGGGCAATCGAAGGGATCGCGAGCCCGTAGGCCGACGTTGTTGAGATAGTCAACGACGATTCCGTAGGAATGCAGCAACCCGACTTCGGTATAGCCGACCCCAGCCTGCTCGCAGTGCGCTTTGACCAGTGGTCTGGCGCGTGACAGGTTGCAGCGGGGCATGCTGGGGAACAGGTGATGTTCGATCTGGTAGTTCAACCCGCCCATGAAGAAGTCGATCAACCAATTGCCTCGAATGTTTCGAGACACCATCACTTGGCGACGCAGGAAATCCAGTTTCATCGTGGCTGGAATCAGGGGCATCCCTTTGTGGGCTGGTGCGAACGCTGCGCCCAGACAAACGCCGAACACGGCCATCTGAACGCTCAAGAAGGCGGCAGCTAAGCCCAGCGGTAAGTAGATGAATACGACTGCAACATAGGCCGTGAGTCGGGTCAGCACGATGGTCAGCTCAAGCCGTCGCCATGGCGACGAAAGGGTGCGGTCGAACCCGGTGCGCACGCTCGCCACGTGCAGATTGATTCCTTCCAACGTCAGCAGCGGAAAGAACAACCAGCCCTGATGTCTGGCGAACCAGCCAGCGAAGCCAGTGCGTTCGTTGACGATTTCTGGTGTGAAAGCAATCGCTCCAGGTCCGATATCGGGGTCGTATCCCTCGCGGTTGGGGCCCTGGTGGTGCTTGGCGTGTTTAGCGCGCCACCACGTGTAACTCAGGCCAGCAAACGCTCCAGCGAGGATTCGGGATGTCCAGATATTCCAGGCAGGCGACCGAAACATCTGACGATGGGCGGCGTCGTGGCCTAAGAAGCCGAACTGAGTGACAACAACACCGAGTGCCACCGCAAGTGCGATCTGCCACCACGAGTCGCCTAGAGCGAAGAATCCAACCCAGATCGCGACAAACGCCAGCACCATCGCCGCGATGTGCGTCCAGTAGTAGATCCACCGACGGTCAAGTAAGCCGGCCTGGCGCACGGTGGCCGCTAGTTCGGTGTAGAGGCTGACATAGCGATCGGGGCTGAGTGCCTGGGATGAACCGGCTGGAGGCGAGTGTGCTTGCGGCGAACCCATTGCGCCACCGCCTCTATTTGCTGCGGTCGTGCGCGACGTGCCTCGATGAGGTCCATGGGCAAATGTGTCTGTACGGCTCGCAGTTCTATTTCCACCGTAGCCCCCGGTACTCAGAGGTCCTGTCGGGGCGGTCATGCAGCGCCGGGCGTGAGGACTTGCGGAGTACCGTGAAGTTAAGACCGTGAACGCAAGGTCATCCATCGACTCTGGCGGCGACGGCAAAAGCGAAGGGGTGGCCATGATGGCCCTCCAAACATCGATCGATTCCGGTCGCGAGGATTCAACGGCTGCTGCGACACGGGTTGTGCTGCGGGAGAGCGCCGAGGCCCATTTCCCGCACTCAGTAGACGGAGCCTGGTGGCCGCGGACTCGGTCGCTTGCCGATGAATTGCCAGGCTTCTTCACCTACTGGCCAACTGCCCGAGGGAGAATCAGTCGGATTCTCTACTCTCGGCCGGACTGGGACGACAGTCCTCACTCTGTGAACATCCCCGGCCGGCGGATCAAGACGGGAAGCTTTCCGCGTGACGACACCCATCGCCTGATCCTTACGTTGGGCGACCGAACGGATCGAGTAATCACTGTGATCGCTCCGCAATCCTCCGCTGCACAAGCAGCGCAAATATGGGCGTCCATCACCGCCGCAGATGGGGGCAGTCCAACTCATCCGGTGTGGGACAACGAGGGTGGGCGACCCGAGTAGCCTCGTTATCAGCGGTCGCGGTGGCCTCGATTGGCCCCCGGTGGACCGGACCCGTACACTTGACGAACCGGCGCAAATTGACGCTATTTCGTCATGCCCTCACACGGGCCTTGACGAACGGTGTCAGACCGGCGGACGGCATTAGCTCAATTGGTAGAGCACCGGTCTCCAAAACCGGAGGTTGGGGGTTCAAGTCCCTCATGCCGTGCCAGACAGCAGAACCAACGATTAGAAGAGGTGGAACGCCGTGAGTGACAGCCATGAACTGTCTCGCAATCGGGGACGTACGTCGCCGATCACGTTCTTCCGTCAAGTTGTCGCCGAACTTCGCAAGGTCGTCTGGCCTACGCGTCCGCAGGTCGTCAACTACTTTTTCGTGGTCTTGGTGTTCGTGCTGATCATGATGGCGATCGTCGCCGGCCTGGACTTCGGTCTGGGCAAGTTGATGTTCAAGATCTTCGCCTAGGACGTAAGGAACATAGTGACTGAGGCACCTGACGAGTTGACCGTCGACGAGCAGAACGACGCCGTCGCGATCGATGACGCCACCGAGGGCGACGCCCCCACTGCCGATGACGCAGCCGACGCGCCTGCCGAGGACGTCGTTGCCGAAGCGGACGTCGTCGAGGACGAGTCTGCCGACGACGCAGCCGACGATGCTGCTGAGGAAGTCGTTGACGAAGCGCCGGTTCCCGCAGCGCTGCAGGAATTTCGCGATCGTCTCTACAGCCAGTTCGGTGACTGGTACGTCGTGCACACCTACTCAGGCATGGAGAAGCGGGTCAAGGCCAACCTTGAGAACCGCATCGCCTCGCTGCACGCTGAGGATTCGATCTTTGAGGTCGTCGTCCCCACCGAGGAAGTTGCCGAGATCAAGAACGGTCAGCGCAAGCTGGTCAAGCGCACGGTTCTCCCCGGCTACGTCTTGGTCCGCATGGACCTCACCGACGAGTCGTGGGGCGTCGTCCGCCACACCCCGTCGGTTACCGGATTCGTGGGTAGCTCCCACCAGCCGGTTCCGTTGAGCCTCGCCGAAGTTGAGAGCATGCTCGCTCCGGCGGTGGAGGCCGAGGTCGCTGCCACTGCAGCTGCCGAAGCCACCGAACAGCAGGGCGGTGCGGCACCGGCTGCGCCCAAGGTCGAGTTCACCGACTTCTCAGTCAGCGACTCGGTCATGGTCGTCGACGGCCCGTTCGCCACGCTGCACGCGACCATCACCGAGATCAACGTCGACGCCCAGCGCGTCAAGGCGCTCGTTGAGATCTTCGGTCGCGAAACTCCGGTGGAGCTCAGCTTCACCCAGATCCAAAAGGTTTGATCGCATAGCGATTAAAGGTTGAGGGGAAGCCTCTTCCCTCTTCATACCGCAACACACAACGAAGGACCCGAAAAAGAATGCCTCCCAAGAAGAAGGTTGCTGCGATCGTCAAGGTCCAGCTCCAGGCCGGCACGGCCAACCCGGCACCGCCCGTCGGTACCGCGTTGGGCCCGCACGGCGTCAACATCATGGAGTTCTGCAAGGCGTACAACGCTGCAACAGAGTCCATGCGCGGAACGGTCATCCCCGTCGAGATCACCATCTACGAGGACCGCACGTTCAGCTTCATCACGAAGACGCCTCCGGCTGCTGAATTGATCAAGAAGGCCGCTGGCGTGCAGAAGGGTTCGGGCACTCCGAACAAGGACAAGGTCGGCAAGATCACCAAGGATCAGATCCGCGAGATCGCCACGACCAAGATGCCGGACCTGAACGCAAATGATGTTGACCAGGCCATGAAGATCGTCGAGGGCACCGCGCGCTCGATGGGCGTCACGACCGACTGATCACCACCCCAGTGGCAGGGCCAGCTGGGCCCGTATTAACCACGACTGAAATGAGCAGACTGCTTGCAGGTCTGCTCCATGTATAACGAGCAGACTGCGTGTAGGTCTGCTTGATGCAACTAGACGAAAGACATTCAGATGACACAGCGAAGCAAGGCTTACCGGGCCATCGCCGAGAAGATCGATAGCGATGCGCTCTACACCCCGCTCCAGGCGGCCGCTCTGGCCAAGGAGTCGGGCAGCACGAAGTACGACTCGACCGTTGACATCGCAATCGGCCTCGGTGTCGATCCGCGTCAGGCCGATCAGATGGTGCGCGGCACCGTCAACCTTCCGCACGGCACCGGCAAGACCGCACGGGTCCTGGTCTTCGCCACTGGCGCCAACGCTGACGCAGCTCGAGAGGCCGGTGCTGACGAAGTCGGCGCCGACGAGCTGGTCGAGAAGGTTAACGGCGGCTACCTCGACTTCGACGCCGTGGTTGCCACCCCGGACATGATGGGCAAGGTCGGTCGTCTCGGCCGCGTCCTCGGTCCCCGCAACCTGATGCCGAACCCCAAGACCGGCACCGTCACCACCGACGTCGCCAAGGCCGTCTCGGACATCAAGGGCGGCAAGGTTCAGTTCCGCGTCGACCGTCACGCCAACCTGCACTTCGTGATCGGCAAGGCGTCGTTCAGCGCTGAGCAGCTGGCCGAGAACTACGGCGCAGCATTTGACGAGATCCTGCGACTCAAGCCGTCCAGCTCCAAGGGCCGCTACGTCAAGAAGATCACGATGTCGACCACCAACGGTCCTGGCATCGGCGTCGACCCGTCGGTCACCCGCGACTACGCGGTAAACGACGAAGCCTGACCAGCAGTTCACTAGTACGAGGGCGGTACGCTCCCGGTATGCATCTGAAGAAGATCGCGGCCGGAGCTGCCGCCCTCGTCCTGTCTACTGCGCTCATCGCTGGTTGCGGCGACGAGAAGAAGGACTCCTCATCAGACAAGGCGAAAGAGGCGATCTCGAAGATCGAGCCGACGTCGGAACTGACCAAGGACAACTTCGCTGAGCAGATCGGCGCAGCCATGGTTAAGGCCGGCTCAGTGCACGTCAAGATGACGTCGGGTGGATCGCTGCCACTCAATGCCGAGGGCGACCAGGTCACCGGAGCCACCGCAGCCGAGTCGAAGATGTCAATGACGATGGATGTCTCTGGCATGAAGATGGACATGCGGCTGATCGACAACAAGTTGTACATGAACATGGATCAGTTGACTCAGGGCAAGTTCACCGTCATCGATCTCACCGATAAGTCTGATCCCATGGTCAAGCAGTTCGGTTCGCTGGCCGAACAGACGGACCTGGCCAAGCAGTTTGAAGACTTCGGTGCTGCGGTCACCAAGTTTGAAAAGGCCGACGCTGGCGAGAAGATCGATGGCGTCAACACCACCGCATATGACATCACGATGGACGCGAAGAAGCTCGCCAAGGCCCAGGGCCAGGATGTCGCCGGAATGCCCGAGTCCTTCACCTACCGCTTCTTCATTGGTGAGGACAACCTGGTTCGCCGCATGTCCATCGACGTGATGGGCCAGAAGCTCACGATGGACTTCAGCGACTGGGGCAAGAAGGTCTCCATTGAGGCCCCCAAGGCTTCGGAGATCACCGACGTCGACCTCAGCAAGCTCATGTCGGGCGCAGCCTAAAGCCCACCACCACTCCCGAGATTTGCGCGCTAATGCACCATTTTCTCTCTTGAAAAGGTGCACAACTGCGCAAATCTCGGGACCGGTGTGACCTCTGGCTGTGGTCGATTTGGTCGCTGTCCACAGCTATGCGTAGACTGGTGATGCCGAAGACCGCTGGTTGGTCACTCCGCAAGGAATGACCCGAAGCGCCCAAGACTGGGTGGCCCGCGCAGGTTGTGTATGTGACGCCCAGCGTCCCGTGTGCCTCCTGTGCACCGGGACGCTTTCTTCTTGTGCAGGCCCTTGCAGGCGCAGGGGTCGCGGATCCCAGGCGCCGATGTCTGACCGGAGACGGTCAGAAAGGAGATCCATGGCACGCCCGGACAAGGCTGCAGCCGTTGCCGAGCTCGCGGATAACTTCCGTGACGCGAACGGCGCTGTCCTGACCGAGTACCGCGGACTCAGCGTGAAGCAGCTCCAGGAGCTGCGTCGTGCGCTGGGTCAGAACGTCAGCTACTCGGTCGCCAAGAACACGCTGACCAAGATCGCCGCGAAGGACGCTGGCGTTGAGATCGATGATGCATTGCTCACCGGTCCCACCGCTATCGCGTTCATCAACGGCGATGTGGTCGAGGCCGCTAAGGGCCTGCGTGATTTTGGTAAGGACAACGCCGCACTCGTCATCAAGGGAGGCTTCCTCGATGGCAAGGCGCTGAGCCCTGACGAAATCAAGAAGCTGGCCGACCTGGAGTCGCGCGAGGTCCTCCTCGCCAAGCTCGCAGGTGGCATGAAGGCCAGCCTGAGCAACGCTGCGGCGCTCTTCAACGCCCCGCTGTCGCAGGCCGCCCGCGTTTTGGGCGCTCTGCAGGCGAAGGCCGAGAGCGACCCATCTGTCCTGGCTGCCGGTGCACCTGCGCCGGCCGCTGAGACCCCCGCCGAGACTGAGGCAGCTGCCGAAGTCGAGGCTCCCGCTGACACCGAAGCACCCGCTGAGGTTGAGGCCGCCGCCGAGGAAGCTGCACCTGCAGCTGAGTCGACGGAAACCACCGAGGGCTGACGCCCGATACCCATCGGGGCCCCCTCGGGGCCTCTGCAACGAAAGGACGCCACATCATGGCGAAGCTGAGCACGAGCGACCTGCTCGACGCTTTCAAGGAGATGACCCTGATCGAGCTCTCGGAGTTCGTCAAGGAATTCGAGGACACGTTCGACGTCACCGCTGCCGCTCCGGTTGCGGTTGCTGCTGCAGCCCCCGCGGCTGGTGGCGCTGACGCCGGCGCTGCTGGCGGCGAACAGGACGAGTTCGACGTCGTCCTCGAAGAGGCCGGCGCACAGAAGATCCAGGTCATCAAGGAGGTGCGCACCCTGACCGGCCTCGGCCTGAAGGAGGCCAAGGACCTCGTTGAGGGCGCACCGAAGCCGGTTCTGGAGAAGGCCAACAAGGAAGCTGCCGACAAGGCCAAGGAGGCCCTCGAGGCCGCCGGCGCCAAGGTCACCCTTAAGTGATCTGAGCGCTAGTCGCACTTCTCGAAGGTGCCCGTCCCGCGAATGCGGGGCGGGCACCTTCTTTTGGTCTTGACGTCTCTGTCAGTGGAATACAGCGGGCCTGTGGTGGCGGTCACTGATGGCGGTCGGTATTGTTCCCACATCCCGTCCGGTTACTCACCGGTCACTCCTGCGGTGATCAGTCGTAACCTACTGCCTGGCACTTCGTTGAATCGTGTGTCTGGCATCACTGTGCCGGGATACGATTCGGACACTGTGCACTGTCGCCGACGGTAGCCACGAGCAAGCAAGGAGGGGCCTCTCGTGGGTGTTGAAGTTCGCGTAGAAGGACTGACCAAGTCATTTGGCTCGCAATTGATCTGGAATGACGTCACATTGACGCTTCCGGCAGGCGAGATTTCGGTGATGCTCGGACCGTCGGGTACCGGTAAGTCGGTGTTCCTGAAGACGTTGATCGGTCTGATCAAGCCCGAGAAGGGTCACGTCTGGATTGAGGGCGTCGATATCGCGAACTGCTCCGAGAAGGAGCTGTACGAGATCCGCAAGCTGTTCGGCGTGCTGTTCCAGGACGGCGCGATGTTCGGCTCGATGGATCTTTACGACAACGTTGCCTTCCCGCTGCGTGAGCACACCAAGAAGTCTGAGTCCGAGATCAAGCAGATCGTGATGGACAAGATGGAGCTCGTGGGTCTTGCTGGTGCGGAGAACAAACTCCCCGGTGAGATCTCCGGTGGTATGCGTAAGCGTGCCGGTCTGGCTCGTGCGCTGGTGCTCGATCCGGAGATTCTGCTGATTGATGAGCCCGACTCGGGTCTTGACCCGGTGCGTACGGCGTACATCAACCAGTTGTTCGTCGATCTGAACGCTCAGATTGAGGCCACGTTCTTGATCGTGACCCACGACGTCAACTCCACTCGTACCGTTCCAGACAACATTGGCCTGCTGTATCACAAGCACTTGGCGATGTTCGGTCCTCGCGAAATGTTGCTGACGTCCACTGAGCCGGTTGTGGCGCAGTTCTTGAACGCTCAGCGTGTGGGCCCGATCGGTATGTCGGAGGAGAAGGACGCCGACGAGTTGGCTTCGGAAGCTCATATTGAGATGCCGCCGTTGCCGCCGGTGCCGTTCCAGATCGAACCGTCCAACGGGATGCCCCGCAAGGGACAGCGCGAGCCAGGCCTGTGGTGCCGCGAGAACGGCGTCACGCCGCCTCCCGGATCATTTGAAGAGTCTGCCGCAACCGCTGTCGTCGGAGGCTGAACTCCACAGTGGCCACCAACGTCATCACCGGGCCGGCGAGGGTTTCAGGTAACCTCTTCGCCTTCATGCTCGATGTGCTGGTCGCGCTTTTCAAGCGTCCATTCCAGCTCAAGGAATTCCTGATCCAGGCGTGGTTCATCGTCAAGGTGACCATCATTCCCACCGCCTTCGTCTCGATTCCTTTCGGCGCAGTTATTGCGTTGCAGGTCGGTGGACTGATTAAGCAGTTCGGTGCGCAGTCGTTTACTGGCTCGGCGGCAGTTTTGGCTGTTGTGCGCGAGGCCGGACCGATCGCGTGTGCCTTGTTGATTGCCGGTGCTGCTGGTTCGGCCATTGCGGCCGACTTCGGCGCCCGCAAGATTCGTGAAGAGCTTGACGCCATGATGGTGCTGGGCATCGACCCGATCCAGCGGCTCGTTGTACCGCGCGTTCTGGCCTGCATGCTTGTCGCGGTGTTCCTCAACGGCATGGTCACGATCGTCGGCGTCGCAGGCGGCTACGTCTTCAACGTGGTGCTGCAAGACGGCACGCCAGGCGCTTACTTGTCATCGTTTACCGCGTTGGCTCAGTTGCCTGACATGTACCAAGGCATGGTCAAGGCTCTCGTCTTCGGTTTCATCGCTGCCATCGTTGCCTCGTATAAGGGTATGAACGCCAAGGGCGGACCCAAGGGCGTTGGCGATGCAGTGAACGAAGCGGTCGTCATCACCTTCACGCTGCTGTTTATCGTCAACTTCTTCATCTCGGCGATGTACATCCAGCTCGTTCCGCCCAAGGGGATGTGACCAATGGCTACATCTCGTTTTGCATCCGCGGCGCAAGCGCCGGTCACCATGCTCGACAACCTCGGGCAGCAGATGTTGTTCTACATCCGCGTCATTAAGTCGGTTCCGGCCACCATTGCCCGCTACGGCAAAGAAATCGTGCGCCTGCTCGCTGAGGTCACGCTCGGTTCGGGTTCGCTGGCTGTTATCGGCGGCACCGTCGGTGTCATCTTCGCGATGTGCTTCTTCACTGGCACCGAAGTCGGCATCCAGGGCTATGCAGCGCTCGATCAGCTAGGCACTGCGGCACTCACCGGATTCGTTTCGGCCTACTTCAACACTCGCGAGATCGCACCGATCGTCGCGGGTATTGCGCTGGCGGCCACCGTCGGTTGTGGCTTCACTGCCCAACTCGGAGCCATGCGTATTTCGGAGGAAGTCGACGCCCTCGAGGTGATGGCCATTCCGTCGATGCAGTTCCTGGTCACCACGCGCGTTCTGGCCGGCTTGATCGCGGTGATCCCGCTGTACGTGGTCGGCCTGCTGTCGTCGTACTTCGCGACGAGATTGACGATCACCAGACTTCAGGGACAAAGTCC
>JBEBVW010000062.1:0-11786 GCA_040392565.1 Aeromicrobium sp. | reverse complement strand
AGACCACGGTCGACATCTAGCTCTGGCCACACCGCGCCGTTCACCACGCCGACGTCGCCTACAGCACCGCCTTCCCAGCTGCCTTGCGGAACGAGGCGGGTGGACCGAATGCTCTGTTGGCCGCCGCGAGTGAAGATCTTTTCCTGCAGGGAGAGCGGAACTTCCCAGCGTCCAGCAGGTAGGCCGAGTGGATTGTCGGCGCGCCCAGTGTCCCAGCGGTCGCGAAGGAGATACATCGAAGCCAGCCCGGCGTAGGTGTTGAGGCGGGTCATCCCCATCGCGTGATCGTGGTACCACAGGCCAGCTGCCTGTTGCCGGTTCGGGAATCGGTGGGTGAATCGTTCGCCTGGCGCGATCATCATCTGTGGATGACCGTCTGATTCTGGGGGAGTCACGCCGCCGTGCATATGCAGCACGCTGCGCGGAGCAATCCGATCGCTGGCTTGCGGTCCGTGTAGTGACAAATCGAAGTCTTTGGCGAACGGGTGGGCGCCGAGGCGGTTGTCGAACGTCAACTGGGTTTCAGCATCCGCTTGGTTCTCCAGTACCGGCCCGCCATAGGTGGCATCGCCGTAGGCGAACGCAGGAGATGGATCCCACGACGAGTGGAATCGGTGCATCGTGGTGCGCCCGACAAGGTCATAGCGTCCGCCGGTCAGTTGTTGCTGGATCGGCAAGGGGTCGACGAATGGCTGAACCTCAGGGGAGTGGAAGATCAGCGGCGCTTCTAGGGGACCGCGGGCAGTGGCCGGCGCGCCGCCGAGAGCTACTCGCGAGGCAGCGATGCCGGTGGCGCCGATGACGGCGGCCTGCAGCATGCGACGGCGAGATACCGCTGCCTGGTCCATATGTTCTCCTAGGCGTGACTTCGATCCATACCCTAGGGTATGGTCAGGAATGTGACAAGCGCCACTTCACGCCTGATTGCCATGCTGGCCGTTCTCGCCAGCACGCTGTGCGGCGTTTCAGCAGCAGATGCGACCAGCGCCTGCCGCGGGACGGTCATCGTTGTGCATGACATCGCCGCTGGACCAGGGGCGATGTCGGCGATCGACTCAGGGTTGAAGGCAGACGGGTGGTGCACGATTGCGCCGTCGCTTCCATCACTGGGAATGGGCGGGATCGATACCTCGGCAGCTCAGGTAGCCGATCTGGTTCGCGAGCAACGCGGTCTTCACCCGCAGCGCCCCATCCACATCGTCGCGCACGGCGTTGGCGCATTGGCCGCCATGCGAGCTGCCCAGAGTGCACCCAATGCCGCCGCCGATTCGCTGGTTGCGATTGGTCCGATGTGGAATGGCACGAACATTGCCTTCATCGGCACACTCGAACAGTTGAGTCGTGACGCCGGCACCTATCCATTGGTGCTCGCGATCGAGGCGCCGCTGGAAGATCCGGTGTGTCGCGCTTGCCGCGAGATTATTCAGGGATCAGATTTCATGCGAGATATGCGCTCGGGTGATCTGACGCCGCACGACATGACCGTGACCAATGTGGTGTCGCGTTTCGATCTGCTCGTGCAACCGGCATCCAACGGCACGTTCGCAGGCGCGAAGAACATCTATATCCAAGACCTCAATCGGTTCAATTTCGCGAACCATTGGCTTCTTCCGACCGATCCCACAGTGCTGCAACTGATCAGACGCGCACTCGGGTGACCTAGGGTGGAAATGTGAGAACACCGTCCGCCTCGACCGCCCGCGCGGGCGCTTTGACAGCTGATGATTGGGCCGTTCGTGGCCTCGAGATTCTGACGACCGAAGGTCCACGGGCGGTGACTATCGCGCGGCTGTGTCGCGATTTGAACGTCACCAAAGGCAGCTTCTACTGGCACTTTGCAGATCTGGAGGCGTTGAAGGGGTCCATTGCGCAACTGTGGTGTGCCCAAAACCGCCAGCAGCTCACTGAACTGGCCGCGTTGAACGAGTTGCCGGCTCACGAGCGGCTGCGTGCAATGACCGCTGGACTCATTGATGACGGCGCGTGGGCCCTGCAGCGAACGCTGCGCGAATGGTCGCGTACCGACGAACGGGTTGCCGGGGCCGTCGCGGACAGTGATCAATTCGTCTTTGAACTAGTTCAAGACGCGATCTCTGAGTTGGGAGCAGATCCGCGCCAGGCGCGCACCCGGGCCGGCCTGTTGGTGTACGCCGGCATTGGTTTCGCACATGGCCAAACTGCCTTGCCGAAGCCGACGATGGAAGACGTCGACGATCTGATCGCGTGGTTGACCGAGGGCTCCTAGCCGCCAGCGACGTAGTTCGACAGCTGATCGCGCTCGAACGACAACTGGTCCATGCGGTGTTTTACCGCATCGCCGATGCTCAGTACGCCGACGAGTCGACCCTCTTCCAATACCGGGACGTGGCGGACACGATGATCGGTCATCGTGCTCAGCAGCGATTCAAAGGAATCGTCTGGGCTGCAGACTCGTAGTTCGGTGGTCATGATCTGCGACACCGGTACCGATCCCGCGTCGACCATCCCGCGCAGTTTGCGCACCACATCGCGCTCGCTCACGATGCCGAGCACATCTACGCCGTCATTACTGACGACGAGCGCGCCGATGTTGTGTTCTGCCAGCGCGTCAAGCAGGTCGGAAATGGTGGCGTCGGGCGAGACCGTGAAGACCTCGCCGTTGCCCTTGCTGCTTAATACGTCGCGAACCTGAACCATGCGGAGACTGTAACGCCGATCACATGGGGCGGCTAGCGTCGATCGAAGTCAAACGGCCGGATATTCGACTCGGGGTCCGGCGGCGGCGGGGGAGCGTCTTCAGGTTCGTCACCCCAGCCTTCGCCGGGCCCGTCAGGCGAATCGGGGAAGTGTCCGACATACGCCATCGCGTCGTCGTGCAGCAGGCCATTGGTGGCGAGCGCATTGACACCCCACGGCCCGGGCTCTCCGGCCAGGCTGGTAAATCGGCCGCCGGCTTCGCGAACGATGATGTCGAGCGCGGCCATATCCCAAATCTTCAGTTCCGGTTCGGCGGCGATATCGATCGCCCCTTCGGCCAGCAACATGTACGACCAAAAATCGCCGAACGCGCGCGTGCGCCAGCAGCGTCGCAGCAGCGCCAGCATGGCCTGAGACTTGCCGATTTCTTCCCAGCCGCCCAGTGAGGCGTAGGACAAGGAGGCGTCTTCAAGTCGTGAAACCTCTGAAACCCGCATCTGCCGGGACTTCATCAGGGACTTGCCGGTGTGCGCACCGCCGCCCTTCGACGCCCACCAGCGGCGGCCCAACGCGGGCGCGGAGACGCAACTGGCGACGATCTCGCCTTCGTCCTCCAAAGCAATCAGCGTGGCCCACACCGGGACACCGCGAACGAAGTTGGAGGTGCCATCAATCGGATCGACGATCCAGCGGCGTCCGCGCGATTCGCCGGTTCCGGTGGTCTCGCCAGCCTCTTCGCCCAGGACCGAATCGCGTGGCCGGCTGGATTTGAGGGTTCGACGGATAGCCTCCTCGGCTGCCTCATCAGACTCGGTCACATACGTCATGTCCGGCTTGGTGGAGATCTTCAGATCAACAGCACCGAATCGGTCCATGGTCTGGTTGTCGGCGGCATCTGCCAGAACGTGCGCAAGGCGCAGATCGTCGGTATATGCCGGCCGCGTGTCATCAGGGGCCATGGCCACATGCTACGGCTGAAATCCCTAGGATTCTGGCTGCCCCACCGGGATCAGGCCAACTGATCGCGGCTGGCCCAGATACGCCGGAACGAGTCGACCCGTGGAGCCGGGAGCAGATGATTGGCCACCGCAGTATCGAGGCCGCACTCCGGCTCCTCAGCGCTGTGGGTGCAAGCGCGCGGGCAATCGGCAGCAAACTCCTGCAAATCGGGGAAGGCGCGGATCAGATGATCGGGTTCGACATGCGCCAAGCCGAACGACCTGATGCCGGGCGTATCGATGATTCGTCCGCCGTCTGGGAGGTCCAAGCTGATCGCCGACGTTGACGTGTGGCGACCGCGCCCCGTCACCTCGTTGACGTGGCTGGTGAGGCGATGAGCATCGGGAACTAGGGCATTGACCAGCGTCGATTTGCCCACCCCGCTGTGTCCGACGAGCACGGTTGTGACGTTGGCGAGCGCGGCTTGAATTGCTGCTAGATCGTCCCCGCGTTGAGTCACCAGAACTGTGACATCCAATGGCTCGAGCTGACTTAGAACTTCAGTGGGATCTGCGAGATCGGCCTTCGTCAGACACACGATGGGTTTCATGCCGGCGTCAAATGCCGCGACTAGGCAGCGGTCAATCAAACCTGGGCGCGGCGGGGGATCGGCGAGTGCGGCAACCACCATCAACTGGTCGGCGTTCGCGACGATGATGCGTTCAATGGGATCGTCATCGTCGGCCGTCCGACGCAGCACGGTGGTGCGGTCTTCAACTTCGACGATGCGCGAAAGAGTGTCCCGGTCGCCAGACAGGTCGCCGACAACTCGCACTCGATCGCCGACCACCACGCCTTTGCGGCCAAGATTGCGTGACTTGACCGACGTCAGCACGGTCCCGTCATCAAGATGGACGGTATAGCGGCCGCGGTCGATGGTGACGACACGAGCGATTTCGGCGTCGTCGTAGTTGGGGCGGACTTTCGTGCGGGGTTGAGTGCGCCGACGTGGACGGTCGAAGGCTTCGTGATCGTCGTCGTGGCGCATGCCACCCCTGCGGCCGGCCATCAGTGGGATCCGGACATCAGTTCGTCATCGCCCGTTCCCACACGGGAGCGAAGTTGGGGTAGGTCTTGACCGTGGTGACGACGTTCTCGACCAGCAGGTCCGGAACTTTTAGGCCCAGGACTACGGCGGCGTGCGCCATGCGGTGGTCGTGATACGTCAAAAACGTCTCACCATGCAGCGGCCGGGGTTCAATGATGAGGCCGTCGTCGGTCTCGGTGACGTTGCCGCCCAGTCGATTGATCTCGGTCGCCAACGCGGTGAGGCGATCAGTTTCGTGCCCACGCAGGTGCGCGATTCCGGTCAGCGTCGTGGTGCCTTCAGCCAGCGCAGCGATCGCAGCCACCACGGGGGTGAGCTCACCAACGTCGCTCAGATCGAGTTCGACGCCGCGCAGTGGGCCGGAGGCGCTGAAAACCATGTCATCGCCGTGACGCTCAGCCGTTCCACCGAAGGCGACAGCGATATCCCGCCAGCGGTCGCCGGCCTGATCGGTGTTGGCTGGCCAACTGCGGATCGTGACTTCGCCGCCAGTGACGAGGGCTGCGGCGATGAACGGGCCGGCATTCGACAAGTCCGGTTCGATCGCGACGTCGAGGGCTTCGACGGTTCCATGGGCGACCTGCCAGTGACCAGGAGCGGTGGCAATTGCGATACCGCGACGACGCAGTGCGTTCACCGTCATGTCCACATGCGGCTGCGACGGCATTCGATCTCCGACATGGCGCAGATCAAGCCCGTCGACGAAGCGCGGAGCGGCGAGAAGGAGGGCTGACACAAACTGGCTGCTGGCCGAAGCGTCGATCTCAAGAGAACCACCGACGACTTCGCCGGTGCCCTTGACGGTGAACGGCAGTGTGCCGCGTCCGCCGTCGTCGATCGTGACACCGAGGCCACGCAGGCTCTCGATGGTGACCTTCATCGGTCGAACCCGCGCCTGGTCATCGCCATCAAAGGTGACATTCGCTGAACCGAGCGCGGCTAGCGCGGGGACGAACCGCATGACGGTTCCGGCAAGGCCGCAGTCGACCTCGACATCGCCCGTTACGCCGTCGCCGATGGGTGAAATCGTCCACTCCATGCCATCGCGCCGCACAGTTGCTCCCAGCGCGGTCAGGGCCGTGGCCATCAGATTGGTATCGCGCGAACCCAAGGGGCGCGACAGAACGGACGGCCGGTCAGCAATGGCGGCAAGGAGGAGGGCTCTGTTCGTGAGCGACTTTGACCCAGGGACCAAGATCGCGCCAGTGAACGGCGTGGTGCGGTGTGGCGCGAGCCACGGCAACGGTTTCGACATCGCGCCTACCCTATGGGATCAGAACGGGGGCCACGGAACTGCTGGCATCGGGCCCGACGGGGCCGGGAACTGTGGGTGGGCCAGGAGGCGATCGCAGCGGTCTCGCGTGGCGTCGATTTCGGTTGCAGTGATGAGTTCGCCGAGTGCTGTGGCTAGATCGGCGTCGAGCGCATGACGCACGCGTGCAACACCGGCGATCTCGTTCTCGCTGAGCGGCTGATCGATCCAGCCCCACAACACGGTGCGGAGTTTGTGGTCGGCATGGAACGTCAGGCCGTGGTCGACTCCGTAGCGGTGACCGTCGGGCATTGACAGGACATGACCACCCTTCCGGTCGGCGTTGTTGGTGATGATGTCGAATACTGCCATCTGGCGAAGTGGCAGTGAGTCCTCGTGGATCAGGGCAACGGGCTGGTCGTCGGCGCCAACGCCGTCGATCACGTGGCGCCATCCGGGTGGTGTGTCTCCGGCAGGAACAAGATCGACGGCCCCGTGATCGTCCGATTCGCACCACTCCTGCAGCATTCCGGGTCCGTGCGGTCCCTCGCCCCACCACGTTCGGGGCACCACATTCCAGCCGAGCACTTCGGAAACGACGAAGGCTGCAATCTCTCGTCCGGCCAAGGTGCCGTCGGGAAAGTCCCACAACGGACGTTCACCAGCGACCGGTTTGTAGACGACGGTGAGCCCGCCGTCGAGTTCTCCGACGAAGGTCGCATTCGAAGCCGACAGAAGGCGTCCGGTCAGCTCAAGAGTGCTGGTCACCGAAATCCGTCGGGCAGATCGCACACGTGATCGGCGTCCATCGGCTCACCGCACAGCGTGCACAAAGGACGACCTCCGGCGACGATGTCCCTGGTGCGCTTGGAGAAGGCGCGCGCGGTGCCCACAGGGATTCGAACCAACAGCACTTCCTCGGGCTCGAGATCGTCGATTTCCTCGATAGTCAGCTGATCGGGATCGACCTCGATGAGCGGAAAAGCCTCAATGATGACCTGCGCGGTGGAGGGGTCCCAGCCCAAACTCATGACACCCACGCGGAATTGCTCATCGATCGGTTCGTCGAGCGGATCGATGTCTTCGAGTTCGGGTGCCGAATCGGCGGGAATGCTGAACCGATTGCCGTCAGTCTCCATCAGATCGTTGAGTACTTCGTCGATCCGTTGAGCCAAGGCGGCGGTCTGTTCCTTTTCCACTTTGACGCTGATGAGATCGTCGGCGTCGCGGACCTGAAGGAAGAAAGTGCGCTGGCCGGGAACGCCGACGGTACCGACGACGAAACGGTCGGGCCAGTCAAAGCGGTGCACGACAGAGGGCATGGTCACCAGCCTATGAGTTTGTGCTCGGCCCGGCACCGCCACCAACCGGAGCATCCGCATCGCGAGCAGCAGCCAGCCAGGACAGATCACCGGCGGAAGTGTTCATGGCCAAGACGTCGGGACGGTGCTTGCCGTACTTGATGATCGAAACAGAGGCCGGATGGACGTGAATGCGCTGGAACAGGTCCAAGTGGAGGCCTAGCGCGTCGGTGAGGATCGATTTGATGACGTCGCCGTGGCTGACGGCAACCCAAACGTCGTCATCGCCAAATGACGCGTCGTGCTCGCGGATGGCAGCCACAGCCCGCGACTGCATATCGAGGAGTGACTCACCATCGGGAAAGTGTGCAGCGGACGGATGGCGCTGCACGACCTTCCACAGCTCTTCCTTCGCCAACTCAGCGAGCGGGCGTCCCTGCCACGACCCGTAGCCACATTCGGTCAGTCGCTCGTCGACTACCTGAGTGAACTCTGGTCGCGAACTGAGGAGTGCCTCGGCCGTCTGGACGCATCGCTCCATCGGGCTTGTGATGATTCCGGCGAGGGGAAGAGCCTTCAGACGAGTCGCGGTGGCTTCGGCCTGAGATTGTCCGACATCATCAAGCAGCACGCCGGGCGTTCGGCCGGCGAGGACTCCGCTTGCATTTGCTGTGGTGCGGCCATGCCGAACCAGAAGGACTGTCGCCATGGGCGTACCTACTTCGACTTGGTGACGACGCGGTGAGCGATGCCTTCTTTTTTCGGATCTGGATCCAGTGTGCTGAGCAGCAGGCCGCCAGTCATCGCCACGTTCTTCAGGAAATGGATGGTCTGGTTGGTTCGCTGCGCCGGATCGGTTTCATTCCAGAACTGATGGCCCGCGTAGGTGGTGGGTGGCATCGTGGCGGCCAACGCCATGGCCGAGAGGCGCGGGAACCGGCCGGTGGCCAAGCCGAGCCCGGCAACGAGGTGCACGGCCGCATTGGCGCGGACTACCGTGGCGCCGTCGACCGGCACATTGGCTGCCTGGGAGATGGCATCGGCCACAGGTTGGGCCTTTTCAGCGCGTCTACCTGGGCTTTTCAGAGCGGACGCCCCGCCGTAGATGAACATCGAAGCCAACATCGGACGCGCGATCACCCGCAATACGGTCATAGATCATTCATACCGTGCCGAGCGAAACCAACGGCCGCCCAGCGGACTTCACGACCACTTGCAGCGGAATTCCCTTGCTGGCGCCGACGCATCGGATCACGGTGTTGTTGCGGTAGCACGTCCAGCCGGGCGTCAAGGTGCCGATCAACGCAACCGGTTCGTCGTAGCGCAAGATCACCACAGCCGGGCTGTCGGAGTACGTCAGGCCGATAGAGATCAGTTGGCCGCCGCCCAGCGTTCCCAAGTGGATGCCCAGGATGTCGATGTCGAGAAGCCCATCGCCAGCCGTGGGAGTGGGCTTGGGTGTTGTGGGCGTTGGCTTGGGCGTTGTGGGCGTTGGCTTGGGTGCCGTGGGTTTTGGATCCGGGGTGTCGGTCGTGGGTCGAGGCGTCGGCTGAACGATGTTCTCCGAGGTGCCGGAGTCTGTGTCGGTGGTCAAAGTGGGAGTCGGTGTTGGCTCTACCGGCGATTCGGTGGGTGTCGGCGTCGTCGGCGTGGGATCGATGTCGGCCGGAGCAGACGCCGAGGGTGTGCCAGAAGGTCGGTGGTCGGCGGCCGCTTCGGTCTTATCGTCAGAACCAGCTGTGGACACTGCGACTGTCGCGACGACGGCGATCGTGGCGACGCCAGCTGCGGCGGTGGTGCCGGCAGGGCCCAGCGCCTTGATCGGCGTCAGCGCATGAGTGAGGCCGCCCTTGAGTGCAATGAGCGCACCTGCTGATCCGGCGGCAGTGGCAGCGCTAGTTGCGGCCAGGTAGCCCGTAGCGGCCGCACCCAGCAAAGCAGGAGCCAGCCAGGCCGCGAGATTGCTGTTGACCTCACGAAGTTCGAGGTAGAGCCCCATGCAGCGCGCGCACTCATCGAGATGGGCCTCAACCTTGACGCTGTCGCGCGTCGACAATCCATCGCGCACGAACGCGCCCAGTTTGTCGGTGGTATTGCGGCACGCCTCGCGTTGCTCGACACCGAGGTGTTGTTGCAGATAGGACTGTCGCAGTCCTTCGCGAGCGCGGTAGGCGAGGGCGGACACGCTGTTGGCGCTCATGCCCAGCAGGGGAGCGACGTCGGCCGGCTTCTGTCCTTCAACGTCGAGGTGCCACAGCACGGTCTGCCAGCGTTCGGGCAGTGCGGCAAATGCTTGCGCTGCGGCACCGGATTCGAATCGCATTTCTGCTGGGTCGACCCACTCGACAGTGCGATCGAGTTCTCGTTCGTCTCCGGTGGAGTGCACGCGTGCGCCTGCTCGAATGCGATCGATGTGGAATCGACGCATCGCGGTAAGCAAATAGGCACGGAATGATTCGTCAGGACCTTTGCCCTGTTGCAGTGTCACTAGGACGCGAGTGAACGATTCGGCCACGAGATCATCGGCATCGGGGCCTCGCACCAGTTGGCGAGCAAGCCGGTTCGCAGCCTCGCGGTGACGGTCGAACAACGCGCCATATGCAGCGTTGTCGCCGCCGCGGACTGCAGCGATCAGATCGGCGTCTGACGGCGCGTCAAGGCCCAATGCCTCTGTGACAGTGCCAGTCATTTTGGGCCAGCCATGATGGTTCTCCACTCCCGGAATTACAGGGTACGTCGCCCCTCCGACGACCTCCTACAAAATAACTATCTGAATTTCGCGTCATGAGTTACGAACGGGTTCGTCTCATCTGTGAGAACGCCACAAGGGAAGGAGAGCAGCGATGAGTGGAATTGACATCAACTACTCGCTGCTCGACGAAGTGGTGGGGACCGGAGACGGTCCCGATGCAGTCGGTGTTGCACACGAGGTGGGAGCGAGTGCAGCACGAATGGGAGCTCCGCTCCACGAGGTCTTGGATCAAGTGGAGCGAGCTCACGATCGCATCGGGACAGAACCGGCCTTCTCGATCGTCCGTGCTGCGGCGGTCGCCTGGGCCGAGCACACCCGACTGGGGTGTGCCGACCAATCGTGTGAGGATCCGTTGACCTCACTGGCGACACCGGAGCATTTGCGATCGCGGTTGGCGGAGGTGTACCGGGGGGCGGCGCGTAGAGGAGAACTCGCCGCCCACCGCCACGTCCTTGTTGTGATCGAAATTGCGCCGGCGCGGTTCGGCCATGAGATCGAATCGTCGTTGCGGTCACTTGATGTGTCCGAGGCGTTGCAGTCGGTCTTTGGTGGTGACGAAACCATTGCGGGACTGACTAGTCGTCGTTTCGCGGTGCTCGCTGAACGGACCAGGGTCGACGAGTTGACCCTGCACCTTCTGGCGATGGTCTTGCGCCGTGATTTGGCCGATGCTGACCGCCCGATCCGAACGTGGGTCGAGGAGCTGCCAGTTGACGAGGACGATCTGCGCCACGTACTTGCCGTCCTGACTGGCTGAGCGCGCCCGAATCGTCTGTCCGGTGTGACACGCTGGCGATATGTGCGGCCGATATGCGACTTCGCAAACGTCATCGACGTTGAATCAGGCCTTTGAAGCCGATCTCGTGACGCTCGACGCTGAACTTGAGGCCGATTACAACGTGGCCCCGACCAAGATGGCGCCGATCGTCATCGGGCGGGCCAGTGAGGGCGGTCCGATTCAACGCGAGCTTACTGTCGCGAAGTGGGGCTTAGTGCCGTCGTGGGCCAAAGACCCATCCATCGGCAACCGGATGATCAACGCGCGTGCCGAGACGTTGGCCGAGAAGCCATCGTTCAAGCGAGCCTTTGTCAAGCGGCGTGCGCTGGTCGCTGCCGACGGGTACTACGAGTGGTACGCCGGCGAACTCGATGAAAAGGGCAAACCGCGCAAGCAGCCGTTCTTTATTCGACCCAAGGATGGATCGGTCATGGCGATGGCCGGGCTGTATGAGTTCTGGAAGAACTCGGTCACCGATGAATGGCTCACTTCGTTCACCGTCATCACTACGACGGCCGAAGATTCCGTGGGGCATATCCACGAGCGCATGCCGCTGATGGTCGAGCCTGCTGCGTGGTCAACCTGGCTTGATCCCGCCCCGAAGTCGACGCCCGAACTTCTGGAACTGTTGACGCCTGCTGCCCCAGGGCTCCTCGATGCCTATCCGGTGTCCACTGCCGTCAACAACGTGCGCAATAACGGTCCCGAATTGATCGATCCTCTGCCGTCATCGGAATAACTCGCCAGCGTGGTGGCGTTCTGGATAACAGGAGGTCACCGAGATGACAGTTGCGTGCAAAGAACGTCCCCGTCTGACCGGCGGAGTAGGCTCAGAGGCAATGACTCAGGAAGAACCGACTTTCAGTCTCGCCGATGAGACGCCGGAGCAGCGCAGCGCCCGTTTTGAGGCCGATGCGCTGCCGTTCCTTGACCAGTTGTACTCGGCTGCCTTGCGTATGACGCGCAGCCCGCACGATGCC